>JAITJW010000080.1 GCA_031278715.1 Treponema sp. | reverse complement strand
TGGAATTTCCTGTCGGTCTCCTGGAATCTTCTGCCGGTTTCCTGAAACATCGTCCACACCGTCTCAAAATTCAGCGGGGCACGTTCTTGCATATCAGCCATATACTACCTCCTCCTGAGACTACTATAACGGAGAATTTTGGGGGAATTCTACTGTTTCCTCCAGAACCGGCACATACATCAACGGGCGGAGAAAACCGGGATTAAACGGTTTTTCCCCGCCCCGTGAGCCGCTCCCCCACAGCCCCGCCGGGGTGGATACGGGCAAATTGTTCGCTGCCGTAGCCTGTTTCGCTGATAAGCGCCGTTTGAAGGGCGTCAAAAAGACTGTTCATTACACAAAAACTGGTTGTACCCTGGGTGTTGTCGGGATCGGTTTCCCGGTCTACCCGGATTCTGAGCCAAATGTCGGTTTCCCGGCCCAGGGGTGAATCCCCGTTTTCGGTAACGCCGATAAGAACGGCCCCCTTTTCTTTGCCAATTCCCAGCATGGGCAGTAATTCGGCAGTTCTGCCGCCGCGGGAAGCTAAAAGCAGAACATCCCCGGACTGCACAAAACCCATACCCCCGTGAATCGCCTCCGCCGGGGAAATATACCGGGCCGGCCGTTCGATACAGCAGAGAAGGTGGGCCAGGTGCATACAGGCGATCCCCGAATGGCCGCAGCCCGATGTGGCAATCCGGGGTGCGTTTTTCAGGGCGTCCACCGCCCGGCCAAAGGATTCCTCTTCAAGTATGGCCTCCAGTGTTTTTAGAGCCTTTGATTCGATGCTCAACGCGTTCCGGGCCAGTTCCCACGATGCCCTTTCCATCCAGATCCTCCCGGGTCAATCCCACCGCCTTAACCTGGCCGTTTTTGACTTTACAGTAAAACCATTCCCACCGTACTCCATATTTCGAAAGAAAGCAATTGAGCCTGTTTCAAAGCCCGGTTCATTTTTGAATTGACTATCTTCAAGCGGCAGAGGACGCAGAAACTGAAGTTTCCGAACAAGCCGATTTTAAGGGGTCTGTTCCAAAATCTGACATTTTGGAACAGCTTCAGCTCTGAAATTATAACCGGACCGGTAATCACAACCACAGAGTTGCCCCCATTGACTTTTACAAAACCGGTGGTATAATAAATATAAATTTATGGAGGTTGTTATGAAAAAAGCTGTAATGCTAACAGTTGTTTTTGCCGTGGCAGCAGGAACATTGATCTTTGCAGGTGGCCGGCAGACCGGTTCATCTTCCACCGGACAGGCGGCTTCGGCGTCCAATCCGGTTACGTTGAAATGGGTCGGTTTTGGTTTCGAGGCCAACGGGACTGCGGCCAACCTTATTGCCCGGTACAAACAGGCAAATCCCCATGTTACCATTGACTATCAGGAATTGGGTTCCATAGCCGATACCGATGGTTTGGCCCGGCTGGATACTCTGATTGCCGGGGGACAGCAGATCGATCTGGCGTATCTTACCACCAGTGATCTGATGCGCCGTGCGGTAAACGGCGCTGCCCTGCCCCTCAATGACGCCATCAGGGCAAACGGGGACGATTTTGAAGCCGATTACGGGAAGCTGGGCACCAACGCCGTTGCCTATCAGGGCAATATCTACGGTGTACCCCGTGCGGGAAATACCTTTAAGGTGTTTTACAACAAAACCCTGGCGGATCGGTACGGTATTACCGTGCCGGACCAGATGACCCAGGCCGAATTCCTTGAGGTGTCCAAAAAGTTCAGGGCCGTGCCCGGTCTTAAGTGGCCCGCCTGTTTGCAGGCCCTCTGGGTACAGATTACCTACGGAGCGGCATCGGTAGCCGGCTGGCAGATGGTTAAAAAAGAGGGCGGCAGAATTGTCCCCAATTTTGACGATCAGCGTTTTAAGGACACTATCAAATTCTACCACGATTATGCCCAGGTAGAAAAACTGGCGCCCACCGTTGCTACGTATGCGGCGGAAAGCCTGAACCGGCGTCGTTCCCTGGCGCTGGGGGAAACGGCCCTCATCCTTGACGGTCCCTTTACCCTGGTATGGCTTCAGGGTTTCCAGTTTAACGATCCCGGCGCCGGTAAGCTGACCTTTGAACTGGGGGTATCGGAACTGCCCGTATTAAAAGAGGCCGATAAAAGCGCCGCTTCCTACAACGAACTGGCCGGAGCCTTTTATGCTCCCAGCACCGCAAAAAATGTAACCGAAGCCTACAAGTTTATGCGTTTTGTGTGCAACGACAACTTCGATATCAACGGTGTGTATATGCCCATCTACTCCAAAAGCAACATGGAAACCGCGGTAGGGACCTTTACCAACTTTACCGACTCCAAAGGGGTTAAACATACGGATATTTATCCGGTGTCCACGGCCATCAAGGCCGTAACGGTACCTAACGATTCGTTTCTGGGAGTGTATCCTCTGGATACGGATTTCCTCGGTATCATTCCCTCTCTGGATTCCCTGCTTGAGGAACAGCTTCCGGTCTACCTGAACGACGAAATGGCCCTGGACCCCTTTATCCGGGAACTTACCCGGCGTGCCCAGGAAATTATTGACAATTTATAAGCGGTACTACCAAATGATCCGGCGGAAAGATATCTTTTCTCCGGCAAAGCGGCGGCAGGACGGTTCCTGCCGTCATTTTTTTTAACCGGCCATGAGGAGGAGCTTATGAATGAGTCCGGAAAGCCGGTAAAACGGCGTAGGCGGCAGAGCAGACTTGCCGAGAATTTCTGGGGCTATCTTTTTATCCTGCCCAATCTGGTTGGTTTCCTGGTTTTTACCCTTGGGGGAGTTGCTTTTTCTTTCGGGATGAGCCTTACGGATTGGAATCTTCTCCGGGGTTTTAATAACGCCAAATTTACCGGTTTTACCAATTACCTCAGACTGTTCAGTTCTACGGATCTTTACATCTGTTTACGAAACAACCTTTTTCTCCTGTTGTCGGTCCCCCTTTGCATGATCATTGCCCTGGTTATCGCCGCCATTCTGAACCAGAGTGTTTACGGGAAGCCGGCGGTACGGGCCTTTTATTTTCTTCCCTATGTTACCAATGTGGTAGCGGTAAGCACGGTCTGGCGCGCCCTGTTCCATCCCACCGAAGGGCCCATTAATATGTTTTTCAAATGGCTGGGGGTGCCTGGAGAAAGTTTACCTGGCTGGCTTTCCTCTACCAAATGGTTTATGCCCGCGGTAATGGTAATTATTATCTGGCAGAATCTTGGTTATTATATGCTCATGTATTCTGCGGGACTACAAAGCATTTCACAGGATTACTACGAAGCAGTTTCTGTTGACGGGGGTAATGCCTTCCATAAATTCCGGTTTATCACCGTGCCCATGCTGACCCCGGTTAGTTTTGTTGTGGCTATCCTGGGGGTTATTTCCAGCCTGCAGATGTGGCTTTTGGTACAGGTACTGACCCCCGGGGGCCGCGGCTTTGGTACTGCCGCCTATACTATTTCTCTTTATATTTATAATTCCGCCTTTGTAAATTACCGTAGTGGTTATGCGGCGGCCCTGTCCTGGGTGCTTTGTTTTTTAACTCTGATCATCACCCTGGTTCAATGGATAGGACAGAAAAAATGGGTTGTTAATTTTTAGCAGCCTGTTGCACTGGCCAAATGGCGCAGCTATTTGGCCTTGAGGTTTTATGCGCGAGGCGCAACAAATTGCTAGGGGTACTTATGAACGTTAAATTCAGCAGACAGCGGATAATAAAAGCCCGGACGCGGGCCCTTAAAATTTTTCTTTCAATCCTCCTGTGGATTGGAGGCTTGCTCTGTGTTTTCCCTTTTCTGTGGATGATTTCCGCATCTTTCAAGGGGGTAAACGATGTGTACGCCTTCCCGATTGAATGGATACCAAAAAATCCTACGGTGGCCGGTTATATGCATCTCTTTGCCGGTGAATTTTCGTTTCTTACATTTTACCGGAATTCGGTTTTTGTGGCGGCTATGGCCCTGGTAGGAACGTTTTTTTCCTGTACCCTGGCGGGCTACGCCTATTCAAAGATCAATTTTTTTGGCAGGGATAAACTGTTCCTGCTTAAGCTGTCCACCACCATGATCCCCGGCATGGTTACCATGCTGCCGACATTTATCATTTACCGTACCCTGGGACTGGTGAATAGCCTGACCGCCCTCTGGCTGCCCCTGTTTTTCGGCGGCGCCTTCGGGGTAATGCTCATGCGGCAAAATATGATCACCGTGCCGAATGAACTTCTTGAATCGGCAAAAATTGACGGCGCAAGCCATCCTCGTATTTACTGGAGCATCATGCTGCCCTGTGTTAAGCCTTCCATAGCAACACTGCTGTTTATGTATTTCCTGTGGACATGGAATGATTATGAACGGCCCCTTTTGTATATTCAGAGCCGGGAACTTTTTACCCTGCCATTTGCGGTAAAATATTTTTCAAATGAACAAACATCGAATGTGCCGGCTATTATGGCTGCCAATGTAGTATCCATGTCGGTGATTATTGTTATGTTTTTTCTTTGTCAAAAGTACTTTGTACAAAGCGTTGTGAATTCGGGCATTAAAGGTTAAAATAAAGGAGAATATAATTGCGACTACTGGAACGAAAAACCATATACCGGGATGGGGAATATGTGGCCTTTCCCAATGTGGCATGGCTTGACAAAACGACCCTGGCCTGTTTTTTCCGGCATGCCAGGGAACGGCAGAAGGAATGGGGTAATTATACCCACATAGACCCTAGCGCCAGGGACGTATATATCCTGTCGCAGGACGGCGGGAAAACTTTTGGTACGGAACTCCACACAGTGCTGGATGACGAGCAGAGCGAGCAGGATCCCTGCGTAACGGTGCTTCAGGATGGCCGTATTCTGGTAAGCTGTTTCCGCTGGCAGCTTGTTCCCGAAGGCAAAGGGGCGGAAATTTGGGGGGAAGAACTCTACAGGATCTACGGGCGTACCAGGAAAGGATTGTGGGATAGTTATAATACCGGTTTTCACATCAATATATCCGATGACCGGGGAAAAACCTGGCGACAGGGGCCGGTGATTATGCCGGAAGGTTATGTTCCCGGTTCCGCGGTCCGGGGGAATATTCTGGAACTGCCCGGAGGAGACCTGCTGTTACCCTTCTACGGCTGTAAAAAAGCCGGAGACCTTGCAAGCTGCGGTGTTCTCAAATCTTCCGACCGGGGGGAGACCTGGGAATTGTACAGTGAAATGGCCAGCGACCCCCAAAAAAACTTTCTGGAGCCAAACCTGTTTCGTACCGCATCGGGCCGCATTTTCGGCCTTATCCGTACCCAGTCGGATTTTAAGAAACCGGGGGTGAATTTTGAGGATACCTATCTGAACCTCCATATTGCCCTGTCGGAAGATGACGGTAAAACTTTTGCGCCGCCACGGGAAATTCCCTCTGTTTTGGGGAGCAACTGTTTCCATGCGCTTCAACTCCGCAGCGGTAAAGTTTTTTTGCACTACGGTTACCGGCATACACCCTTCGGTATCCGGGCAAAACTCTGCGGCGGAGAACTTTCGGATATTGAAAAGGCGCCGGAGTTTATCGTCTGTGATGACGCTCCCAACGGCGACCTGGGCTATTCCCATGCGGTGCAGCTGCCGGACGATTCGGTACTGCTGGTCTACTATATTTCAGGGCAGGATGGGATACGAAAAATCGAAGGCGCCATCATAAAGGAGGAATAAAAATGACTGGAAAAGAACGTCTTGTTTGTGCTTTGAACCACCAGGAGCCCGACACGGTACCCATCTTTGAATGTGTCTATTCCCGGCCCCTGTTTCAGGAAGTTTTAGGTTATGTGCCGCAGACATTTGATCCGGAGAGTGTATTTAGCTGTTATGAAAAAATAGGATATGACTTTGCCTTTATGCCCATACCGGGAGTATCGGGGTTCCGTCCTGAAAACACGCGGGAGGATGTTTATACCGACGAATGGGGTATCACCTGCCAGAAAGAAAGTTCCACCTGGCCCATTGATGCGGTGGTCAAACCGCCCCTGGCGAATTACGAAGACTGGAAAAACTATTCCCTGCCAGACCCGGCGGCCCCGTTCCGCTGGAAGGGCTTTAAGGAAGTGATGAAGATGTCCCGCTCCAACGGTATGGGGGTAGTGGGAAATATGCGGGGTCCTTATTCGGGAACATGGATGCTGTTCGGCATTGAAGCATTTTCCCTGCTCATGTTTGACGAGCCTGATTTTGTGGACGAAGTTCTGACGGCGGTAACGGATTTTTCCATAGCTGCATTCAGGATCATGGGCCGGGAGGGGGCCGATGCCCTGCTTTTTTCGGACGATTACGGTTCCTCCACGGCCCCGCTTTTTTCCCCGGCGCTCTTTCACCGGTATTTCGCCCCCCAGATACAACGCATGGTTGATGCGGCGCAGGAAATAGGGATTCCCCTTGTCATGCACAGCGACGGCCATATTCAGCCCTTTGTGGAACCGTCGGTTAACCTGGGTATAAAAGGACTGCATCCCATAGAGCGGGCCAGCGGCATGGATCTGGGGGAGATCAAAACCCAATACGGCAGCCGGATCTGTATCTTTGGCAATGTGGATAATAAATACCTTCTGGTAAAAGGCAGCCCCGAAGAAGTGGCGGCCCAGGTTAAGGAATGTATCGCCATTGCCGGACCCGGCGGCGGGTACTGCCTGGGATCGGATCATAGTGTTCATGACGACATACCGAACCGCAATGTTTTTGCCCTTTACGAGGCAGGCCGCACATACGGCCGCTACCCCCTGAATCTGAATTGAGAGGAGAATATATGAGCGCCCGGCTGACCCCGAAAGAACGGTTTACCCGCTGTGCCTTCGGGCAGGATATTGATATGCTTCCTGTCCAATGCGATTTTACCGCCCGTGGACTGCGGCGTTTCTTGCAGAGCCGGGGGGTGAACCGGGTAAGCGATGTGGAACTGCTCCCTTTTTTTGAAAACCATGTCCTGTATGCCTACATGGACGGCGCTGTTTTGGCGATGAAAACCATGGATTACCGGGGCCGTAACATACTCTACGATGAATGGCAGTGCGGCTGGGACACATCCCAGGATCTGATGTTTTGTGAAAGTCCCATCAAGGATTGGGATGACCTGAAAAATTACCGGTTCCCCGATCCTCTGGCTTCCGGTTATCTTGATTATGCGGAATCCCTTATCCGTTCCGGCTACGGAGAAAGCCATATTGTAACGGCCTATCATTTTTCCACCCTTTTTGAACGGGCTTATATGCTCCGGGGTTTTGAGAATTTCCTGATGGATCTGCTTACCGAAGAAGATCTGGTCCTGGATCTTCTGGATAAAATTACCGGTTTCCATGTGGCCTTGGCGCAACGGTATCTCAAGCTGGGAGTAAACTGCGGCCGTACCGTGGATGATTACGGAATGCAGACTTCCATGCTTATGGCTCCCGAAGTGTGGAGAAAATTTTTTAAGCCCCGCCTTGCCCGGATCGTGGCGGTGTACCGTAATGCGGGTCTCCCCATGATCCACCATAGCTGCGGCAATATCATGGAAATTGCAGGCGATCTTATCGAAATAGGGGTAAATGTTCTCAACCCCATCCAGCCCAGGGCCCTGGACCTCGACCGGCTTGTGGAAGATTACGGGGATAAGATCACTTTTTTCGGCGGGATCTGTAACCAGGAAGTATTGCCGCGGGCTAAGCCGGAAGAGGTTGAAGAAAATGTCAGGCAGATAAGGACCCTGCTTGGCCGGTACGGACGTTTTGTTATCGCCCCCTCCAACGGCATCGGGCCGGACGTCCCCCCGGAAAACATTGAAGCTTTTTTCCGTGCCGCCCGGGAAAACCGGAAAATCTGAAAGGCCTCATGATAGCCTTGTATAAGATTCTCCAAGTTCTTATAATCATGTGAAGCTGTTTCAAAATCAACCCAGGTTCTGAAGCCGGCTTACATATAAAATCCATAAAGGAGTTCCAGATGGCAGCAAAATTTGAAATTTTTATTGACCGGAAAAAACAGTACCGGTTCCACCTCAAAGCCAGCAACGGGGAGATTATCGCCGCAAGTGAGGCGTATGAAACCAGGGCGGCGTGCCTTAAAGGTATTAAATCGATCCAGAAGAATGCCCCTACCGCAGCGATTATCGATCCTGAAGAAGCGGCAAAAAAGGCGGCCAAGGCTGTTCCCGCAAAGCGCGGCGCCAAGGCTGCGGCGTCCTCCGCAGAGCTACCTGAAAAGAAACCCCGCGGCCGCAAGCCCAAGACCGAGTAGTTTTTCCTATGGCAAAACTGAACATAGGCGTTGTTGGTGCGGGCGGAATTGCCCAGGGTATTCACCTTCCGGTACTCAAGACAATTCCGGAAGTGCAGATATGCGCCGTCTGCGACTTGATAGCGGAACGGGCACAAGAGGCGGCCGGTAAATTCGGTATTCCAAAAACGTATAGTTCTTATCATGACATGCTGCGTCAGGGCGGCCTTGACGCGGTGTATGTCCTTGTTCCGCCGGACGGCCTCTTCCGTGTCGCCTCCGACGCCCTCCGTGCCGGAAAACACGTATTCATGGAAAAACCGATGGGGACGAGCCTTTTCCAGGCGAAGACCTTAAAAGAACTGGCGGCCACCCGGGCGAGGGTCCTTCATGTGGGATTTAACCGCCGGTTTATTCCCCTGGTTACGGAGATGGCCGCCACCATGCGAAAAATCTGCCCCATAACCCACGTGGAAGGCCGTTTTTACAAGAACAGTTCTCCTGCCTTTTACGGCGGCTGTGCCAGCGCCTTTGTCTGCGACGTGATCCACGTCATCGATCTGCTGCGGCATCTGGCCGCCGGGGATTCCGGTGTTTCCCCCAGGGCGCTGCGGGCCTCAACGCTGGAACAGGTCAACCCGGAAACGAATACGGGAGAAGCCTGGTATTCCGCCCTGGCTTTTGACAACGGTGTTAGCGCCGTGGTCCGGGCCAATTACCGTACCGGCGGACGGGTCCATCAGTTTGAACTCCACGGGCCGGGGGCTTCCGCCTATATTGATCTTGGTTTCGGCGGTCCTTTCTGCGGCGGGAAGATACTCCGCACGCTTGAACCCGGTGGTCAGAGCCTTTCTGCGGCGGGGGCCGGAGAACAGGAGGTACTTGAATTTGACGGCCTTGCCCTGGCGGGCAGCGACAAGTACGAGGTATATTACGGTTACGATGCCGAAGACCGGCGCTTTGTGGAAACCGTCCTTGCCAACCCCGCCGGAACCGATCCTGCCCGGGCGGAGGAGGACTGTGCGTCTATGGAACTGGTTGAACAGTTGTTGGCATCACGTGTTTAGCGGGCGATGACGAAAGGCGTGGTGAAAAAAAGCATCGACCGGAGCGGCCAAGCGCCTTTTTTGCCCTTGACAAAGTCCCCTTCGCAGCGCAGGGTGAGTTCCCCGGTCCCGTTGAGTTCGTGCCAGGGTATCTGTTCAAACCAGAGAATCGGGCGGACATCCCGCTTGAGGCCGTGAATGTCCCTGATGCGGCGTTCCCGTTCCCGGTTCACATCTATAGCAGGCTGCTAGCCCATGATCTTGACGAGTGTTCACAAATACTATATATCCATGTGCATGTGTAACGGGGAACAGCTTTTGTTGAGCCGTATCGGTATTGGCTGCTGGGCTTTTGGCGGCGGTGAATACTGGGGGGACCAGAACCAGAAGGATGTGGACATGGTGGTCCGTGTGGCGCTTGAGAAGGGTCTTACGGTGTTTGATACGGCCCGGATGTACAATGACGGGGCCAGCGAGGTTTCCCTGGGGAAGGCGCTTAAGGGGCTGAGGGAGAGGGCCTTTGTCATTTCCAAGGTTTCGCCTGCCAGGGCGTACCGGAAGGCGCTTAAGGAGGAGTGTGAGATTTCCCTCCGCAATCTGGGGACGGATTACCTTGATATGTATATGATGCATTGGCCTATCAATCCGCTGGGGATTAAGCACTTTACGGGGGACCCTGATGTTATCGCTCATCCTCCTGCTACGGAGGAGGCGTTTGCGGCGCTGGGGGATCTCAAAAAAGAAGGGAAGATACGGCATATTGGGGTAAGTAACTACGGTATTACACAGTTGAAGGAAGCTGCCGTTTTCTGTTCCGACATTACGGTGAACGAGATGCCCTACAACATTATTTCCCGTGCGATTGAGGCGGAGATTATGCCCTATTGCGCGGAACAGGGTATCGGGATCATCGCTTCCATGACTCTGCAGCAGGGGGTACTGGCGGGGATCTACGGGACCGCCGGTGATGTACCGCCCCACCAGGCCCATTCCCGGCATTTTGCCCAGGAACGGGGGAAGGGGACTTCCCGCCATTACGAGGCCGGGGCGGAGGAAGAGGTGTTTCAAACTGTGGCGCTGCTCCGGGAATTGTCAGTGAAACTGGGGGTTTCCGTGGCTCAGTTGTCGGTGGCTTGGGTTCTGGCCAATCCCGGTATTGCCTGCGCCCTTATCGGGTCCCGGAATGAACGGGAACTGGATGAAAATATCCGGGCGGCGGAATTGAAGCTGCCCGCCGCTGTGCTGGAAAAAATCAACCAGGTAAGCCTGGGGGTGCTGAAAAAACTGGGGAACAACCCGGACTACTACGAAAACTCGAAGGAAAGCCGCATTTACTGATTTCCCGGACTCTGGGTGGAAAGTTCCAGGCTTTTGAGGCGTGCCGAACTTTGTCTATTTGGTCTTCAGGTACTGCAGCACCGTTCTCAGGGGCAGCCCAAGGGCTTTGGCTATCTCCTGCGGGTCCATTCCGTATTTTTGCAGCCCTCTTATTGCCTCCCCACGGCCTTTTTCCAGGCCCTTTCCCATGCCTTCTTTCAGGCCCTTTTCAAGGCCTCTCGTCTCCCATTTGTTAATAAGTCCACACTCTTTTAATACCGTCTCTAACGCCGCTTCCGACATCGTCGC
>JAITJW010000055.1 GCA_031278715.1 Treponema sp. | reverse complement strand
GGGATGTATACCAAAAAATGGGTAAATCCCCTGAGGCCACAGAAGCGTACCGCCGTGCTGCGGCTATTTTTAGATCCATCTTTTTGGAAGCAGAAGCGCTCCAGGTTGAAAGCCGGCTTCCCCCATAGAGAGGGCCTTTGGGAGCGCTCATCCGAACACCACACTATCCGATCAAGCCGTTCCCGTGGATTAGTGGAAATGGAGGAACCGGGTGGAGATCCTCCATTTCCAGAGCGTCGAATTCATAATCAAGGGGTTTAATCCGACCGGTCCTGTTCGCCCATGTCTTTTCAATGGGATTAAAATCGGGAGCATAGGGCGGCAGGTATAATAAAAACACTTCGTGCGCTTTACCTGTTTCTTCGAGCTTTGTTTTTCTATGAAAACTTGCCCTGTCCATCCACCTTCATAGCATCATGACGGCGCGCCGTCAATCCTTCGGCTTTCTGATACCCGCCGGGTTCCAGCGCCTGCGGGCATAGACGGCATACATCGCGCTGTTGTCTATAACCGCTTCGGGTATCAGTTCCAGTTTCCGCATTAAGCCGGCAACCGCGTCTGCCGGGGGCAAACTGTCCATCATCACGTCACGGTGGGCGTGCACATGAACGCCGTTTATCTTTTCTTTGCTGCTTGAATGAAGGACGGCAAGAAGGCCGCCTTTTTTCAACGCCTCCGCCAGATGCATGATTATTTGGAGTTTATCCTCAAAATGCGGAAAAACCGAATAACAGACGATCACATTGTACGATTCAGGCGGGAACGGATAAAGAGTGGCGTCTCCCATGATAAACGAGCAGCCCAGGCTTTCAAATTTCCGCCTGGCTACGGCTATCATTTTTTCGGCGCTGTCAATTGCAGTGATGTTTTTTCCGGCGGTGTATTTTGCAAGCACCGGTAGAAGAACCCCCGTCCCGGTACCAACGTCAAGAACCGTGTCATGTTCCTGTATGAGTAAAAGGCGGGTCAATAAATCGACCTTTGTCATATCGTATTTGGAAATTTCGTCCCATATCTCCGCCCGTTCGTTAAAAAACTGTTCTTTGCTCATGTTTTCCTCCTGAAAAACTGATTCCACCCGTTATCAGCTATCCGCATTAACAGAATCGTAATACCGCCTGTAACGATGATGCCTGAACTTACCGGTAAATCCAGTGCGAATGAAAGGGCAAACCCGCTCATATTCATCGTGAGTCCGAAAGCCGAGCCCAAGAGAATGAGGGCCTTGAAGGATCTGCCCAGACGCCGCGCCGCCAGGGCGGGAAGTAATGTCACGGCATCTACCAGTAAAGCCCCGGTAACGCGCATCGCCACTGCCACGCCGAGGCAGACTGAAAGCATGATGAAGGCGTATACCAGTTTTGCGCGGACGCCCACTGCCCAGGCAAGCTCCCGGTCAAAAAGCACGATATGTATCTCCTTATAACAGGCGATGAGCAAGATGAAGATCCCCGCCGCTATCGCAAAGGCAAGGCGCACATCACTATCCGTAAGGCTTAATATATTCCCCCAGAAAAGGCTAAAGGCGGTAACGGCCTGGACATTACTCTTATAAAAAATAATGAAGGCAAGGCCCATACATACGGTCATAATCAAGCCTAGGGAACCACCGGCACTTACTTTGCCTCGGTAGCTGATAAGGGCGATGCCTATACCCGCCAGGATTGCGGCTGCTATGGACATGAGCGAGATATTGAGTCCCACTAAAAGCCCTAGCGCGCCACCAAGGAGGGCCGCGTGCATGACGGCAAACCGGGCAGCAATAAGTTCCAGATTAAGGATAAAGGTGCCAAGGATTGGAAATGCTACGCCGCTTGCAGCAAGCACCAGCAGCGACCTGGCGAAAAAGGGCATTGCAAAAAGTTCAGTCATATAGTTTCGTTACCCTGCCTTCAGCAAACCGGTACATCCGGCTGCATTCACTGAGGGCCGCTTCGTCATGGGACACCATCAGTACCGTAATATGGCGGTACTCCTGCCGTTCTTTTATGATATGCAGCAGTTCCATGCGGCCGTCTGTGTCAAGGTTTGAGGTCGGTTCGTCAAGTAGCAATATCTCCGCGTCCGGTGTCAGGGCGCGGGCAATTGCCGCCCGTTGGGCCTGGCCGCCGGAAAGCTCCTGCACCCGTTTTTTTGCCAGATGCGCAATACCACAGGCTTCCATTGCCCGTTCTACGGATAGGCGGTTTTTGTACGATAAAGAGCGGAAAAAGCCCAGCTTGCCGTAAAGCCCCATGCTTACCGACTCCTCCACCGTAACCGGGAGGGTTCCTCCTGCGGTATTTTGCGGCACATAGCCAATCTGTAGCCGGATTTTCCGCCCGCCCATTCCCCAGGGCCTGCCGCCCAGCACGCTGATACTACCCGAAGCAGGCCGCAGCATACCCAGGCACAGTTTTACAAAGGTTGATTTCCCTGCACCGTTTGGCCCACAAAACCCGGTAACGCTCCCTGCCTCTACGGTTAGGGATAGGTTTTTCAATACGGTGGTTTTTCCGTACCCTGCTGATAGATCCCGTGCTGATATGACGGCAGCGGCGTTCATGCTATTGTACCCCCAAAAGGGCAGCCGCATTATAACGGAACACATCCTCTATAGTCCGTGTGCCGTCTCTTCCCGGAAAGTTGAGTAATTCGGCATAGGGGACCTTTGCCGCTTCCGCAATGGGCAGCCCTGAGGCGTTATGGTAATTATCAATGACCAGAGTCGGCTTCATATTGACCATTTCGAGGACCAGGGCGGGGGAAGGTTCAGCGGGTCCGTATTCACCGGCAATGTCGAAGCCCAGCCAGCTTATAAAGGGTGTCTGCATACTGTTGACCACTACCGGTTTACCGGCATAGACCGCCTGAATATCGGTACGAAGCGTTGCGGTAAACTCGTCAAAGCCTGCGACCCAGGTCTCGTATCGCGGGGTAGTACCCAAGAGTTCCGCTATCTTTTTTGCCTCGGCCTTTATGTCTCCAGGATCATTGGAAACGCGGATCTGCAAAACCTGTACCCCGGCGTTCCCCGCGGTTTCCGCCAGCTTCTTTGCGAACATTTCCCAGCCGGCGTAAATGATAAGGCTGGCTTTGCTCGCGGCGGATAAATCCGACGGTTTAAGTTCGTATTCAGGCGGGTGGCGCAGATCTACCGGCGCGAGGATACGCACGTTTTCCGCACCTGCGCAATAGGCTATCGCGGCAACCCAGGAAGTCGAAGCGACGATCACGCCGTTTTTCGGCGCGTTGTCATCCCTGCCGCCCCCGGCGAACAGTCCGGTTGAAAAACCGAAAAAGACAAGAAGGAAAACAAACCCTTTTTTCGTATGAGTATAAACTGAATGATTCATAATACTATCCTGAAGAGAATATATAGGGGCGTTTCAACGCGGGAAAAACCGCTTCATGCGGTTTTTCACCGGTACTTTGCTTAACCAAGCGTTTCCGACGGTGCTATCAGCCTACCACAAAATCACGGAAAATGTCAAGTGGTACGGCGCCTGAATTTGCTGTATCCCGGCGGGGTATTTGGCGGAGCGGTATCCCTTTCCGTTTGAGCCACCCGGAAACCCAGATAGGTTCCGCTTGAAAAGGGCCTGCAATAATTTCTGTCCGTAACGGCGCAGCTTGAAGCGCCGTTACGCCAGCTTCCGCCCCTGGTAACACGATGGGCGAAAACGCCGGGGCCGTCGCCTTCGGGCGGAGTCGCAGGGGTTACACCGTTTTCGTTGAGCCAATCCCAGCACCATTCGGCGACATTGCCGCTCATGTCGAAAAGGCCCAGCCGGTTCGCCCCGGCATACACGCCGCCCGTGTTTGTTCCCACAGGGTGAACGCCGTAGTCCGCGCTGCCGGAAGTGTAGGCATTATCATCGTACCAGGCTATACCGGCCAAGTCATTGCCTGAATAGGCAAAGTTCCAGTCCGCAGCCTCCGGTGAACCGCCCCTGGCGGCAAATTCCCATTCACTTTCCAGGGGCAGGCGGAAACCATTTTTATCCCGCCTCATTACCGTGTTATCGGCATCAGTGTCAATGCCTGATGGATTGGCCGGGCCGTTGTTTACGGATACACGGAGAACCGTAACGCCGTCCGCCTTGTAGTAAACCGGCTCCAGGCCGCACAATTCGCTGTACGCATTGCACCATACCACAGCGTCCCGCCAGGTGATGTCCGTTACCGGCCGCCTTTGCCGCTGTTCCCGGGTCCAGCCCTTGCTCTCGTCGCCGGTGCCGTTTGCGCCGTGGCCTTGGGTTCCGCGGTTGGCAATGGAATAGCCCTGTTCCCCGGCCCAGGCGCGGACTTCCTCCCAAAGTTCCCAGGTAGTTTCGTATTGTGCCATGCTGAACGCGGACAGCCTTACCGTCCTTCCTTCTACAAACACGCCTTCTGTCCCGCTGCCGACAACCGTTGCCGCGGTTCCCGCCGGAACGCCCGTAACCATCTCCCGGTAACGGGCGGGAACGTTGAGGCGATCGGCATCTTCTCCGCTGCCGCCGGAACAAGAAAGGGCGCTTGCTGCAACGAAAAGCGCTGCCGCAGTTAAAACACAGGCGCTCCGGATACCGGAACCGCCCTTATCGCCGGATGTCATAAGCCTTACCTCATCCTTTTCAGCGTAATTACCCCGCCGTGGCCGTAAAAATCGAGGAAGGTGAAGCTATTACCCTTTATCTTGAAAGGGCCGATGTAGGCCAGGGTTGATTCAGTGTCATAGGCATAGTTACTGTAGATACGGGGAAAGCTGGTACAGTCAAAGCTGTGGGAAACCTGTATGGTCCCTGTAGCTGCGTTGGAATCTAAATCGGTAATAGTAAGGGTTGTCCAGTCTTTGGTCCGGTAGGCGGTGGCGGCCCATACGGTACCATTAAGGCTTTTCCCGGCGGTAAGCGGCGTGTATGTGAAAGGAACATCTTCATCAACGGCGTCCGCGTCCCGCACCCGTTTAAACGACCTTTCCCCCTGGACCAAATAACCGGCAAAGGTGATGGTTTTGCCGTCCGCGCTTATGGTGAAGGCGCCGGGGCCGGTCTCTACAGGATTGTCTTTCGCCGTCTGATTCCGCGGCGTAACAGCCGTGATGCGGCCTGAACCATCGGCATAGTCATAGGTTCCGTCATAACAGCCCGCGTTATCGGGGAAATAATACACCGTGCCTTCATCAATAAAGGCAAAGGTCACCCAGGCGCCCTCGTCGTCTTCCCCGGCGTAGACGGTATCTACAAGATCAGGGGGATAGGAGGCTCCTGTTGAGTCCGGCGAATCATCGCAGGCCGGCAACAAGAGGCCCAGAGACAGCCAAAACAAACCGCATACCCATAAAAGGGCAATTTTTTTCATTTTTTTCTTAGCAATTTTCATAGTGCATTCTCCTGTGTACATTGGTTGTTGAATCCAGCAAAAAACCGTGATTTTTTCATTGCGCCGATCACCCTGGGGGCGCTCCGGATCACTTGAACTTCAGGTTGACCCCTCCCGTGACGGTGATACCGGGCATGGGGTAGCCGGGCCAGTACTGGTAAGCCCGGTTCAGCGCATTGTCGATGTCGAGAAAGGCTTCCGCCGTGTTGATACGCCATTTTGCGTACGCAACGGCGTAGGAAAGGCGCAGGTGCAGGATGTGCTGATCCTCGAGTTTGGCAGTGTTTCCTGAGTTGACGAAGCCCGCGCTGAATTGCAGGTTGGTGTTCGCGTAAAGGCCGCCCAGGAACCGGTAGTCCGCCGACAGGGTAAGGCCCTCCAGGGCCTGTATGTTGAAGCAGGTGAGCTTCCAGGTGAAGCCCCCAGAAACGCTGAGATCGGGGGTGAAGGGCATTTGAGTAACGACGACGCCGTCTTCGCCACGGGCTTCGACTGTCATCCAGGTACCGCCGGCAAAGATGCTCAGGCCCGGAATGGGGCTGAGGCTGCCGTAAAGTTCCGCGCCGGTGATGCGGAAGTAGGAGACCAGGGAGGCGTTTTCCGGGACAAAGCCGGCGGCAATGATGCGGTTGCGGCCGTCGTCGAAGAAGAAGGAGCCGCCCAGGGCCGCTATGCCGCCGAACTTGTGGGAGATGCCCGCCTCGTAGTGGTATACCACCTCGGGCCTGACGCTCTTGAGGTCTGCGCCGTCAACGCCGCCGCTGTTTACCAGGCCCTGAATATTGGCCGGCGCAGGGTACACGCAGCCGATAACGTAGTTGCCATGAACAGCGGTGTCTTTATAACCAATGGTAAGGCCGAACTGGGGGGCAACGGCATCTGCCCAGAGGGTGTGGATGTAGCCCCGGACGCCCGCCTGGGGGATGATGTAGAACTCGCCGTATGTGCCGAAGTTGAAGGTATGGCTTGCGGCAAGGTAGGGGGAGAACAGAAACATATCGGGAAAGACCGTGAGGACCGCAGGGTTGTCATCGTTATTGTCAAGGTTGCCGGTAAGGGTGAAGTCAAAGTCGCCGCCCGCTATAATTTCGCCGCTCTTCCACAGCCAAAGGGTTTCCTTGAGGCGCGCCCCGAAGTTTCTGAGGGTCTGAATCGAGTAATAGTCTTTGGTGTCTGGGTGGAGGGGGCGGGGGTTCTCGTCAAGCCAGTAAAAATCGGTGTAGTCGAAGTAGAGTTTCGCGTGCCCGGCGGCCTTGTCAAAGGTGTTGTTGACCGTGAGGGTTCCGAGGAAGCTGTCCGTTTTGAAGCTGGGCAGGGTGTCGGTAGGGTTCTGGCCTTCCCGACGGGGGCGCTCGGATTGGGCGTTGACGAAGTTACCGAGCAGACGGATATCCCAGTAGGGGTTGATCCACCAGCCGGTGTTCAGGTAGTAGTTCTGCTGATAGGCAGCGGAATGTTCGCGGTGGCCTTCTGTGGACGCCCAGCCCTGGGCGGCGAACATGTCGAAGGCCCGTTTTCGGTAACCGAAGGCGGCGGTTTCCCCCCAGGTAAGGAAGCTGCCGAAGAACGCGCCCATTTCCGTCGACCAACCCTGCTCATCCTGATACCGGGGGATCACGTCAACCAGGGCGTAGCCTGCGCCGAAAGCGGACGGCTGGGGGGACTTGTACACGTCGATACGGCTGGCAATGCCCAGGGAAAAGCTGTCGGGCATAGACTGGCCGTAGATGGAGCCATTGCGAGGCACGCCGTCGAAGTTGGTAACGGTCTCCACCGAGGGGTGGCTTGCGCCGCGCCCCCGGATATAGAGGCTTGTTCCGGTGTCGCCCCCTATGCTGTTGCGTTTGCTGAAGGAGACCCCGGGAACGTTCCGCAGCGCGTCAAGCAGGTCCCGGCTGCCCTGGGCTTTAATCGTTTCATCGCTGACCGTGTTACGCTGGCCGTAGGGGGAGAGCTCCGGGACTGCGGGGCCGCGATCCCCGGCTCCGGTTACGGTGATGCCCTCGTCCTCCCCCATGTCCACGTAGTCTTCTTTTTCTTCGTCGGCGGTTTCCTGGGCAAAAGCCGCGGCCGGGCCAAAGGAGAGGGCGGCAATGAGGACGAAGTGCGCCCCCCATAGTATTGCTGCATGTTTCACCAGCTACTCCTGTAAGAAAAAGGCCGCCCCGTGGGGGTAGGGGCCGTATTGGACGAAGTTCAGCAAGTCCCCGCTGATGGTGTAATCCCCCAAGTCGTATTTCGTGCCTACGTCGTTACGGCCGTTGAAGATGCGGCCTGTTCCCTCCGCGGCGCTGTGGGTATAGTCGAACAGGATCGGGGGGACGTAGTAGCCGGTAAAACTCCAGAGCAGGACTACCGTATCGGTGATGAAGTCCAGGTGAAGGCTGGTGCCCGTCCACCACCAGTCGCTGCCGATGAGGGAAGCGCCGCCTGGAGGCTGATCGGTTCCGGTAACTTTGGTGAAAACTACGGGGATGGCGGAACCTTCGTGTTTGGAGTCGCGGTAGTTGGAGAAGGTAAGGGTAGTCTCCTCAGGGCTGAGGGTAAAGGGGCCGGGCTGGCCGTACTTTGCGGTGATGGCCCCGGTCTTGGTTGCGCTGTCGTAAGTGTAGGCATAGTCGAAACCGTGGAGGCGGGCTTTTGCGCCTGAGGGGAACGTGAGGAGGGCGCGGCCAAAACGCCAGGAGGTGCCGGTAAGGGCGGCGCTGAGGTTGTCAAAGACCTTTGGATCGCCGCCCAAGTTATTGAAGTTTTCAAAGGTAAGGCGCAGGAAGTCCTGGTCCACGGTGAAGTTCCCCAGGGTATCAATATTGCCGGTACGTTCCTCTCCGTCAAAGGTGTAGGGGTAGGATTTCGCAACGCCGGTCATGGTTACGGCGCTTTCCCTAAACGTGAGCTTTACGCCGGACCAGGCCCAGGCAGTGCCCGCCAGACCGGGGGGGCCTTCCGGCTCTTCTTCGTCATCCTCCTCAGGGGGGGCTGGCCCGCCGGCAGCCTTGAACACCGTAACATCTTTCGGGACGCTCTCAACACCGGCTTTGGCAATGGAAACCCTGACCGTCCCGGCTTTGTTTACGGTGATAAACAGCGCCCGGTTTGCGCTGTTGGGGGTTCCCATGACGGCCCCTTTGACAATGCTGCCCGAGCCGTCCGCCACCGTAATGTCGTCCGCCTCCAGATCGTCAATAGCTTTGCTAAAGGTGAAGGTGATGCTTTGGGAATCCGCCGTGTTTTCTTCACCGCCGAACTGGCCCGCGGTGTAGGCGGCAAGACCCGGGTCCACCACTATTTTCGCCCGGGCGCTCGTAACCGCCGCCGTCTTGCCGTCCGCGGTATTGGTTACCACCACGTAGTAGAAGGCCGTCCCATCGGCATTAAGCGGCGGGGTGTAACGCCTGCCGGCGGCCCCCGCAATCGCCTGACCTTCCGCGGTTTCGCTTTCGGCCTTATACCACTGGTACGTGAGGGTTCCCCCATCGGAAGGGGCCGTGACCGTTACCGCAAGAGAGGCCGCCGCGCTGCCGGGAGCCGCCGTATAACCCTCCTGTACCTGGCCGGTGATCTCCGGCGTCTCTGCCGCCTGCGGCGTGCCCTTGTCTTCGCTGTCCTCCGTCCCGTTGGCGTGCTCCGTGTCGTCGCCGACCGGCGGGGCGCAAGCGGCGACAAACAGGGCGAGCAGCGCCCAGAATACAAAAACCGGGATAAAAACATGGTTTTTCATCACTAAACTCCTATTGAGCCTGTATGCGGCTGAACAACGCGCCGTGAGGATAGGTGCGCCACGCGGCAAAATTCATGAAAGATCGATCCCCGTTTATGGTGAAGGAGCCCAGGCCCGGAAAACCCTCGGAGGTTCCGACTCCTTCGGGGATATCCCCGGATTGGGAGGCGCTGTTCCAGGTGTAGACGAACTCCCAGGGGATGTCGTCGTGGTAGGTGCTTTCCGTGTGGGTCAGGATGCAATCCCTTTCCGTCATAAACTCGATGACCATCCAGCCGTTGAAGGCGTTTTGCCAGCCCCAGGACGTACCGACCGGGCTGCCGTTCCAGGCGGGAGGGGCCTCTGTTTTGACGAGGGTTACGCCGTAGGAGGATTTGCGCCAGACCGGTATGGAGAGGGTTCCCCCTTCGTTCAGGGTGAAAGCGCCGATTTTGTCGATGGAGCCGGTTCCCGCGGCGCTGTTGAAGGTGTAGGGATACCGCACGCCGTTGATCACCGCCCGGGAGCTTTCAAAGGTAACGAAGGTCTGACCCCAGGCCCACTTGCTGCCCGTAAGGGCCGCGCCCAGGTTCTCAAAGACCTTGGGGCCGCCGTCCAGGTTATTGAAGTTTTCAAAGGTAAGGCGCAGGAAGTCCTGGTCTATGGTGAAGTCCCCCAGGGTGTCTATGCTGCCGGTGCGTTCCGTTCCGTCAAAGGTGTAGGGGTAAGGCTTCGCGACGCCGGTCATGGTTACCGTCGTTTCCTTAAACGTCAGCTTTACGCCGGACCAGGCCCAGGCAGTGCCCGCCAAGCCGGGAGGCCCTTCCGGCTCTTCTTCATCGGGGGGAGCAGCGGGATGGGTGGCCTGGCCGGATTTGAACACCGTAAGCTCTTTCGGGAGGCTCTCCACGCCGTCTTTGGCAATGGAAACTCTGACCGTCCCGGCGCCGGTTACGGTAACAGGCAGTACCCAGTTTGCGCTGTTGGGGCTTCCCATAGTGGCCGTTCCCCTGGCAACGCTGCCCGATCCGTCGGTTACCGTAATATCGTCAAGCTCCAGAGTGTCAATAGCTTTGCTAAAGGCAAAGGTGATGCTTTGGGTATCCGCCTCGTTTTCCTTCCCCCCGAACTGATCCAGGGTGTAGGCGGCAAGGCTTGCGTCCACCCGTATCTCCGCCCGGGCGCTTGCAACCGTCGCCGTCTTGCCGCCCAGGGTATTGGTTACCGCCGCATAGTAGTAAAACGTCCCCTCGGCGTCAAAGGGCGGGGCGTAGCTCCTGGCAACGGCCCCGTCAACCGTCGTCCCTTCCGCGGTTGCGCTTTCGGCCCGGTACCACTGGTAAGACAGGGCGCCCCCGCCGGAAGGGGCTTTGACCGTTACCGTAAGAGAGAGCCCCGCGCTGTTAAGAGCCGCGGTGTACCCCCCCTGCGGGTGGCCGGTGATCTCCGGCGTCTGCGGCTGTTCTTCGCCCTCTTCCGTTCCGTCGGCGTTTTCCGCGCCCTTGGGGTTCACAATGTCGTCGCTTACCGGCGGGGCGCAGGAGGCGCAGAGGGCCGCGATAAGGATGAGGCTTACGAAAAAGCCCCACGGGGGTAAAACACGGAATCGTTTTTTCATACGATAACTCCTCAAAAAAATAAAAGACCTGATATTCCTGCCTGCCATCCAAACGGCCTCTACAGGAACCACGATAGACTTTCGACCCAGGCAGCCTGTTACCTGTAACACGGCGCCCGGCGCTTGTTCCCTCTCTTTATCCAGCGGCCTTTTTCATGCTATAGTTAAGATATGGGCGCCGGTATTGAGTTTAATCAGGCGGCTTTCAGGCACGGTGTTACCGAAGCCGATATTCGCTCTGCCTTTGAGCACAATATCTTTGATCACGCTGTAGCAGGAGAGGATAATAAGTATTTGCTCATCGGCTTTGACACAAACGCCAATTTGCTCGAAATCCTGTACAACGTTATCGGTAGTCGGCATATCAATGTATTTCACGCGATGAAATGCCGCAAAGCATGGCGGCGCCTCGTAGAACAATAGGAGACTAACATGGCAAGCATGACCGAAGCCGAAGCGGACGCTCTGGACGAACTGTGGACAAAGACCACTCCCGCCATAGATGCCGGCAAACCCGGCTATTTTACGCAACACATGGCGCATCTGGTGGAAGTGGACGATCTTACCTCCGCCTATATCCGTGCAAAGGCTGACAGCACCCATCAAACTCCCGCGCAAATCATCGGCCATCTGGTGCGTAAGGAGATTTCGCAAACCCCATAGCGGTTGTAAACCGCACGGTTCGCTCCAATCCGCCTCGGTTTCTTTCCCCCCGAACTGATCCGGGGTGTAGGGGGCAAGGCTTGCGTCCACCCGTATCTCCGCACGGGCGCTGGCAACCGTCGTCCCTTCCGCGGTTGCGCTTTCGGCCCGGTACCACTGGTAAGACAGGGCGCCTCCGCCGGAAGGGGCTTTGGCCGTTACCGTAAGAGAGATCCCCGCGCTGTTAAGAGCCGCGGTGTACCCCCCCTGGGGGTGACCGGTGATCTCCGGCGTCTGCGGCTGTCCTTGTTTTTCGCCTGTTTTCATGCTATTTTTACCCTATGACGATTGAACAAACGGTTGAAATACCGGACAACCACCGTCTTCATCTGGATCTCAATCTTCCGGAAACGGCGATAGCCAGAGGCAGAGCGACGATAATTGTGCACTTTCCCGCCCGGGAAGACCAGACTGCCGAAAAACCCGAATATTCCACGGAATGGGAGCGGACCCTGGCCGTGCTCAAACGGACCCACGGCGCGTGGAAGGACAATCCCTGGGAAAACTATCGGGAAGACCTTCAAGTCCTGCGAAATGAGTGGGATCACCGTGATTTCTGGAATCCCGATCCGGCAAAACAGCATCGGGATTAACGTGGATACGCCCCGTTTTGTCCTTGACACCAGCGTCCTTATTGGCCATCTAAACCATAAACTGGATTTATTTGCCTTTTTGGAGGCCCTGGATGAATGTGAACTATTTACCACCCCGGTTTCAGAGATTGAAACCCTTGCCAAACCCGGCATGACCAGAGAGGAAGAAACCGAAGCCCGGGCGCTTTTGCGGTGTTTTAAGCGGGTGGAAATCAACGATACTATCCGTGATATAACCATCCAAATTCGCCGCGCCAAAAAACTGCTTCTTCCTGACGCGCTCATTGCCGCTTCCGCCATATCAATCAATGCCATCGTTCTCTCCAATGATCCGCATTTACGGGATTACCAAATGGATGGTTATAAAGCCCGCCCTGTTTTGTAACGGTGTCCGTCATCTTTTTCTCCTCCTGTCAGGAAATAATCCTCGACCGGACGGGGGCGGCCTTTTTCATATCCACCCGCGCCCCCGTTTACCGGACGCAGAACACCGGGACAACGCCGTATTGGTTTGTGGGGTTGAGCGCCGTAAGGGAGTCTTGACCGCCAACAACACTGGTCTCGTAAAATTTATTCGTGTCGAATTCCACCTTTCCGAGAGAGGGCGAGGCAAGCCACCAGGAGGCCCCGGCCCCGGACAGGCCCGGCTTTCTCCGCTGCGCGGGGGTGTCGTAGTATTCCAGGTGGATCTGATTTTTCGCGTCTTCGTGGATGCTCAGGGGGATCTGTCCTGTGGCGGTGTAATCGACGGGGATATAGTCTTGCCCGAAGATCTCGTAAATCGTGGGAAGCCAGACCGGGTCCTCGATACAATCGGCGGCTCCGGCAGCTCCGGCAGCGGCGTTCCAGAGGTAGCGTTTGGGGGCATAGATACGGTCGCTGGTAACTCCCGCGCTTGTCAGGGCGGGCAGGAAGTGATCGAGCAGGTACTGCCGCATGGCGCTTTCCTTATAGCCCCCCGCG
Source organism: Treponema sp. (assembly GCA_031278715.1). Taxonomy (GTDB): domain Bacteria; phylum Spirochaetota; class Spirochaetia; order Treponematales; family Breznakiellaceae; genus JAISFT01. Next base: position 8,271 of record JAITJW010000055.1, on the reverse strand, counting down.
TTTGTTGCGGTAAGGTTCATCCTGCCGATGGCGTAAACCGTGGTGAAATGCAGGGCGATATGGGGGGTATCGTCGTTGCCGTTTTTACCCAGGAAGGGATTGACCCCCACCACAAGCGCCCTGCCCCCGCTAAGGGCGTGATAATCGTCATTATCGCCAATTGGGGGAATGGAGAAGTCCAGGTCTATATAGTCCCCCAATTTGACAAGGAGGGAAGGGTCGGGCAGCAGGGGGAGATACTCGTGCAGGGCGTCCAGGGTTGCCTTTACCCCCGCCACGCCCGCGGCGCTTACGCCGAACTTGGTTTTCAGGTTCGGCGGGTCCGTATCGAGTACGGTTACGTCCCAAACGCTTTTTATGTTGGCCATCGTCGTCATGGTAATGACTGCGCGGCCCGGGGCCAGGGCGCTTACCACGCCGTTTTGGACGCCCGCGGTTTTCGGGACGCTTGAGGCCCAGGACTTAACGCGCTCCCCCGTGGAAAGGCCCGGGTCTATGGTATAGGAAAGGGTTTCCTCGCTGGGGAACAGGAACAGGATCTTCTGTCCCGAAGCCACTACCTTTGGATTTTCCGGCGTTTCGGTTCCGGGCGTCTCATTCCCCGGCGTTTCGGTTCCGGGCGTCTCGTTCCCCGGCGTCTCGGTTCCCGGTGTCTCGTTTCCGGGTGTTTCACTCCCCGGCGTCTCATTCCCGGGCGTCTGGTTTTCCGGGGCCTGGTCCAGGGAGCAGGCCGTAAAGCCCAGGCACAGGGACAGGAGGCACAAAAAGCCTCTGATAATTACGTTGTTTTTCATCGTTTTCCTCATTATGTATCCTCTCTATCACCCGCCCTGTTGAAACACCTTCAACAGCACGGGTGGAACACCTTCAACAGACCGGTTGCAACACTCACCACCGCTCTGTTGCAACACTTGCAACCGCCGGGCAATAAGGTCTCGCCGGTCATTGCGAAGCGAAGCAATCCAGTAAAGGGTTGCCTTGTCTGGATTGCTTCGTCGCTTCGCTCCTCGCAATGACCGCAGCCGGAGCGCCACCGACCGCCTTAGGCCGCCACCGTCAGCAGGCGGTCGAAGACGGCGGTCCGGGGGGCTTTCAGGGGCTTGTTGCCGCCGGAATACCGGGTGCTTATTTCCAGCCGGTAGGTGCCCGCGGCCAGCGCGGGGATGACGATGAGGAGGTGGGCGTTCAGGTTCTCCACCATGTCCGCGGCATCCACCTTGACCATCGCCCCGTCCGCTTCGTTTACGAAATACACCCCGCAGGAAGGGTCGTCCCCTTCCACCTTGATCTTGCCCCCGCTTATCTTCGCGTTGCGGCCGGGGGTGAGCAGGTCGTTGACGCTGCGGGTCCGCAGGTCAAGCACTTCGGCGATGAAGAAGCCCGACTCCGCCTTGCCCAGGATGTTCACGCCCACCATACCCAGTTCCCGGCGCAGTTCCGCGCCCTGCCGGAACTCCACCGCCACCGTGTGCTTTGCCGGGTCAAAGGTTTCCGTGGGGCTGGTGAACACCCCCTTGATGTGGGTCGAGGCGTTGTACCAGGAGGTGTTCACCGAGAAGCCGTCGCAGAGCCGGTAGGCCATCTCCTTGTGGAACAGGTCCACGGCGTGTTCCATGGCCGCTGCGTTGATGTCCGCGCCGCCCCGCTCCACTGCGGACTGGCAGATGTCCCGCACGCCGAGCGCCCGCTCAGCGCTGACCCGGGCCGAAAAATCGTTCTGGTCCTCGGTGAGCAGGTTCTCGTAGAGCCATGCCTTGATGGTGTGTAATACCGCCATATTGTTCTCCTATGGTTTAGATAAAAGGGCAGCGGGTCCGCAAAACGCCTGTTCAGTAAACGTACCGCGCCGCCCGGGAAAGCTAGGGAAGGTACTCGAACAGCTCGAAGTCCGCCGAAGTGCCTAACCCCATGAAATCAGGGATGGTCAGCGTCGCGGTCGCATCATCGGTGGTAAAATCACCCAGGCCGATTATAGTTCCCTCCCCTGTTCCTGTGGCGAGGCCGGGACCGGGGGTATAATCGTAGGTGTAGGTATAGATAACCGGCGTGTTCGGCCCGAAGCTGCCTCGCAAGGTTCCCCTCTGAGTAGTCTGGTTATACGTAATCTGGTCCAGCAGGGATTCGCCCATGGAGGTTTTGCCAATCCAAAGCGTACCGGCAAGAGTAGGGAGCGCAACATTGGTTAGGATGGTGATCTCGGCGAATACCTGTTGAGTCTGGCCGAAGGGCCTAATCCCGTTTGGGAAGGTCAGCGTGTTCCCGGCCAGGTTAAAGGCCGATTCGTACTTCGTCTTGGTCTCGAACAGGGTGCCGTCTCCGGTGGAGGGATCAAAGACATAGGTGTAATAGAGGACATTGTAATCACCGAACTGCCCCACGGCGTCATTGGTAACCGGGTCAAAGTCTATCCGAGAGATGCCCAGGGATCTGCCGATGTCTCCCTGCCAGACCGTGCCGAGCAGGGAGGGGGTTTGCGCCCCTGCGGGAACCGCCGAAAAGGTGAAGATGGCCAGCGCCAGCACCGCCATACCCGAAAGAAAACACGTTTTCTTTTTCATAATAGCTCCTATCTATGCCGCTTTTGGCGGCAGTTGAAACTTAAACCCTGTGAACAGGTGTTTTGCCCATTATGGAACTTCCGTGCCCGGTATGACGCGGAAAAAATCGGAACCGTCAGATCCGGTTCGTTGCGTATACGCCGCAAAGAACGACTTCCAAGCACTGTTGGCACTCTCAGGGGTGACAAGGGCCTCGTATGCGGAAAGCCGTGAGCCGGGGACATAGACCGCCTCCAGACTCGTCAAGTCAGCAACCATAGAGCAGGTGTAAGATGCGTTGTCGTATCGCAATGTCATCGATCGCAGCGATGTACATCCAGTTATTGGCAGCAAGTAAAATTTGGACGGCAGGTCCAGTGCAAGCAGGCCTGTATTCGCCAAAGCGTTCGTTCCAATGGTATTAAGCGTGGACGGCAGGGTAATGGAACGGAGGGACCTGCATCCGTCAAAAGCATAATTTCCAATTTTTGTTACCTGCGGCCCCAGTCTTATATGCATGAGGGCCGTATCGCCATTAAAGGCATTATTTCCAATGCTTGTAACCGTGTCGGGCAGTATTACGCCGGTAACGCGGTCGCCGTACGGTCTTCCCTCTAGAAAAGTAACATTAGGTATACTGGTTCCTATACAGCCGCTCAGGTCGTAGAACACATAGCGGCCTTGGGTAGCGGCAAAAAGTTCCCTCAGCGAGTCCTCCTTGGGGCCCAGCCTGCTCCTGATGTCGGTTTCCGTACCGGCTACGGTATGTCCGGTAATGGCTATGAAATACGGCGTATCCGGAGTGTTTTGGGGAAGCCGCTTCATAAACTCCCCCAGCGAATTTAAGTCGCCTGACCAGATTGTAGTGTAAGCAGCGGTATCAAAGGTTCTGACCGCGTACATAGCATCATTAACAGGCATGGTATAGAAATCATACGCCGGAAGCAGCGCGGTAAAATCCTCTACCGCAAAGGAGACGGTATAGGAGCTTATCAGGTCGTCGTAGATGTAGAGCACTTCCCGCTTTACCGCGAATTTCTGCGTACTGCCGTCTTTGTAGTTGACGCTCGTGGTGATGTGGTAGTACCCGGCGGCCAGCGTTTTGGTACCGATTAGGGGAGCCGTAGTGGGAGCCGTGGGGTACAAGAGGTCGATGACATCCACCGGAGCGCCGCCGTCCAGGGGGAACAGGCTGATAAAGGCGTAGCCGATATTGTCGGGAAAGTCCGTGCCGGAGCTAAAGGTTACGTTGTACGAAAAGGTCCCGCTTCCCTCCCCGTTGGGCAGGAGGCCCACCGTAAGGGGCAGGGCCGCCCCAGTGCCCAGGGCCAGTTCCGTTCTGCCCACAAAGGCGGGAACGGGCGGATTCTCCGCTTCCTCTGCCGGGGCATCCCCTTTCCAGGCCCGTACCGTTATGGTCCACAGGGCCGGTTCAAGCTCTATCGCCAAGGGCGAATCCGCATCCGGGATAAAGTCCCCGCTGAACAGCGGCTCTGCTACCGCCTCCTGGTCCACTGCCTCCGCGTACCAGCGGTAGCTGTAGGTTGCGCCGCCCAGAGTAGGCAGCACCACCCGGGATGCGGAGGGAGCGCCGCTTACGGAGAGCAGCGCCAGGCCCTTGTTGGGGTCCGCGGGGAAGAGCACCGTATGCTCCCCGGTTCCCCCGGAAACCGCCGCTTCGTCCACCGGCGCGGACAGGGGGTCCGCGCAGGATGCCAGCAGCAAGGCGGCAAGCAGCGCCGGTAATAAGGTTTTTTTCAGTTTCATGTAAAACTCCTCTTGCAAACATTGTCCCCCTCAGGGGGCTTAATTAAAGGGGAAGGGCAGCGCCCTCCCCCCAAAAAACATCTACCCGTTGTTCCCTAGCCCGTCTTAGTTAAAGACAAACTTGTTGAACGTAACCTGTGCGTGCCCCCAGAAGTCGGAGAAGAACAGCGTCGCGGTGCTATCGGTTGCAGTAAAGGGCCCCGCCCCCCGGTCCATGCTGCCTGTACCGGTATGACTTGTAGAGTCATACTTATAGGTGATGTTGAACCCACCCGGCGCATCCGGCCCAAAGGCGCCGGTCAGGGAGTAAGTGCCTATGCCTGTAGCCGTGATGTTATACAACTCGGATTCGCCCCGGGGACCCCTGGCCAGCCAGTTGGTACCGGCTAAGTCATCCAGGGTTGCCGAGGTCTGGAAGGTGATCCGCCTAAAGGTACCGGGATTGTCCGAATAAGGCTTGAAGGAGTTCCCCGCAAAGGTCAGGATGTTCCCATTGATGTTGAATTCCCAGGTATAAGGTTTTCCTGTCTCGGAAAGCGAATACTGGTTGAGCGCCGGGGTAACAAGGTTGTACTTGAACTGATGCTCGGTGTTCCCCAGGGTGCCGATTGCGGTCGTGCTTGAGGTAAACTCTATCAGCGTAACCCCATAGTCGCCCTCGATGTTGCCCAGCCATTTGGTGCCGGTAAGGTCCGCCTGTACCGTAACCGACCTGGAAGGGTCAACACCGGAGGCCGCGCCATCGGTAAGGCCCGCGTCGCAGCCGCTGAAGCTAAAGACAGCAAGCGCAAGCGCCGCTATCGCCGAAAAAAACCATGTGTGTTTTTTCATACATTACTCCTGTATGTTTGTATTATGAACGCCGGGTATACGTTTGTTCCACAGTTAAGAAAAATCATTTACATACCCGCCGGTATGGCCTGGAAAATATACTCGTCGCTGTTTTTGTCCCACCAGACGCGCCAGCCATCGTTTATACTTTTCCAGAGATTGCCGCTTGTTTCCGCTGCCGCCCGGTATGCGGCAAGCTGTGATTGGGGCACATAGACAACCGCTCCGGGGTTGCGGCTAATACCATTATCAAGCGAGTAGGCGGAGGAAAGGCTTACCACGCTCCCCGCCCGTAAAATGAGGGTCCGCAACGATTGTGTAGAGTAAAACACGTAGTTCCCAATCGCGGTGATTCCGGCGGGCAGGTCCGCTGTTTCCAGGCTCTCGCAGAGACTGAAGGCCCCTTCGCCCAGATTGGTCAGGGTATCCGGCAGGGTGATAAACTTAAGCCCCGAATCGTCAAAGACACCCGCGGCAAAGCTATAGTTCCCTATGGATGTCAGTCCGGCGGGGAGGACTACATGGGTAAGGGACGTGCAGTCGTAGAAGGCCAAGTCCCCGATGGTCGTAACGGTTGGCGGCAGGATTATGCTTACCACCCGGTCCTTGTTCCCCCTGCGGTTCAGCGCAGCGATCGTAGTATCGCCTATGGCCGTACCCGTGCAGCCGCTCAGGTCATAAGCCACATAGCGGCCCTGCAATACCTGGAACAGGTCCAGCAGCGGGTCCTCTGCTGTGCCCAGGTTCGCAATATCCCCGATAAGGGCGATACGGTAGGCCGTATCCGGGGTGTTAAGGGGCAGGAGCTTCAGAAGTCCTTCCAGGCCATCGACGATACTAGCAGGCCCCCAGATATTATCCGTGCTATAAGTACGCAGGCCGGTTTCCAGGGGCTTTCCAACAGGTACTCCAACAGGATGGCTCGAATATATGCCGGCAGTCGTTGGCACAAGGGGCGCAAAATCCCCTGCCGCAAAGGCGGCGCTCCAGGCGCTGGTCTTGCCCCGGTAGACCGCCAGGATTTCCGGCTTGCCGGCGTACAGTTGGGCGGAATGGTAATCGGTTTCGTATTCCCAACTTTCTGTTGTGTCGTTGTAGTCGGTTTTTTCAAGGGATTCAAGTATCCCGGCGCAGGAAAACTCCGTTACGATGCGGTAGTAGCCTTCGGACAGTTCCACGCTGCCTTCGGTCTTTTTCGCGCTGCCCCCCGCGTCCACTGCGTCGCCCCACAGGTCCAGCACCTTGACCGGCTCCTCCGATCCCAGGGGATAGATGCTTAAAAAGCCGTAGCTCATGTTCGCCGGGTATTCCGTGTTGTTGGTATCGCCGTACTGGAACCAGGGGTAGCTTATGCTGTAGCTGAAGGTCCCCGCGCCGCCCCCCTGGGAGGGCAAGAGGCCGATGGCAAGCCGCGCCGTTTCCCCCGGCGCCAGGGTAAGGAAGGCCGCGCCCTGAAAGGCCGGGGCGGGTGCGTCCTCTGCGTCCGGGTTTGACGGCACGTCCCCCTCCCAGGCTTTTACCGTGATCGTCCAGCGGGCCGGCTCCAGTTCCACCGGCGCCGCCGAAGCGGGGTTTATGGGCAGGTTAAAGTCCCGGCCCTCCAGTTCCGTGGTCCCGGCAAAGAGCATATAGCCGTAGCTTGCGCCGTTTAAATCCGGCGTAACCAGCCGGGCCGCGTCGCTTTCGGCAAGGGCCGGGCCGCTCACCGTAACCAGCACGAGGCCCTTGGCCGGATCCGCGGGGAACAGCACGGTGTTTCCCCCTTCCGCTTCCGCTGCTATGGGGGGCTGCTCCAGGTTCCCGCAGGCCGCGGCAAGCAGGGCAAAGGCGGCAAGGAACGCCGCCGGTTTCGTTTTCATGCGCCCCCTACTCTATAACGGTAAAGGCCTGTTCCCAGGTATAGGGAACCCCGTTTTTGATGGCCACGAGGAACAGGATGTGCTTGCCCGCGGCATAGTTCCCCCCGGTTAGGCAGTCTACCACGTTGCTGTCCGGGGAAGGCGCGTCGCTGTCGTAGTAGAAGAACTGTTCCCCGTCCACGTACCAGCGGTAGTGGTCGTAGCCCGGCGTGGCCGTGAGGACAAAGTGGTTCTCTTTGCCCGATCCGACCCATCGGCTTACCGCGTGCGGCCAGTTCTCGGGCGGGCTTACGGTAACGCTCAGGGTCTCCCCGCTTATAAAGGGGCCGCCGCTCAGTTCCAGCCCCGCGCCGCCCAGCCAGGTCTTGTACACCGTGTAGTCCGTGTAGTTCTCCCCGTTCCCTGAAGTTACCCGGTACTTCGACACGCCGTTCTTCTCCGCCTCGAGCAGGGCAACGGTCGCTCCGTCGGAAATCGTAACCGCCACGGTAAAGTCCGTCTGGGACGAAGGCAGGGTTATCACGATGGTTTGGCTCTCCTGGTCAATGTCCCCTTCCACCGGGTCATCCGCGCCCCCTATGGTGAACTTCGTGATGCTGCTGCCGGTTTCGGTACTCCCGTTGACGGGAGGCGGATCGATCGGTTCGCCTTTATACACCCTTACGGTTTTGGAGGCGCTGTCGATACCCGGCTTGGTAATGGATACCGTAATATCCCCGGCGGCCTGTACGGTATCAACTGCCAAGATCCAGGCCGCGGCGCTTCCCGACAAGTCCCCTGTAGTAACGCTGCCGCTTGTTCCGCTCACCTCAATCTCTTCCTTGGTTAAGCCGGTAACATTCTCGCTAAAAGCCAAGACGATACTCTCGGTATCCTTCGTGGCGTCGCTCCTGTACTGGGTCGCGGTGTAGATAATGGCGTTGTTAGACCCCGCTCCGTCCTCCGTACTGACTTGGCAGCCCGTCATAGACATCAGAGCCCATGCCGTAAGTGCCGCCAAACTAAAAAATAAACCCTTTTGCACCTTGTTTTCCTCCATATTCAAAGAATAAAATAGCAGAACGCTGCTTCACACGGTTACCGGAAAACTTCCGGGAGACCTGCCGGTCCGGGTATGATAGCGACGCCCCGCCATGCTTTGGAAGACGATATTTTGAAATGGTATTTATAATAATGCTTTTTATTAAATCCTTTTTGTGATGGGGGGGGGGGGGGGGGGGTTAAAATGGCTTACCGGGACACGGTAAAAAAATGCCCCCCTGCGCGAACCCCGTTAC
>JAITJW010000021.1 GCA_031278715.1 Treponema sp. | reverse complement strand
ACTTGCGTAAACAGGGCCGTTAGTACTGCCATCACATAAAGAAAACGCCGCATAATCCCTCCGATTTGATTACTCCGCACTTCTGCGGGATAAAAACTCTGATACTGGAGCTGTTCCCAGAACTCGGTTAGTTTTGGGAACAGCTTTGGAAAAAGCGGCCAAAAGTCCGCTTTTTCCTCTAAATCTAAGGTTGCTTTCCCAAAAACTGAAGTTTTGGGAAAGCCTCACTGCTCCAAAATGCCGGATTTTGGAGCAAACTCCCCTTACTGAACAATTTTATCAATGATAATATTCACTTCTTCAATAAGGATATTGGTATACCGCTCAATATTGTCAATAATGTACTGTTGCAGCTCGTGGATATTCCCCCCCAATTGTAACCCGTAAGGTACATCAATGGTGATGACCAGCCGGTAACCTATCTCGTCATCTTTGATGGAAATTTTTTTGATACGGATTTCGCTGCTGTACTCGTCAACGCAGTGGATCACCATCTGGCTTAGGGCCGCTTCCGTGATGATCACCTTGCCCCGTTTGGAGTACTCCGGGCGGACTACGGATTTTTCCAGCACTTTTGGAATGGGACCGATCCTGCCGGGGTTCATGCTGTCCCCCGCGGGACTGATCCCGGTGGTTTTCTTTTTTTTCTGCAGTACCCGGATGGCATCGTAAAAGATATTCGGGTAACTCCGTTTTACCTCGATAGAGGGTACGGGGATCACGTGTTTTCCTTCGATTTTGCGGGTTCTGATGGCCTTTTCAATTTCGTCCTGGGAGGCGATATCCTCAATCTTGATGACCCTGGATGGTACGGGAAGCTGGAGCCGGACGGCGATTTTCTTCGTCATTTTTTCCGATGTTCCCAAAATAAGAACCTTGTGGATCTTTGCGGCCTGAAGCTTCCGGGCAACCTCGTCCCGGTGCCCTTTGGCGTCAAAAAGGGCTACTTTAACTGCCGCCAGAAAGGTTTTTTCGGTCTTTGCCGAGTGTCCGGCGACTATCCGGTCATCCCGGATAAGGAGTCCGTCATCAATGATGTAATCGATCCCGTGTCTCTGGGCTACCAGCCTGGCCCGGAAACTTTTGCCGGTACCGCTTTCCCCTACCAGAGCATACACTTTGATTTTACGGAATAGCCAGGGAAAACCCGAAATCATAGTCCCAGTATAAGAGATCGCCTGAAACAGGGCTACGGCATGGGCCCCTACTACTGGGCCGGCATATTTCACCACGATCAGGGTCGGTTCCCCTATCGGCAATAAGGGAACGAACAGACGCCCCGAAAGAGCAGGACCCCTGCCGCCATGTTCAGGGGGTCTTCAGGGTGGGGGCATTGAAGAGCCCGCGACCGCTTTTCATGTCCTAAAAAAAAGTAATATACTGACGTGAGGACGGTCCAGAAAGGGCGGGCTAAAGCCTGAGTTTGCTTCCGGACAGTCTCAAGGGGTGAATTATGAGAATAGGCAATAAACTCGTCATTATGATTCTTGCCCTTACCATTTTGGGGATCGGCGCGCTTTTGGGAACTGTTGTAAATATTTCCCAAACCCAAATTACCACGCTGGTGAACAGTGAATTGGAAAAATTGGGGGGAAATCAAGCCGCCGTCATTAAGGCATGGATGGACAAGAATTTCAGTATGGTCAGGACCCTGGCCATATCGATGGAAGCTTATGAGCAGATAGAACCGTCCCAGCGCCGTTTTTTCTATAATTTGCTGCTTAAAGCGCAAGCCGAGAACAATCCGGATATCGCCTCTGTCTGGGCATGCTTGGAACCAAACGCCCTGGACGGCCTGGACGCCCAATACGCCAATACCGAAGGGACGGACGCGACCGGCCGGTTCACCCCCTATTGGGTCCGGACCAATACGGGGGTCTCCCTGGAGGGGCTGGAGGATTATGAGGACGTCAACACGGGGGATTATTACCTCATTCCCCGGAGAACCGGGAAAGAAACTATTGTGGAACCCTATTTTTATACTATCGACGGAGTCAATACTCTGATTACGAGCCTGGTGGTCCCGATAAAAAAGAACGGCGTGTTTCTTGGGGCGGTGGGCATCGATATTACCCTGTCCAGGATTCAAACCGGCGTGGACGGCATCCGCCCCTACGAAGGCACGGTGGCCGCGGTTTTCAGCAACGGCGGAACCGTGGTGGCCCATTTTGACCCTTCCCGCGCCGGAAAATCCATGACTGAAACCGAAGGGGACCTCGTGGGCGACCGTATGCCGGATTTTGCAAACGCCATAAAAACCGGCGCCCCATACAAGTTCACCGCCATTGCCAATGCCGGCGGCGAAGAGTCCAAGCTTGCTATTATCACCACTCCCGTTTCCATAGGGGACACCGGTACCCCCTGGACTCTGGCGCTGGGGGTGCCTCATGCGATTATCGACGCACCGGTTCTTAGAATGTTGAGGATAAGTATTATCATCAGCGTGATAATGCTTGTCGTCATAGCGATTGCGGCCTTTATCATCGCCCGCTCCATCAGCAATCCCATTAAATATATGATGAGCGTTGTGACCGGTCTGGGGGAAGGGGATCTGACTAACCAAATAGGCATCCACCGTAAAGACGAAATAGGGGATATGGCAGAGGTTTTCAACGGAACGCTTGAGAAGATTAAAAATCTCGTATTTACCATCAAAGATCAGAGTACCGCCCTTTTCGACATCGGCAACGAACTGGCCTCCAATATGACCGAAACCGCCGCGGCCATCAACGAGATAACCGCCAACGTCCAGAGTATCAAGGGCCGGGTGATCAACCAGTCCGCCTCGGTTACCGAAACCAACACCACCATGGAGCAGATCACCGTCAATATTGAAAAACTGAACGGCCATGTGGATCACCAGAGCGAAAGCGTGGCCCAGTCTTCCTCGGCCATCGAAGAAATGCTCGCCAATATCCAGTCCGTTTCCCAGACGCTGACCAAAAATGCCGGTAACGTCAAAGAATTGATAGAAGCCTCCGAGGTGGGCCGTTCGGGTCTTCAGGAAGTGGCGGCGGACATTCAGGAGATTGCCCGGGAATCCGAGGGGCTTCTGGAGATCAACGCGGTAATGGAAAACATCGCCAGCCAGACGAATCTTCTGTCCATGAACGCCGCTATAGAAGCGGCCCACGCCGGGGAAGCGGGAAAAGGATTCGCCGTGGTAGCCGACGAGATCCGCAAACTGGCGGAAAGTTCCGGGGAACAATCCAAGACCATCTCCACGGTCCTCAAGAAGATAAAGGATTCCATCGACAAGATAACCAAATCCACCGACAATGTGTTAAACAAGTTTGAGGCCATAGACGGCGGGGTCAGGACCGTATCGGACCAGGAAGAGAACATCCGCAACGCTATGGAGGAACAGAGCGCGGGGAGCAGGCAGATTCTGGAAGCCATCGGGCAGCTTAACGAAGTGACGCAGATGGTCAAAACCAGTTCCGAGGAAATGCTTGAGGGGAGCAAACAGGTTATACAGGAAAGCAGGAATCTTGAACTGGTAACCCAGGAGATAAGCAACGGGATGAATGAGATGGCTACCGGGGCAGACCAAATAAATGTGGCGGTAACCAGTGTCAACACCATCAGCGGGGAAAACAAAAAAAGCATTGACGTGCTGGTCCGGGAGGTGGCGAAGTTCAAGGTGGAATAGGAGACAATTTGTTGCGCTTCGCGCTTAAAACCCAAGACCTTATGGCCTAGCCATAAGGTCAGCGCAACAAACTGCTAGGGCTGCAATTTCTCATTCGTCCAAATCCGAAAGCTGGGTGGACAGGTAACGTTCCCCCGAATCCGGCAGGATGCTTACAATGGTTTTTCCGCTGTTTTCGGGCCGGGCCGCGATGCTCAGAGCCGCCCATACCGCGGCGCCGGAGGAAATACCCGCCAAAATCCCCTCGACACGGGCCATGTTGCGGGCGGTAATGATGGCGTCATCGTTGGTTACCCGGACAATCTCGTCGATGATGGAGCGGTTGAGTACCTTGGGGACGAAGCCCGCGCCGATCCCCTGAATACGGTGGGGCCCGGCAAAACCGCCGGAAAGCACCGGGGAGGCGTCCGGTTCCACGGCGACGATCCTGACGGCCGGTTTCCTGGCCTTGAGGACCTCTCCCACCCCGGTTATAGTACCCCCCGTTCCCACGCCGGCCACAAAAATATCCACCGTCCCCCCTGTGTCGGCCCATATTTCTTCCGCGGTGGTACGCCGGTGAATTTCAGGATTGGCGGGATTGTCAAACTGAAGGGGCATGAAACTGCCGCTGATACGGCCGGTCAGTTCTTCCGCCTTCAGAACCGCGCCTTTCATGCCGTCTTTACCGGAGGTAAGCACCACATCGGCGCCGAGCATGCGGGCAAGTTTCCGCCGCTCCACCGACATGGTTTCCGGCATGGTAAGGATAAGCTTGTAGCCCCGTGCAGCGCAGGCAAAGGCAAGCCCTATGCCGGTGTTCCCCGACGTAGGTTCGATCACCGTGCAGGGCTCCCCCCGCTTGAGTTTGCCATCCCGTTCCGCAGCGTCCAGCATGGCCGCGCCGATACGGTCTTTTACACTGGCCAGCGGGTTAAAAGATTCTACTTTTGCCAGTACGATCCCCGAAGGGGCCTTCGCCATTTTCGCAAGCCGTACCAGGGGCGTATTCCCCCGTGCTGCAATGATGTTGTCAAAAATGACCCCGCGGTAAGGGGCCTCTTCACTTCTTGCCTTTAAGTCCTCACTCTTCACTTCTCACTCCTCACTTCTCTCCCCTGACCTATTATATTGAGTAGTCAGCTTCCTGGTTAATATCGTACTGGAACATGGCCAAAATGCGTTCCTGAATTTCCACCAGTTCTGCGTCCGTCCTGGCACGGGGGCGTTTGACCGGCACCGGGATGCGGTTGCGGATCGTACCGGGGCCGGGGGAGAACACGACCACCTCGTCGGAAAGGTACACCGCCTCCTGGGTGTCGTGGGTTACGAGGATCACGGTGATGGGGGTCCCGGCGCCGATCCCGGCGGTCCCGCCGGTTTTACCGGTTTCTTCAAGGAGCCGCAACAGCTCGTCCTGGAGTTTTTCCCGCGTCAGGGCGTCCACCGCGGCAAAAGGTTCGTCCATCAGGATGATCTTGGGCTCCACCGAAAGGGCCCGTGCCAGGGCCAGGCGCTGGCGCATCCCCCCGGAAAGCTGGGAAGGGTACTTGTGGGCACAGGCCGCCAAACCGACTTTGTGCAGGTAAAACAGGGCCTTTTCTTCCAGTTCCCGTTTTTTCAGTCTCACCGGGTCGGTTTTATCAATTCTATCGTTACCGGCGGAACGCCTATCGGGGGAACGCCTACCGGCGTTACGCAGTTTCAGGGCGAACACCACGTTTTGTAACGCAGTCATCCAGGGGAACACCGCGTAATCCTGGAAGATCATCGCGATGTCGTGTTTGGGCCGGTCCCGGAACACGCCATTGGCTAAAGGTGAAATGAAGCGGTAACGGCGGCGGTAGGCGATCTGCTCCTTCCGGGTGGCGGGCAGGGGTTCCAGCACCAGCGTGCCGTCTATGTGGATGGTTCCGTCGGTGGGGGC
>JAITJW010000158.1 GCA_031278715.1 Treponema sp. | reverse complement strand
TGGTAAAAAACAGTTCACCGACTTTGTATTGAAGAATCCTGACGGCCTTGATCCCTACAATGCCCTCCGTTCCCTTGGCGCTTCCGACACCATTCTGGTAAGGACCCCCGCGGAGGTATATGTAGCCTTAAATGCCGGAAGTCCTGCCATTCCCTTTGGCGAAAAGCTGCTTCCCTACCGGGTTGAGCCTTTCCCCGCGATCATGCTTTCCGAGGAGTATCAGTCCATTGTAGACCGCATACAGCCGGATATCAGTACTTATAGCAATGAAACCCGGCTGAAATTCCTCATCGGCGAGATTCCCCTGACCGAGTGGGACAACTATGTGCGGACCGTCAATTCCATGGGCCTTGCCGAAATACAGAAGATCCGCCAGTGGCAATACGACAGGGGTAAATAAGTTGGGCGGGAACCGGAATCTCTGGGTAAAAAACCTGCGGCGGGATAAGCTCCTCGTTCTAATGATCCTGCCGGTGATTGTGTATTACATCCTGTTTTCATATCTCCCCATGTACGGCGTGGTCATCGCCTTTAAGGACTACCGGCCGGGCAGGGGGATATGGGGCAGCCGCTGGGTTGGGCTGGAACACTTTAAGCAGTTTTTCGGAGGCTTCTTTTTCATCCGGCTCCTCAGGAATACCCTGCTTATCAGCGTCTACAGCCTTCTCTGGGGTTTTCCGGTTCCCATTATTTTTGCGCTGATCCTCAACGAATTCAAGGACGGGGTTTTAAAGCGCAGTATCCAGACCATTACCTATCTGCCCCACTTCATTTCCGTGGTGGTCATCTGCGGCATGATTGTCAATTTCCTCTCCCCCGCCAACGGCATGGTGAATATCGTTTTGGAACAGGTAACCGGGAAGCGTATCAGCTTTCTTAACGAATCGCGCTGGTTCCGTACCATCTATATAAGTTCCGGTATCTGGCAGAGTTTCGGCTGGAATTCCATTATCTATCTGGCCGCCCTTTCGGGGATCGATATGAACCTCTACGAGGCGGCCAGGATGGACGGCGCGGGCCGGCTGCGCCAGCTTTGGCACATATCCCTGCCGGGGATCATGCCCACGGTGGTTACCCTCTTCATCCTCAGCGTAGGCAACCTCATGAGCGTCGGGTTTGAAAAAATAATCCTTCTCTACAACCCGGCGATTTACGAAACCGCCGATGTGATCTCCACCTACGTGTACCGCATGGGCATCCAGAGTACCCAGTACAGCTTTTCCGCGGCGGTTGGATTTTTCAATTCCATCATTAACCTCGTTCTGCTTCTGGGCTGCAACACGGTCAGTAAGCGGGTACTGGGCCATGGGCTGTGGTAGGGGGTATAGATAAAATGAGAATATCCGAAGGGATAAGCCGGTTTGTCCTGGGCTCCATCCTGATCTTTGCCGCCCTTATAACCCTGTATCCCTTTCTCTACGTGTTCAGCATGTCCATAAGCGCGCCGGAGCATGTCATTGCCCGGGACGTTTACTTTTGGCCCAAGGGATTTGGGCTTGACGGCTACCGCCTGGCCCTGGAAAACCCAACCATTTGGCGGAGTTATTATAATACCGTCTGGTACACCCTGATTGGAACCTGCGTCAACGTGGTCATGACCATCTTGGCCGCCTATCCCCTGTCCCGGGACAACTTTGTTTTGCGCAGGCCCGTTTCCATCATGATCACCATAACCATGTTTCTTTCCGGGGGAATGATACCCTTCTTTATCATCGTATCAAGAATGGGGCTGTACAATACCCGGCTTGCCATGATCCTCCCCTTTGCGGTGAGCGCCTGGAATATCCTCATTGCCAGAACCTTTTACTCCCAGATATCAGAAAGCCTTGCGGAGGCCGCCAAGATTGACGGCGCCAACGAATTCCAGATCCTCGTCCGTATCATGATTCCCCTCTCAAAGGCGATCATGGCGGTGCTGGCGCTTTTTTACGCGGTGGGATACTGGAACAGTTATTTTTGGGCCCTGGTATTTCTGCGGGACCCGGATCTCCAGCCTTTGCAGATCTATCTGTATAAAATCCTCATCCAGCTACAACAGGATACCATGGGGGGCATGCAGATCAACATAGTCCGGGCCGCGGCCACGGAACAGCTTAAATACGCGGCCATCATGATCACCATCCTGCCCATCCTTGCGGTGTATCCCTTCCTGCAAAAACACTTTGTCAAGGGTGTTATGATAGGGGCGATAAAGGAATGACATCCCGGGAGCGCGTCCGCGCCGTACTGGACCATCAAATACCCGACAGAATTCCCAACGGCCTCGGGGGCTGCGAAACCGCGGGGCTCCACGTAATCGCATACAAAAAACTGCAAGACCTTTTGGGTGTTGAAAAGAAACCGCCCCGGATTGACAGCTTCGAGGCCAATGCAGTGTTTGAATTGGATGTGATAAAGGCCATAGAAGGGGACATAGTCCTTATAGCGTCGCCGAAACTGTGCAAGTCCGATCTGCGGGGTCCCGGTGTTGAGTCCCAATGGAAAGAACAAGAACTCTGGGGCCGGCGTTTTTTGGTTTCCGTGGAAGACGAATATATAACACAGCCTGACGGCTCGGTAATATGGAAAGAAGGCTGGCGCGGCGGCGGCCCGGTAATTGCCAGGCCGGGATCGTTTTTTTTCGACGAACCTCCGGAGGAGCTGAATCTTGACGAAACCGAATACCCCAGGCCCGAAGACGTAAACCCTTCCCACCACTGGCCCGATGCGGAACTGCGCCGCATGGAGGAGATCGCCCGGTTCATGTACAACGAGACCGACCTTTCCTTAAGCATAGGTGAGTGCCTGCCGGACTTTCAGTATCTCCCCGGCGGCTTTTTTAAAGGCTGGATGTTTATCGCCGAATACCCCGAACGAATGAAGGAGATACTCTCGAAACTGGCCGATGCCGCCTTGGCGCGCCTCCGCCTTTTGGACCAGGCGGTGGGAAACTATGTGGATATTGTGAACATGGCCCACGATTTGGGCCACAACCTGGGCCTCTTTGTGGGACCGGAAAAGTTCCGGGAGATCTACAAACCCAATTACGAAAAGCTCTTTCAGGGCTGGAAGAAGATCAGCCGGATGAAGTGCTGCCTCCACAGCTGCGGCGCTATCAGTGAAGTCCTGGGGGATCTTATCGAATGCGGCCTTGATATTTACAACCCCGTACAGATTTCGGGGGCTAATATGGAACCTGAATACCTGAAAACCAATTTCGGTGATGTGATTTTCTGGGGCGGCGCGTACGATCACCACCTTTGTTCCCCTGAAGAAAGCTACGAATCGGTTTATGAAAAAACATCACGCAATATAAAAGCCCTGGCAAAAAACGGGGGCTGCATCATGTCGGGGGTACACAACCTGCTGCCCGAAATTCCGATCTATCACCTGAAGGCGGTTTTAGATGCCTGGAAAGACAATAGGGATTACAGGATAAATACACATAAAGGAGCTAAAGATGCCTAACACAACGAAGTTTCCCCCCTCACAGGGAGGGTGGGAAAAATACGAAGGGAACCCGGTACTGGGAAACGCGGAAATGGGAACCTGTTTTGATGTCCTGGTGTACCCCGAATACGAGGGGAGCCTTGTTCCCAAAACTCCGAATGCGAAGCCGGAGGGGTACCGGATGTACTTTTCCTGGCGGCCAAAAAAATCCCTGGCGGTGGTGAAAAGCGCCGACGGTATCGCCTGGAGTGCGCCAAGGATCATCCTTAAGCCGGATCCTGTATCGGGCTGGGAAGACGACCTTAACCGGAACTGCGTTGTGGAAAAGGACGGGATTCTCCACATGTGGTACACCGGACAGGCCCACGGCAATTCCTGGATCGGCTATGCCGTCGCAAAGGATGATTCCAATTTTATCCGCGTTGGTTCCGAGCCGATCCTTGTTCCCGAACAGCCCTGGGAAAACATGTCGGTGATGTGCCCCAGTGTTCTCTGGGACCGGGGGGTGTTTAGGATGTGGTATTCCGCGGGGGAAACTTACGAGCCCAATGTGATCTGTTACGCCGAAAGTGTTGACGGCTTTGTTTGGCGCAAGTACCGGGCGAACCCCATCTTTACCGCGGATAAGAACAACGTCTATGAGCAGGAACGGGTCGGCGCCTGCCAGGTACTTCCGTACAAAGGCGGTTACCTTATGTTCTACATCGGCTACGAGGATATCGACACCGCGCGGATCTGCGGCGCCTGGTCCCCCGACGGCCTCAGCCGCTGGAAGCGCTTTGACTGCAACCCCATCGTCTCCCCCGAGCCGGGCAAGTGGGACGGCGACGCCTGTTACAAGCCCGGCGTGGTGTTTGACCAGGCAAACGACCGCTGGCTCCTCTGGTACAACGGCCGGCTCAAAAATGCCGAGTACATCGGCCTGGTGATCCACCAGGGGGAAGATCTCGGTGTATCCGCCAAAGGCTGAGTCCGCGAGCGGTATGAGCCCCCGGGAACGCGGCCTGGCGCCGTTCCTGCGGAGGGGCATGGACCGCTTCCCCATGTGGTACAAGGGAGCGGGTGAAACCACCGAGAACATACGCCGCGCCCTGGACGCCGCCACAGTAGACGATGCCCTTTACGGAAAAATCGGTCTGGACTACAAGACCATCAATCCCGAGTATCGCGGGCCAAGGCTTTCCCGTTTTGACGACGGCACCTGGATGAACGAGTGGGGGGTGAGGCGCGGCGGCTATCATTACGGCATAGCCCTGACCGCGCCGCTTAAGGACGCCCGGACCGTTTCGGATATCGAGAACTACCCCGGGCCCGATCCGTCCTGGTACGAGGTCAAACTGACCGCTGAACAGCTTGTCTGGGCAAAGGATTACTGCCTTATCGGCGGCTACTGGTCGCCTGTTTTTCACGATGCCACGGAACTGCTGGATATGGAAAATTTCTTCATGTCCATGTATTCCGACGAGGCCCTGGTGTTCGCGGTTCTGGAAAAGTGCTTTGCCTTTTATTACGAACTTGACCGCCGGGTCTTTGAGGCAAATCCCGGAGCCATTGACATGTATTTTATTGCCAACGACTTCGGCACCCAGCAGAGCCTCTTCATGTCCCCCGAAATGTGGCGCAAATTCTTCAAGCCCTACATAGGGCGGCTCATGGCCCAGGCGAAACAGCACGGCTGTGTTACGGCCCTCCATTCCTGCGGTTCAATCCGGAGCATCATCGGCGATCTCATCGAGATCGGCGTGGACGCCATCAACCCCATACAGGTGAACGCCGTAAACATGGATCCGGCGGAGCTGATAAAGGAATTCAAAGATGCCTGCGTTTTCTTTGGCGGCATCGATGAAAACGAAATCCTGCTGCACCGGACCGAACAGGCAGTGCGGGACGAGACCCGGCGCATCATTGATACCCTGGGCGAATACGGCAGGTACATTGTGGCGGCCAGCCACGATTTCCTTTTGCCCGAGGTTCCGGCCCGGAATATTATTGCCATGTATGACGAGGCGAAAACATACGGCCTCGGCAGTAATCGCTTTTAAGGGAGGACGCTATGAATGATTACAACGCTCTGCTTACACGCATGAAAGAGTATGTTGACCGGTTCAACCGGGATGACAATGAACTTTACGTCAATTACATCCCCAACGGCGCCGCGTATCAATGGATGGCCGATCACGTTCCCCTCATTGACATACCCGACAAAGAACTGGAAGCGGTCTACTACTTCCGCTGGTGGACTTACCGGAAGCACATAAAAAAGACCCCCGGAGGGTTTATCATTTCAGAGTTTCT
>JAITJW010000155.1 GCA_031278715.1 Treponema sp. | reverse complement strand
AGGCGGACAGCATGGAGGACGGCCGCAGGGCGGAAGAAGCGGCGGGCGGCATTGATGCGGGAGGCGCATATCCTGATAGCCGGGAGTATCGAGAAGGAACTGGGAACCACTGAGGAAGATTGCATGGCATGGGAGGCCAGCCTCTTGACAATAATCATAGGAGCCTTGGATTGGGGCGAGGTATTCGTTGTTAGATCTTCCCCCGCTCAAGCAGTTCTCCCATCAGGGCGGTAAGGGTTTTCAGGTCCATGTCGCAGGCGGCGTCTTCAAGGGTGTTCCGAATCTCCTCCCATTCCCCGGCGCCCAGTTCCATAGAATCGTCAAATTCCCCCAGCAGGAAGGCTGCCGCATAAGCCAATTTAACATAGGAAGGCCGCCCTCCGGGCCCGGGCTTTTCCCGCAGTACTTCAAGAAGGGCGCTGCAGAGTTCCCGCGCACTGTCCCTGCCGGTAACCGGCGCCACCAGGTCTGTAAAACCCCGAATAGCCGTCTCTTCTGCGTTGGCCTCCAGGCCCCCGCGTTCCATTTTGTCCAGCTGGGATAAAAAATACTCTACCGCTCTCATCCAGGGTCCTGTTTTTTCATCGTACAAAGACGAGAACAGAGAGCCATTCCCAAAACTCGGTTAGTTTTGGGAATGGCTTTGGAAAAAGCGGCAAAAAGTCCGCTTTTTCCTCTAAATCTAAGCTTGCTTTCCCAAAAACTGAAGTTTTGGGAAAGCCTTAATGAAGTTTCCATTCTTAATGCGGATTTCCGCTTGAAATAACTCCCGGATGCATATAATTTATGATATATCTTTGCCCGGACCGGCTAAATGAAAGAGGAAACCATGGAAATTCAGTTGCAGGAGCTCATTGATAAGATAAAGAGAGACGGGATTGAAACCGCCTCCGGGGAGGCCGCCCACCTTAAAAATCAGGCGGAGGGGGAGGCCCGGCGGATAGTGGAAGCCGCCCGGAAGGAGGCGGAAACCATCGTGGCCGCTGCCCGGGCCGATGCCGAACGGGCGGAAAAAGCGGGAATTGCCGCGGTAGGCCAGGCTTCCCGGAACCTTATTCTGGCTTTCAAAGGGGAAATTCAGGCGATCCTGGACCGGATTGTCGCACGGGAGACTGTCGCCACCTATAACGCTGATCTTGTCAAGGCCGTGTTGCCGGAAATTCTTAAAAATTGGGCCGCCGGGGGCGGCGATTCGCTTAATATTCTGCTGCCGGAAGCCCAGCTTGGCTTGCTGGAGGGCTTTTTCCGGGAAAAACTTGCCGCAGAACTCAAAAAAGGGCTGGAACTCAAGTCCGACCGGAACCTGGGGGCGGGTTTCCGCATCGCCAACCGGGATGGTTCCGCCTACTACGACTTTTCCGCCGAGGCGGTAGGGGACCTGCTTTCCGCCTACCTGAGCCCCCGGCTGGCGGAAATCGTGAAAACCCAGGCGAAGGAAATGTAAGAAGTGGGCGCTTATTATTTTCTTGTCGCCCAGCTTCCCAGCCTTGTGTACGGTCAGGTGCCGCCCATGAGTTCCTCCCGTTTTCGGGATCTCGCGCAGGCGCAGTTAAGCGCGGGGGACGCCGCCCTTTTGGCCCTCCTCAGCCTCGATCCGCAGCCTAAGTCCGGGTCCGGGCAGCCCGGGGCAGGGTCGCCCTCCTACGCCGAAACCGAAGCGCCTTCCGGGTCCGGTTTTATCGACGCCTGGCGGGATTGGGAGCGGGCCCTTCGGTTGAACCTGGCCCGGCTGCGCGCTTCCCGGCTTAAACGGGACGGGGCTGCGCCGGTGGACCCGCCCGCGGACCCGGCGGACGCGGCAAGCGCCGCCCACGCGGCCCTGGCCGCGGCGGAAAATCCGCTTGAGGCGGAGATCCTTCTGGACCGGGCCCGGTGGAACGCGATAGAGCGGTTCCAGGGGATACCCGCCTTTAGCCGGAACGCCGTGTACGCGTACCTGCTCAAACTCCTCATTTTGGAACGCCGCGCCTCTTTCAAAGCGGAAACAGGCTTTGCGGAATATAAATCCTTATACGCAACAATTCTGGAACACGCCCGGCCGGGCGCAGGAGAATCTACATGACTGGAACGAAAGGCAGTGTGGTAGCCGTCAACGGTAACATGGTCAGCGTCCGTTTTGACGGCGCCGTGTCCATGAACGAGGTTGGCTACGTTAAAGTTGGAGATAAACGGCTCAAGAGCGAGGTTATCCGTATCCGGGGAGATATTTCCCAGCTTCAGGTCTTTGAAATTACCAAGGGTATTACGATTGGGGACGAGGTGGAGTATACCGGAGACATGCTGGCCGTCGAAGTGGGGCCCGGTCTTTTGGGCCAGGTCTACGATGGCCTCCAGAACCCCCTGCCCCAGCTGGCGGAGGCTGCCGGTTACTTCCTGGAACGGGGAGTGTACCTTGACGCCCTGTCCCTGGAAAAACCCTGGGATTTTAGCCCCGTCGCCAAGGTTGGGGATAAGGTAGAACGGGCGGACACCCTGGGAACCGTGCCGGAGGGGGCCTTTACCCACCGGATCATGGTTCCTTTCAACCTCTACGGGACCTATACGGTCTCCTCGATTAAGCCCGCCGGTTCGTACCGGGTCCGGGACACCATCGCGGAACTCACTGATGAAAAAGGCGGCACGATCCCCGTCTCCATGTGTTTTCGCTGGCCCGTCAAGCGGCCGGTGGACTGTTACCAGGAGCGCCTTAAGCCGGTCGAACCTATGGTAACGCGGGTCCGCCTTATCGACACGTTTTTTCCCGTGGCCCGCGGGGGGACCTACTGTATTCCCGGTCCCTTTGGCGCGGGAAAAACCGTGTTGCAGCAGATCACCAGCCGTCATGCGGATGTGGATATCGTGATCCTGGCGGCCTGCGGCGAGCGGGCCGGGGAGGTGGTGGAAACCCTGAAGGAATTCCCAGAACTTACGGACCCCCGGACCGGCCGCTCTCTCATGGAACGGACCGTCATCATCTGTAATACCTCTTCCATGCCCGTGGCGGCCCGGGAAGCCTCGGTCTACACCGCGGTAACCCTGGCGGAGTACTACCGCCAGATGGGGCTTCACGTCCTGCTCCTGGCGGACTCGACCAGCCGCTGGGCCCAGGCCATGCGGGAAATGTCAGGCCGTCTGGAAGAGATACCCGGGGAGGAAGCTTTTCCGGCTTACCTTGAATCCACGATTGCCAGTTTTTACGAGCGGGCGGGGATTGTACGGCTTCGGGACGGCAGCGTCGGATCGGTTACCATCGGCGGGACGGTCAGCCCCGCGGGCGGTAACTTTGAGGAACCGGTAACCCAGGCCACCCTTAAAGTCGTAGGGGCCTTTCACGGCCTTTCCTATGAACGTTCCTATGCCCGTAAGTACCCCGCCATTCACCCCCTGGATTCCTGGTCCAAGTACAAGGGTATTCTCCCACGGGAGAAGGTCTCCTACGCCCACAATTTTATGAGGCGCGGAAGCGAGGTGGAACAGATGATGAAGGTGGTCGGCGAGGAGGGCACGAGCCTTGACGACTACATCATCTACCTTAAAGGCGATTTTCTGGACGCGGTGTATTTCCAGCAGAACTCCTTCGATCCGATTGACTCCTCGGTAAGCCCGGAGCGGCAGCAGTACGTGTTTTCCATGCTCCTTGGCATCATGGCCTCCCGTTTCAGTTTTTCCGACAAAAACGAGGCCCGCGGCTGGTTCAACCGGCTCCGGCAGCGTTTTTTGGACTACAACGGCTGTGAATGGCAGAGTGAGCGTTTCAAAACTCTGGAAAAGGAGATTCGGGACGAGCTGAGCGCCAGGACCGAAAGCCGGGACCCGGCAGCTCAAAAAATCATCGACAGAGGAAACCATGAAAAAGGTATACAGTAAAATCGAATCTATTACCGGAAGCGTTATCACGGTCCGGGCCGATGGGGTCCGTTACGGGGACCTGGCGGAAGTGGACACCGTGTTTGGTACCTCCCTGGCGGAGGTAAACCGGCTGGAAAACGATCTGGTTTCCCTCCAGGTTTTTGCCGGCGGCCGGGGTATTTCCACCGGCGATACGGTCCGCTTTCTGGGCCATCCCATGCGGGTGTCCTTTTCCGAGAACCTTATGGGCCGGGTTTTTTCCGGTTCAGGCGAACCCCGTGACAAGGGGCCGGCGCTCCGGGACAACCTTATTCCCATCGGCGGCCCTTCGGTCAATCCTTCCCAACGTATCATCCCCCGGAAGATGATCCGCACGGGGATCCCCATGATCGATCTCTTCAACACCCTGGTGGTGTCCCAAAAACTGCCCATTTTTTCCGTATCCGGGGAGCCCTACAACGATCTCCTGGCCCGGATCGCCATGCAGGCGGAGGTCGATGTGATCGTCCTGGGCGGCATGGGGCTTAAGTATGACGACTACCTCTTCTTCAAGGATACCCTGGAAAACGGCGGCGCCCTTGCCCGGACGGTAATGTTCGTCCACACCGCCAGCGATCCCACGGTTGAGTGCCTCATGATCCCCGATATGTCCCTGGCCGTAGCGGAACAATTTGCCCTTCAGGACAAAGATGTGCTGGTCCTCCTTACCGATATGACCAATTTCGCCGACGCCATGAAGGAAATTTCGATCATCCAGGAGCAGGTTCCCTCTAACCGGGGCTACCCCGGGGATCTCTACTCCCAGCTTGCCAGCCGTTACGAAAAGGCCGTGGACTTTGACACCAGCGGGTCCATCACCATCCTGGGGGTTACGACAATGCCCGGCGACGATGTAACCCACCCCGTGCCGGATAACACCGGGTATATTACCGAGGGACAGTACTACCTTAAAAACGGCCGCATCGAGCCCTTCGGTTCCCTGTCCCGGCTTAAACAGCAGGTCAACGGCAAGACCCGCGCCGATCACCGGGCCCTTATGGACGGCATGATCAAGCTTTACTCCGCCTACCGGGATACCCTGGAAAAAAAGGCGATGGGCTTTATCATGACCGCCTGGGACGACAAACTCCTTAAATACGGGGGATCATTCGAGCGGCAGATGATGGACCTTTCGGTGAATATCCCCCTGGAGCGGGCCCTGGACCTGGGCTGGGAGATCCTGGCCGACTGTTTCAGCCCCGAAGAGACGGGCCTGCGTACCGAGCTTATCAGCAAATTCTGGCCCAAAAAGGACTAAGGCCGTGGCAAAGATAAAGCTCACCAAGAACGAGCTGAAAAAGCAGAAGGACTCCCTTAAGATGTACCAGCGTTACCTTCCCACCCTGATGCTGAAAAAACAGCAGCTCCAGGCGGAGATACGCATTACCGAGGTCCGTATTAAAGAGCTGCGGGAGGAAAAAGAACGGCTGGATGAGCTGTTTAAGATCTGGATCGCCGTTTTTGGGGAACAAGGGGTCTTTACGGCGGAGATCCTCAGGATCATCCGCATAAAAACCGCCCAGGGCAACATCGCCGGCGTCCCCATTCCCCTGTTCGAGGGGGCCGAATTCGAGACCGCCCCCTACGATCTTGCCCGCAAACCCCTGTGGCTGGACCTTGCCGTGGAAAAACTCAAGCAGGCCTTCCTCATCGATCTTGAAACCGATGTAGTGGAAGAGCAGCGCCGCAGGCTGGACCATGAACTGCGCATTACTACCCAGCGGGTAAACCTGTTTGAGAAGATCAAGATCCCTGAGACCAGGGGGAATATCAAAAAGATCCAGGTTTATCTGGGGGATCAGCAGACCTCCGCGGTGGTACGGGGGAAGATCGCCAAAACCGGACTAGAGAGGGCCGCCCAATGATCATGCCCATGAAAAAGATTTCCCTGGTGGTTATGGAAAAAGCCAGGGAAGAATCCTTAATGAAGCTCCGGGAGCTGGGGCTTGTCCATCTGGAACGGAAGAACGTTTCCTCCGAATCCCTTTCAAAGCTCCTTGACCGGAAGGCAAAGATCGAAACCGCCCTGGGGATCCTCCGTCCCTACGAGTCGGAGGCGAAAAAGGCCCAACAAGGGACCGTTCAGCCCGCGCTTCCAGGGGGAGAGGCCCCCCGGCGGCGGTCCAGCGATTTGCTGCGGCCCGAAGACGCCTTTTATTCAGCCGACGCGGTAAACACCCCCCCGCGTCCGGACCTTGTGGCCCTGATCCTGGAATACGCCGACGAGCGGAAATCCCTGCAGGACCGGGCGGCCGCTCTATCGAAAGAGCGCAGCCGCGTAGAGGAGTGGGGCAATGTTAAGGGCGGGGATTTTGCCTGGCTTGAGGAACGGGGGCTTAAGCTTATCCCCTACAAGCTTTCCTCAAAGTCTTTCGCCCTCCTGTCCCGGGATACCCCCTTCCTGAAACTGGGGGAGAACAAGAATTCGGTGTATATCCTGAGCCTGGACGTGGAGATCCCCGGCGAAACACCCTTTGTCCTGCCGGAATACTCCCTGGCTGAGATCGACGGCCAACTGGAAAAGATACGGTTGCAGGCGGCGGATATTGAAAAGCGCCTCCTCTCGCTGGGTTCAAGGACGCCGATTCTGGAAGCCGAGGGGAAGGCCCTGCTGAAACAGGTCGAATTTGAGACCGCCCGCCTGGGTATGGACAGCCTGGAAGACGTTTCCCCGGAGCGTAGCGTAGCCTGGATTACCGGTTTTATCCCCCGGGAAGATCTGGGACACCTTAAACGGGCGGCCGCGGAGAATGCCTGGGCCCTGGCCGCGGATGATCCGGGGCCGGATGATGCGGTCCCCACCAAGCTTAAAAACAGCAAGCTGGCAAGCCTTATCACTCCCCTGACGGAATTTCTGGAAGTGGTGCCCGGCTATAACGAGGTGGATATTTCCGGCTGGTTTTTGTTTTTCTTTGTTATTTTCTTCGGGATGATCTTCGGGGACGCAGGTTACGGCTGCCTCCTCTTTGGTATCGGCCTTATCGCGGCCTTGAAAACCGCGAAAAAAGGGGTTCCCCAGGCTATCAAGATGCTGCTCCTCCT
>JAITJW010000090.1 GCA_031278715.1 Treponema sp. | reverse complement strand
CTGGGCTACGATTCCACCGCAAGCCGGGGATTAGGGGGGTCCCATGTTGCCTATACGGACGACATTTACTCCCTGTTTGTTAATCCGGCGGCCCTGCAGTGGGCCAACGAGCGGCTGGTTTTTGATTTTACCATCGGTGTTACGGGTCCTTTTGATAAACTGTTGAAAGAGGGAACGCTGGATGCCATTAAGGGGATCGGGGACACCCTTGAGGGAGGCGATATAGCGGCCATGAGCAAGTCGCTTTCGGCCCTTACCAGTATTATGGAGGATGGAAGGCTTCCCATTGGCCTTGACCTGCGGGGCCCCTTTAGTTTTGGCTATACGGCCAACGGCCTGGGCATTGGCCTCTTTTCCCGGCTGACGGCTGACGTCCGGATCATCGGAACCGACATTGACGCCAATGTGTACTATGATTTCACCCTGCCCTTTGGGATGGCCTTTAACATCGTCAAGCTTAAAAACCACGAGCTTTCCGCCGGTTTTGTGCTTAAACCCTTTGCCCGGCTGTGGGCTAACAAAGAAATGTCGGCCCTGGATCTGATGGACCCTGATAGTTTTAGCGTTGAGATGCCCATTATTGCCGGAGGCGGCGCTGACCTGGGCCTTATGTACCGGTTCAAAAAAGACCTGGTTCTGGGCTTTACGGCAAAAGATGTTTATACCATTGGATTCCCGGTGTACAACCTGGCTGAAACGTTGGAATTAAGTGGCGGCTCTGGGCTTTCCGATACGACGTACCGCATACCCCGTACCCTTAATGCGGGGTTTGCCTATACGCTCCGCCCCGCCAGTTTTTTGTACCTGGCGCTTATGGCGGACTGGGCAAATCTGCAAAATGCCTTTACCTGGGATGACCGGGAACACCGGAACCCCCTGCTTGATATAGGGGCCGGGCTGGAGATTGGACTGTTCAATTTCATTAAGTTCCGCGCCGGTGTTCATGAACTGTTGCCTTCGGTTGGCTTTGGTCTTGAGCCCGCGGTCTTTAAGCTTAACCTGGCGCTGTACGGCAAAGAGCTTGGAAACGAGCCGGGCGTTAATCCCACATTGGGCGCTGAGCTTAGCATCAGCTTCCGTCCGGACACGAAAAAGAAGAACTGGGTGTGGTCCAAGCCCCTGGTAAACTAGGGACTGGCTTTTGAAACAGGGCGGCGGGTAAAAACCCGCCGCTTTTTTTATGCCAATGTTTGGGGCATACTGTAACGTATGCGATGGTCCGGGGCGCGTATGATACGTGGGGGCATTACGGTTATCCTGGCTTTGATTGTGTTTGCCGGTTTTCCGTACGGCGCTGGGAATGGATCCGGATTCGCAGGCTTCATCCGCTTCACGGGCGTCTCAGGGCTATATAGATACCATCCGTCAGGCTGGGGACAGACGCCAAGGCCCGGGGCGATTATATCCTCTCCTATATGCATCGTAAATTCCTTACCATATTGCCGATCTGGAACAACGGGGCCGTTATGATTTGGCGGTTCCGGTGGCCGCGGGCCGGTTAAGCTTGTTGGCCGGAAGGAAAACCCCTGCAGTTGCGGAACTTACTGCTCTGGTAAACGGCACCAAACAGGCCGCCGATGCGGTACATGCCATAGCCCGGCTTGATGAGGCGGAATCTGCGGGGCTTTTACCGGCTTCCCGTGTGCGGGAATTACGCGATTACCTGTCCCTTTGGCTTGCTACCGATTTTCATAACCGTTTCGCCGCCGCTTTTAACCGGCGGGATTATTCGCTGGCCCGGAGTATTCTGGACGAGGGCTTGGCAGAATTCCCCGATAACCGCCGGCTTCTTGGTGACCGCAGTACTCTGGAACGGGCGCTTACCCCGCGTTAAGGATGCCTGGCAGCCTGTTGCACTGGCTAAATGGCTACGCCGTGGCCTTGAGGGTTTATACGCGAAGCGCAACAAACTGCTAGTGTAGCCTTTTTCGTATTTTGCGGCGGTTTTTCCTGGCCTGGTTTCCGCTGCTTTTATTTTTGATAGCGGCTTTCCCCGATTCGGGGTAAACCTGGATAGGTTCACGATCCGGCAGGCGGGCGGCGATAATAAGCCACAGGCAGGCAAGAAGTAGTTCCAGAAAGGAGAGGATTTGCCCGGTAGAAAAACTAAGCAGGGGGTGGCTTGCAGCGGGCGGCAGGACACTTTTGACAAATTCAATTCGGTAGCCCAGGTACGCATCGGGTTCCCGAAAGTATTCAACAAAGATCCGCATGATTGCGTAGATCACAAAGTAAATGCCAAAAAGAAAACCTTTGTAGGGTTTTTTGTTACGGATCATCCAGGTAATACCCCAGGCCAGAATACCTTCCAGGAAAGCCTCGTAAAGCTGGGAGGGATGACGGGGCAGGTTGATCAGCGTGTTGGGATTGTCGGTGGGAATACCGACCTTTGCGGCTATTTCCTGTACCCATTGTTCCCCGGCGGGGTAGGGCGTGGCATTGGGGAAGATCATTCCCAAAGGACTGGCGGTGGCCCGGCCATAGAGTTCCCCGTTGATAAAATTCCCCAGACGGCCAAAGGTATAACCCAGGGGGATACTAGCGGCAAACATGTCGCCGATTTCCCTTGGATCAAAACGCTTATACAGGGAATAACTGATAATGCCGAAGGTACCTCCAATAGCGCCGCCGTGGTAACTCATCCCCACAACACCGGTAAAGCGGCCATCCCGAAACGGCCAAAAAATAAGCCAAGGCTGCCGGCGGTAATAATCATCGGTTTCGTATACAAGGGCGGAGAAGATCCTGGCCCCCAAAATTAGACACAGAATACAGTAACAAAACATACCGTAAAGATCGTCATCACTCATGGGGAAGCGCCGTTCCCGTACCTGGCGCCGGTAAAGAAGATAGGCGATTCCAAAGGCGACAATGTACATTAGCCCATACCAGCGGACAGGAAGGCCGGGGATAACTTCTGGTTTTAACCAGGCGGGGAAAGGTATGGCAAGGGGCATAGGGTATTGTAACACAATGGAAAAACAGAAACAACCGGTGGTATACTCCTTCCATGATATCCAGCGAACTTAAAAAGGCGGCGGAAATTGCCGTCTGTGTATCTTTGAAGGTACTGCCGGGGGAACAGGCGCTTATTGTAAGCAACCCTGGTCATGAAGTGTCGGTGATTTCCCAGGCTATTTACGATGTGATCGTGGCGGCAGGGGGACGGCCCACCCTGATATACCAGCCGGTTAAGAACCAATTAGATTTTGCGGAGAAAGTAGTTCTGGCTGCGTTTGGCGCGAAGCCGGAGATTGTTATATCCCTAAGCGCGGAGAAACTGGGTAAAGATGAAGAAGGTATTGCCAGGCCCTATATCCACAATGGCGCGGGATATGACCACATCTTTCACCTGCAACTGTATGGGACAAAGACCTGCCGGAGTTTTTGGTCTCCCTCCACCACTATCGAATCGTTTATTCGTACCGTACCCATTGATTACGACGAACTTAAACGGAGATGCGCGTGCATCAAAACGGTTTTGGATCGGGCGGTGTCGGTGCGGGTCAGCGCCCCCGGCGGCACGGACGCTTTTTTTGGTCTGCGTGGCCGCCTTGCCTTTTCCGACGATGGGGATTTTTCCCGGAACGGGACCGGGGGGAACCTGCCCGCGGGGGAAACCTTTATAAGCCCTGAAAACGGGACCGCCAGGGGGCAGATTGTCTTTGACGGGAGCATTAGTTTGCATAAGGGAGATATTGTGATCCGGGAGCCTATCCGCTGTACGTTGGATGGGGGGTATGTCCGGGAGATTACCGGCGGGGAAGAAGCCCGTGCCCTGCAGCATACCGTAGAAACCGCGGAACGGAACGCTCTGGAAATGGAACAGGCGGGGAAACTACCCCTGGGCCAGGGGGCGATCTACGCTAAAAATGCCCGGAATATCGGGGAGATAGGCATTGGCTTAAACCCCGCTGCGCAGATTACCGGCAGTATGCTGGAAGACGAAAAAGCCTTTCGTACCTGTCATTTTGCCATTGGTTTGAACTACAACCAGGATGCCCCGGCGTTGATACATCTGGATGGTCTGGTAAAAAACCCCACGATCACCGCTGTCAATGAAGATGGAAGTGAGACCGTGATCGAAAAAGACGGGGAACTGCAGGAGGGATTCAGGTAGCTGAAGGTTAGCCCCACCTGATGCGGATACTGCCCTGTGTCTGCGTTCACGCTGCAGTGCATCCGGGTGTTTTTTATAATGTAATCCCGTTTTTGAATATGGCGATTTCCCGGTATCCCTGTTCCTCGTTGCGGGTCTTTACATCGCCGGAAACAACGGCGGCGATAAGCTGCAGCAGTTCCGCCTGTACCTGGTCGCCGTTTTCCGTAAGGAGTCTGCCTGCATCAAAGTCTATCCAGCCGGGCTTGCGCCGGGCAAGTCCGGTATTGCTGGCAATCTTGATAACGGGCGCCGGGGCGCCCAGAGGGGTTCCCCGCCCGGTGGTAAACAGGATAAGCTGGGCCCCCGCCGCGGTCAGGGCGGTAGTGGAAACCATGTCGTTTCCCGGCCCCTCAAGAAGCGTAAGGCCCGGACAGCGGACCTGCTCCCCGTAACGGCACACGCTGCGGACGGGGGAATGGCCGCCCTTTTGCACACAGCCGCAGGATTTTTCCTCAAGGGTGCTGATGCCCCCGGCCTTGTTCCCCGGAGAGGGGTTTTCATAGATAACCTGGCCCTGTGAACGGTAGTAAGTTTTGAAATTTTCAATGATAACTGCGGCCTGGTCAAAAACCTCCCGGCTTTCACAGCGGTCCAACAGGATCCGCTCTGCGCCAAAGATCTCCGGCACTTCGGTAAGGATCGCGCCCGCCCCCCATGTACAAAAGCAGTCGCAGATACGGCCCGTCAGGGCGTTGGCGGTGATACCCGAAAGGCCGTCGGAACCGCCGCACTTAAGACCCAGAATAAGTCCCTCCGGCCCGGCCTTTTCCCGGCGGGCATTGCGCGCGTATTTTCCCAGCCGGACAAGAAGCCGTTTTCCCTCGGCCATTTCGTCCTTGCAGTCCTGACATGACAAAAACGCAATTCGCCCTTCAGCACCGGGCCCCAGGAGTTCCTTAAAACTTTCAAGGGTATTGTTTTCACAGCCCAGGGCAAGGACCAGGACTGCAGCAGCATTGGGATGCCGGGCCAGGCCCCTGAGAATGTTACGGGTGGCCTCGTGGTCTTCCCCCAACTGTGAACAGCCGTAGGGATGGGTCCAGGCGTAAACACCGTCAATATGCCCGGCCTGGGTGGTATCCGTTACGGCGCATAGTTTTGCGTTAGCCCAGCGGGCCAGCGCCAGGGCGGTTTGATTGACACAGCCCACAGTGGGGAGGATCCATATCTCGTTACGGATGCCAATTTGCCCACCGGGACGGCGGTATACGTGGAAATTCGGCGGCTCAGGTACCGGGGCATTACCGTTTCCGTTGATCTTCCCGGCCCAGGTGTAGACCGGGTCTTCCGTTAACAGGGTCTGCAGGTTGTGGACATGGACCCAGGAACCGGCCTGCACCGGCTGGGATGCCGCTCCAATGGGGAGGCCGTATTTGAGTATTTTTTCCCCGGTGCCGATGTCCCGCAGGGCGATTTTGTGGCCCTGGGGAGTGTTTTCCCGAACCGTCAGCGCTGTTCCGCCCAGGGATAAATTTTCCCCGCCCCGCAGATCCCGCAGGGCCACCGCCACATTGTCGGCGGAGTGTATGCGGAAAAGAGCAGGTATTTCTCCGGGGGTTTCCATCAACATTCCCGGTTGTTTTGTGGTTCCATACCCGGTTCTTCAAGGGCCCGCAGCAGGGCCGCGCCGATGCCGTCCTTTAACATTGTTTCCAGCGCCGCGCTTACCGCGTCTTCAAGGGCCGGGTAGAGGCTCAGGTCCTCCCCCCATAGTTCAGGGCAGGAAAGCGCCTTATGAACAAGGTCCCGCATCGTTGGCCCATCCGGGGCGGTCCAAATGTCCGCAAAGTACTGCAGGATTTCCCTGTTGTCTCTGATTGGGTAGTGGAATTCTTTCTGATTTTTTATCCGGCAGCCTTCCATTTCGCCATCTGTAATATTCCTGCCCCGGTAAAAAACGATAAGCGCGGCCAGGGAACAGCACAGGGCACGGGGAGCCCTGCCGTATTTTTTTTGATAGGAAAGAATTGAAGGGAGTACCCTGGTCTTAAATTTGGATACACTGTTAAGACATATTGAAAGAAGCTGATGCTTGAGAAAGGGGTTGGCGAAACGTTCCAGGGTCTCATGGGCAAACCGGATAAGCGCTTCAACGCCGGTTTCTTCACTCGTCCCGTTTCCCATCTCGATTGAAGGGACAATTTCGTTAAAAACAGCCTGCTGCATGAAGCGGTACACTACCGGATCCGTAAGGCACTGATCCACCGTATCAAGGCCGTACAGGTAGGCGGCCAGGGCGGTGGAGCTGTGGGCGCCGTTGAGGATACGAACCTTCCGGGTACGATAAAAATCAAGATTACCGGTCCAGACGATGTTGAGTCCTGCTTCTTCCAGGGGAAGTTCCCGCCGGTAATCCCAGGCCGGAACACCCGGCGCCGTTTTTGGTTTTTCGATAACCCACAGGTAAAAATGCTCCCCCGCGGTTAAAAGTTCATCCCGGTAGCCAAGTTTTTCCCACAGGCTTTCCGCTTCTTCGCCGGGAAACCCTGAAATAATTCTGTCAACTAACGTATTACAAAACACACAGGCATCAAGCCAGCGCGTAAAGTCCTCCCCCAATTTCCACGCGGCGGCATGGCGTTCCACGATGCACCGCAGGGTATCGCCGTTCCGGTCGATCAGTTCACAGGGAATAAATACCAGCGCCTTTGACCGGTCCCCCCGGAAGTACTTATAACGCCGGTGGAGAAAAGCGGCAACTTTACCGGGAAAGGAACGCTGGGGCCGGTCTTGCAGTTCTTCTCCTTCCTGGTAGCTAATCCCTGCTTCGGTGGTATTGGAAAATACCAAGCGGAGTTCCGGGTTCTCTGCACAGGCACAGTACTCATCAAATTGGGTATAGGGATTAACACAACGGCTAAGGGACCTGATTGTCCGGAATTCCTCCGCCCTATTTCCCCCCTCAAGCCCCCGCAGTACTGTGGTGTAAAGGCCCCGCTGGGTATTGATCAGCGCCCCCTGGGCGCCCTCCCGGTTCCGGGGCTGAACTGCCACCACATTACCATTAAAATTGGTTTTTTCATTCAGAATATCGATCTGCCAGTCCGCAAAGCCCCGTAAAAAATTCCCCTCCCCGTACTGGAGTATCCGTTCGGGCCGGGTTACCGGCTGAATTATCTGATCGATAGGTTTCAGGTTGATAGTTTTCATGGTTTTTTACATGACCTCCGAAGCACCTATGAAAAACGATGGGAAATACCCGTTATGCCTGTTTTATTTCTTGGCCGTTCTTCAAAATCAGGGGTTCACCGGGGGCGAGAATCCGGCCCCGGCGTATACCGTCGTGTATTCCTTCCAGAATTGTCTCAGGATCCCCGGAATGGACGATATTATCACTCTTAAAAGTACCGTAGTGGCAGGGTACCAACAGGACATCTTCCAGATGGTTGGCCAATACCGTGGCCCCCTGAATACCCAGATGGTACGGATCCGCAGATACATCCAGGGCCAGTACCGTGATATTCCGCAAGTCCAAATGGTGCTTCATCAGCCGGGTATCGCCGGGAAATACGAAGACCCCATCTTGAGTGGTAATTTTATAGCCGCAGCAATCTTCGGGTCCAAAAACCCGGCCATATTTTACCGGGTCAGAAAGCTGCCAGGGATGATCCGCCGGTAGAAGCTCTATTTTGGCAGTTCCCATATCGAAACTGTTGCCATTTTTACCCCGGCGGGGTGTACTGGCCGGTACACCGGACAGACAGCGTACCGGGGAGGCCCCCAGTTCTGTTAACTTTTCTTTGCAGTACACGGTCCCGATAAAAATAGGGTCCAGCCTCATAAGGGCCTTTGCCGTCTCCGGTCCCAGGTGGTCATTGTCGGTGTGGGTGTAAAGTACGGCGTCCACCCGTGGAAGCTCCGTTATATCAATGGGCCAGGGGTTCAACAATTCCATCCCTGTCTCGCTTATGGGTGGTACTCCGGGCATGGTGATCAACAGGGGATCAAGCAGCAGCAACACCCCCCGCGTATTCAGGACAAAACCCGCCTGCCCAAGCCAATACAACCGGGTATCTCCGATTACGCTAAAATCCCCGGACGACATTTTTCTGGCTGCCGGCGCGATACATTGGCCATTACTTATTCGTTGCATCATAGATTAAAAAATGTACCTAATTTTTTCTTAAAAAGCTACATACCT
>JAITJW010000076.1 GCA_031278715.1 Treponema sp. | reverse complement strand
GTTTTGGGAATGGCTTTGGAAAAAGCGGCCAAAAGTCCGCTTTTTCCTCTAAATCTAAGGTTGCTTTCCCAAAAACTGAAGTTTTGGGAAAGCCTCTTTGAAGCCGAATATATTATTATAGGTGTTTATGAACGTTGATGACAAGCAAATGGATCGTCTCTTTGCCCTGGCCCGCGCCGCTGCGGATTATGCCTATGCCCCGTATTCAAAATTCCGCGTGGGGGCGGCCCTTTTGGCCGCGGATGGCCGGATCTTTACCGGCTGTAATGTGGAAAACCGCTCTTTCGGCCTTACCGTCTGCGCAGAGCGGAACGCCGTGTTTCAGGCCGTGGCCCAGGGCTGCCGCTCTTTTACAGCCCTGGCCATCGTTACCCCGGACAGTGAAGTTCCGGTGGGACCCTGCGGGGCCTGCCGTCAGGTTCTGAGCGAGTTCATGCCTCCCCGGAGCCGGGTACGATTCGGTACCGGAGCAGCGGCCGCGGTTAACCCGGCAGCCGGTACTCCGGCAGCCGGTACTCCGGCAGCCGGCGCCACCCCGGTGGACACAACCCTGGGGGAACTTCTGCCCTTCGATTCGCTTCACGATCTGGCGGACCGGGGAACTTAGGATCCTGCCGGGAACGTTTACACCGGGACCGGCCTTTGACGTTTGTTCCCGTTTGTTAGAAAACATTGCGGCTTATTGACATTCTTTTACATTTTTCGCATGATCCGGGTGATGTTAAGCGATGATATCCTGACTATCGAGGAAGTCGCCAATTATCTGCGGGTTTCCGAGCGTACCGTTTACGAGTGGGCTCAAAGAGGGGAAATTCCGGCAGGAAAAATCGGTAATGTCTGGCGATTCAAGAAACCGGAGATCGAGCGATGGGTGAACGACCGGCTCCTGAACAAGCACCCCTCTTCCACGGTACCGGTGGCCCGTATTCTTTCCCCGGACCGGATAGTGTTTCTCAATTCTTCTTCCAAACAGGATGTGCTTGTCGCACTCTGCGATAATTTGGCTGCCGCCCCGCAGATAAAGAACCGCGAGGAACTGCTTACAGAGATCATAAAGCGGGACGAATTGATGAGTACCGCCATCGGCAGGGGTATCGCCATTCCCCATGTACGGCTTTCCAGCGTAACCGATCTGGTGGCCGCCGTAGGGGTAAGCGGAACGGATATCGCCGATTTTCAAACGCTGGACGATGAGCCGGTACGGCTGGTCATCATGATTGCCGCCGCCTACAGTCAACACGCCTATTACCTGCAAACCCTCTCATATTTCAGTTCGCGGCTTAAAAATTCCCAGTTACGCTGCGCCATTATGGATGCACAGGAACCTCTGGAAGTTTACCGCCTGTTGGCCTCGGAAAGTCAGGCAAGTACAACAGGCTGCTAGGCAAACCGTAGCCCGAACCGCCTACCGGCCCGGTCTGCCGAAAGGCAGAAAAGCGTTAACCGTCGTTATACGACGTAATTTTTCTTGCCCGGAGACATGGATGGCGGAGGGCATTTTTCCAAATCCATGCCGCAGCCGGAACGTCGGCAGGTGGTAAACGGCTTTTGCGGTTTCATGGCATCATCCTCCGAATAGACGGAAAAGAATAAGTGTACGATACGTACACGATGCCAGGCAATCTGAGATACATTAAAAAGAAGTCGTTTTGTAATTCCTTACAGGATAAGGAATTAGCTATGAGCCGCCCGAGGATCGAACTCAGGACCCGCAGATTAAGAGTCTGCTGCTCTACCAGCTGAGCTAGCGGCCCAATCTTCACCGCAGCCTTGAGCCCGCATGGTCTCCACTGCGTAGAAACTATTTTTAAGGAAGTCTGTCCATAATATGTCTACATTATGGACAGACTCTATTTATAGCCGTTACGAAAAATTTTGTCAAGGGGGCCTGCGTTGACCCCAGCAATTCAAAGTATCAAAAACTCATGCTAACATGGGAGTATGGGCGGGGAACTCTTTAAGCAGTTGATAGACAATTTTGGACGGATGTGCGGGCAGATGCCGGACAACAGGCGGCCTGGGCACAATAAGCGCTACCGGATAGCCGATGGGGGCGGGACTGATAGACGGATACCGGGTACTGGAGGGCGGGGTACTGACGCCTTCCGGGTCATGCGGGACCTGATCCTCAAAGCCCGGCTCAAGTCCGACCTCTTTGAACTGGGCACCCGGGTGCTGACCTGCGGCGGCTACTTCTGCATACTCCTCCTGCTCTTTCAGGCCTTAAGTGATAAGTTAAGGGGTTGCTATAGCAGCCCGTTGCGCTTTGCGTATAAAACCTCCCGGACCGGCTGGGGTACGGCGCGCGTGTTACGCCACGATAAATCTAACCATAGCGCGCGCGTTGACAGGGCAGGGATCCCTCCGTACACTTGTCCTGTGAGTAAGCAAAAGCAAGGCTGGGAACAGTTTCTTGAGGATGGCCGGGGCTTTCACCGGACCGTGCTGGGGGGCCTTAAACGGCCGGAGGTTTTTACCCCGGAGATCATCCAGAATATCGCGGCTATGGGCATCGAGAAGTACCTTATGGCCGTTTTTACCCGCCGGGGTATCCTTCCCCGTAACCATACCATGAAGGATCTTACGGAAGAGCTGAAGACCTTTCTCGCTGTGCCTGAAGATCTGGAAGCATCGCTCCTCTACTTCGATACCCTTCAGAATATCTGTTCGTTCGACAATTTCAGGATCACGCAGCCTTCTCCGGGGGATGTGGATCGCTTTGTGGAAGCCATCAACCAGGTGGCGCTGCTGGCGGAAAGGGAAACCCGTGCGGCGCATAACAATTTTTGACACTACCCTCCGTGACGGGGATCAGGCTTTCAATTTCGGCGGAAAGGAAAAACTCGCCCTCGCGCTGGCCCTGGCGGAAGCCGGTGTGGACGTAATCGAGACCGGTTTCCCCCTTTCAGGGAGGATTGATTTTGAGATTTGCAGAACCGCAGCGCGGGAACTGCAAGACCTTACGGCGCCGGGAGACCCTTGCTGCCGGCCCCTGACGGCGGTTATGTGCCGGGGTCTTCCCAGGGATATTGCCGAAACCGCAAAGGTCTTTTCAGGCGGTATTTCGGGAATACTCCACATTTCCCTCCCGGTAAGCAGGATACATATCGGGGCGAAGCTGGGTAAAACCGAAGGGGAACTTATCGCCCTTGCGCGGGAAGCGGTCTTTTTCGCCGCGGGGCTGGTATCGGAGGTGGAACTGGGCGCGGAGGATGCCTTTAGGGCGGACCGGGATTTCCTGCTGGAGTACTGCCGGGCGGCCGTTGATTCAGGAGCGCGAAGGATCAACATCGCCGACACCCTGGGTGTCTCGTCTCCCGGCGGGGCCGGGGAGCTGACGGGCTTTCTCTGTTCCCGCGTACCCGCCTTTGCCTCCGGCAGGGCGCTGTTGAGCATCCACTGTCATAACGATCTGGGTCTGGCCTGCGCCAACACCCTGGCGGCGCTTGAGGCGGGCTGCGGCCAGGCGGAAGTTTCGGTGTCGGGTATGGGGGAGCGGGCGGGAAACGCGGCCCTTGAGGAAGTGGCCGCGAACATCGATCTGCGATCCCGCGAAACGGGGCTTTACACCGGTCTTATGCCTGAACAATTCCCGAAGATCATCAGGCTGGCGGCGGAGATGGCAGGCAGCGCCCTTTCGCTCATGAAACCCCTTTCAGGCTGGAATACCCGTTCCCACAGTTCCGGGATTCACCAGCAGGGGCTTTCGAAGAACACCGAAACTTATTCCCTTCCGGGTCTGGAACAGTGGATGACAGCCCCGGAACGGATAGTTCTTTCCCGTCATTCGGGCAGGGTGGGGACGGCCCTGTTCGCGGAGCGTTACTGCGGTCTTGCACTTGACGGGGAAACAGCCGCCCTTGTAACGGAAAAAATAAAAAATAATGAGACTCTTACGGGGATCACCGAGTTCCTCTGCATCCTTTCGGATTTGGGAAGGCTGCCGGCGGCTTTCCCCGGTCCCCTTGTCCGCCTTTCCTTTAGCGGAAGTTTCACCGGTACGGGAAGCGGCATAGAAAGCGGGGCGGCCTGGCAGGTCGGCGCCGTCCTTGGTGTGTACGGCGCGGCCCAACGGACATGGGAAATTTCGGGGGCCGGAACAAGTGAAGCCGCCGCGGTTTCACAGGCCCTGCGGAACCTGTGCGACCGGGCCCCGGAATTTTCCCGCATCGCCCTTAACGGCTGCGGGGGCAGGACGAGGCTCTACACAGAGATGGTACTGCCTTCGGGGAACTGTTATGCGCTGGAACGGATAGGCCCGTCAGCGGCGGAGATTCTCCTCTTATGCGGCCTCGACGCGCTCAACGCCGAAGCGGTGCGGAGGCAGGGCCGGCGCATGTGATATGCGGCCGGCGCTACTCCACTACCCTTGAATAGGCGATTCTCCTGTTATCGCCGACCGCAACGAATTTGCCATCGCCATAGGCTACGGCGCGGATGCCGGTGGAACCGAATGTACCGGAAAAAACCTGCGTCCAGTTGTAGCCGTCACGGGAATAGATGATCTGTCCCTGGTTGTTCACCGCGACGAACTTTCCGGCGCCGTAGGCCGCGCCGGTGAAGTCGCCTCTGCGTAATTTGTCGTCATTGGTACCAACGTTGTCGGCATCGGTCCAGGTGATTCCATCGATGGACCAGCCTACGGTATTGTCAGGGCCAATCCCAATCCACTTGCCGCCGCCAAAGACTACGCCGGTTATGGGCCTGCCGTTAATAGTAATACCGGAACCTGTCCTCCAGTTGAAAGCGGTACCAATGGAACTGCCTCTGGCTGACGGATTGGAATAGTGGTAGGTGCCGGACGCCTCAAGCGCGATGAACTTTGTACCGTCGAAGTACACGCACGTGTTTCCATGCCATGTATTATTCGAATCATAAATACGGCGCCACTCGCGGGCGTCGGTGGAATACGCCGCCTTGCCGCTGTTAAAGACCGCTACCCATACACCGCCGCCGTAAGCAATACCCATGCAGCGGGACGCGCCTTCCGCAAAATCAGTAAAGTACGCGTACTGGTTCGAGTCCATTGTAACGCCGTTGGAGGACGCCCGTATCACGGGTTTCCCTTCGGTATTGAATCCGGTAAAGAATAACTTGCCGCCTGCCGGGAATACCGAGGTAATTTTGAAATTAACACGGGAATTTACCGTTGTCCAATTAACGCCGTCCGGGGAATACGCGATAACGCTTTCGTCAGGCTTGTCGTCATTGTAACCTGCTGCGACGAATTTACCACCCTCATAGGCAATGCCGGTAATGTTCCCGGCAAAACCGCCTATAACCGGCGTCCATAGGACAGGGTCTGCCGGTTCCTTCACCGTTACGGTAAAAGACGCCTGCCTGCCGTTGGCTTCCACAATAACGGTCTGCTGCCCCCTTACGGCGGAGTCAAAGCCGGACACGTACTTTGGCGTAACCGGAGCGTCCCCTAAATCTTCCCATGTGCCCGTTGCCTTGATACCCTCAAGGCTCAGTTCCTCACCGGTAAGGTATGTTACCTTAGTGGGCGGCTCGTTGATAATGAGCCGTTGCATCTCTACTACGACTACGTCAAACGTGGCGGTCTTGCCGTAATAATCGGCCGTAACGAACTGCCAGCCTAGCATGTCCCTGTTGTAGCCGGAAAACCTGAGCGCCTCCGCCCCCACAGTGGAGGCCGGAACACGGCCGCCGTAATCCACCTGCACCGTCAGCCCCGTGATACTTTCATACTGCTTGATGAGGTAAGGCGCGCTTTCGATGCTGATGGACTGCACCGGCACAACTTCCACCTCTATAGAGGTTTGCGTATCTTTATTATAGGTAACGAACACGATCTGTACGCCGGGCATGGTCTTGTCATAGCCGCTTACCCGGATACGGGAATCCGGCACCAGCTTGATTTCGCCTTTCCTGGTGATGCCGTTTACCACCATACCGCTGCGGTCAAACTCCTGCCCCTGCCCGTATATTGTCCGGTTGGGCGGCCTGATTACCTCGATGGACTGGAACGAGACGCAACCTGCCGCCACAAGAACGGTTGCCACCCCGATGACGATAACGTAAAAGAACAGCGCCGCTTTATGACCGGAAAATTGACAGCATTTCTTCATTGATGAGGCCCCCTTGTGGTAGTTCCCGTTATACAACAAAAGCTTATGACAAGTCTGCAGGAAATACCATATCATGAGTTTAGCCTAATCAGTCTCAGTTAATAAGGTATCCCTTGGCGGGGCTCCCCGTCCCGATGGAATCGAGTACCGCGTCGACGGCTTCTTCGCTGTCGATGTGACCGAACCACCAGTTTTCAGGGTACACCACCAGGGCGGGCCCCCTGTCGCAGACTCTGAGGCAGCTTGTACAGGATACGGCCACATCGGTAAGCCCCCGGTCGGATAACTCCTCCTGGAGGTACTGCATGAGTTGTGCCGCGCCTCCCTTGGCACATACTCCCTGGGGTGTTCCGTTCATCCTGAAGGAAGCACACAACAGTACATGATGTTTTGGTTTGGTCATTTTCACTCCTCCTTATCACGCGCCGCAGCCGTCGCCGGCACCGTAACCGGCACATCCTTCTCCGGCGCCGCGGCGTCCGGGTTTGACCTGGTATATGTTGGGAACTTTTTTCCCCTTAAGCACAAAACCCGCAATGTCGCGTATAAGACCCTCTCCCCTTACCAGCGCAAAGCCCCGTTTTTCAAGAATACGCCGCGGGCTTTCCCCGCAGTCGCCGCATAGAATCGCGAAGCAGTCGTCAAGGGTATCTGCCAGGGCTTCCCATCTGGCCTCTCCGGTTCCGGGGGCCGGAGCCGGACGCTGTTCCCTCAAAACCGGCCTTCCGTGTTCCAGGGCAAAAATATGGAATGATGAAGCTTCCCCAAGGTGGCAGTTGACGAAGAGTCCCTCCCTTGAGGCCGCGGCCACGCAGGGTCTTCCGGCGCTGGGTTTTACTGTCCCCGCTTCTTCCAAAAGCCCGGCGATTCCCGCCTGGTTTTGATCGCCGATAAGACCCGCAGCGTCGGACCGGCAGCGGCCGCAGTGGGACATCTGTTTGAGGTATTTACCCGCCTCAAGCCGCAGTCCTGTCATAAGCCCGGCGCCGGGGGAACCAAGGGCCTCAAAGGGCGTTTCCGCCACAGGTATCATGGGAACGCAGTTTTGAATGTCCGCTCCCAGGCCGGCCATGATTTCGGCCACCTGTATTGCCTGGGCCTCGTTAAGGCCGGGAACGATCACCGTGTTGATCTTCACCGTAATCCCCAGCGATTTGAGGATCTTCACGCCCTCGATCTGCCGTTCCAAAAGCAGGGCCGCCCCCTCTCTCCCCCGGTACACTCTGGGGCCGTAACGGACCCAGGCGTAGATCTTCCCGCCGATTTCGGGATCTGCGGCGTTACAGGTTATGGTTACGTGGGATACCCCAAGTTCCGCCAGCCTTTCGGCATAAGCGGCAAGGGCCAGGCCGTTGGTGGCAACACAGAGAAGTTTGTCCGGGTACCGCTCGTGGACCATGTTCATAGTGGAAAGGGTTAGTTCCCCGTCGGCAAAGGGGTCTCCGGGACCGGCGATGCCGACAACAGAAATGTTGTCAATTTTTTGCAGTACCGCGCCAAGATAATCCAGCGCCTGAAAAG
Source organism: Treponema sp. (assembly GCA_031278715.1). Classification (GTDB taxonomy): domain Bacteria; phylum Spirochaetota; class Spirochaetia; order Treponematales; family Breznakiellaceae; genus JAISFT01. Next base: position 8,349 of record JAITJW010000076.1, on the reverse strand, counting down.
GCGAAAGGACCGCGCTGGTAAGGCCGGGCCTGCTTTCGTTGACGCAGTCGTACCGGCGGTTACAGAAGTTACACTGGATGTTGCATGTTTTCGCCACCGGGAGATGTATGCGTCCCGTACTGTGCCTCAGCCCGGCGTTAAAACAAGGGTGTCTGTCAAAATCCATCGGCCGGTTCCTCCAAAAGGCGCGGGCCCCAATCGGGGCTTCCTAAATATACGTGTACCCGCTTTCATGCCGGGTCTGTTTCGCTTCCATAAGCGCGTTGCAGATTAAATCAAAAAGATTCAAGGTTCCCCGGTATCCAAGGTGAAGTATGCGCTGTCCCCCTATCCTGTCATGAATGGGGAACCCGCAGCGGACCAGGGGAACACCTAAGTTCCGGGCAAGGTACAGGCCCTTGCTGTGGCCCATGATAAAATCGGGCTTTAAGAATTTTGCCCTTTCCAGCATACCTGCAAAATCCGTGTCGTCCATAATTTCCGTTCCTTCCTTTGCGTTACGCAATACGGAACGGAGCCGGGAACGAAAGCCCGGGTTTTCCGCGCCCGTGGCTGCGATAACGGGCACAACGCCGATCTCGTCGAGGAATGAGGCAAGGGCGCAGATGAAATCTTCCTCACCGTATATAAGCGCCCGCTTCCCGTTCAGGTACTTATGCCCGTCGATATACGCGTCCACCAGGCGGCCCCGTTCTTCTGTCCACCTTTCGGGGCGTTCCCTGCCCCAAAGTTCCGGCAGAACGGCGAAAAAGGAGTCGCAGTTTTCTATACCGATGGGGAGTTCCGCGTTGAGAAGGGGAACACCCCGGTGCTCCAGAAGCCAGTGTCCGGCATCGGAAGCGTTGGCGGAAGGCCGGCCCAGGTACAGGGTAGCGGCGGCGCTTCCCATTAAACGGATATCGTCAAGCCTTGTTCCCCCTTCGGGCAGCTTCCGGTACGTTTCCCAGGAAGGTCCGTCCAGGGTTTCCGAATAATCGGGGATCAGGGTATAGGGATAACGGCCCCGGCTGTCCGGGGGGCCTGAAAAAGATCTGAGTATGTCGTGGAGTTCCCGGATATCTTCAGCGGAGACAAAACCTGAAACCAGGTTAATCCGGGGAAGGGCCTCCGCTTCGGCTTCTTTGGTACTTTTTTTACCTTCTCCGGCCAGGGCGGATACGGCGGCGTATATCGCCTCGTGGAACCCGTCCATGTGGGTTCCACGGTAGCTTGGGGTGGAAGCGTAAAACAGAACCGGCTCAAGACCCGCATTGTTCCTCCCGCCGCGCCTGCGTTCCGTCTCGTACTGTCTGAGGTACATGGGTACGTCTTCGCCTATGGTCTCCGCAAGGCAGGTGGAGGCGACCCCGATGGCCAGGGGGCGGTAGGAACGGCTCAGGTTGTCCAGCGCGGTAAAGAGGTTCTCCCTGCCGCCAAAGATCGCCGCAGATTCGGTAAAGTTCGAGGAAGCGATGTCGATAGGTTCCCGGAAGTGGCTTATCACATAACGTCGTATGTAGGTTGAACAGCCCTGGGACCCGTGGATCAGCGGTATACACCCTTCGATGCCCCGCATGACCAGGGAGGCCCCCAGGGGCGCGCAGAGCTTACAGGCGTTCCGTGTGGAAATAAAACTCGCGGAACGAAAGTTCTCGGAACAAAAGTCTCCGGAACGAAAGTTCCCGGTTTCCGTCAGGGACATGGCAGCGTTCCTCCGGCCGCCTTGATCCGGGCCGGGGCGTACTTCCACACCGGGCTTGTTACCGACGAATGTACTTCCCTGGCGAAGTTCAGCATCCCCGCGTAACCCGCCAGGGCCTCCTTGCGCTCGTGGTTATGATCGCAGAAACCTATCCCCATCTTATAGGCAATGGGACGTTCCTTTACGCCGCCGATGAGGAGATCCGCGCCCTTTTCAAGAATAAAACCCGAAAGTTCCAGCGGGTTGGCGTCGTCCAGGATGACCGTTCCCTCGCCGGTGATCTCTTTGAGGTACTCGTAATCCTCAGGCGATCCTGTCTGGCTTCCCACTACCACGGTCTCCATCCCCAGATGCCGCAGGGCCTTAACCATAGAGAATGCCTTGAAAGAGCCGCCCACATAAACGGCGGCCTTCCTGCCTTCCAGATCTTTCCGGTACTCCTCAAGCCGGGGCAAGAGGGCCGTAACTTCTTCGCTTACCAGGTTCCGGGTGTTTTCGATTATCGCCGGTTCGTTAAAAAATTCCGCCACATCGTAGAGGGCTTTGGTCATGTCCTCGATCCCAAAATAAGAAACGCGGATAAAGGGGATGCCGTAGTTTTCCTGCATCATCTTCGCCAGGAATGTCATGGATCCGGAACACTGAACCACGTTAAGTTTCGCCCGGTGGGCCCTGCCCAGTTCCTCCACCCGGCCATCCCCGGTAAGGCAGGACACAATCTGGACACCCATGCGCCGGTAGTAGTCCTTGATGATCCAGGTTTCCCCGGCAAGGTTAAATTCACCCAGGATATTGATGCCGAAAGGCGAAACCGGGGAATCCCCGTCTTTACCGGTAAGTTTGAACACCGCTTCGCAGGCGGCCCTGTAACCGTCCTTCTTGGTTCCCCTAAAGCCTTCGGAGTGAACGGGGATAACCTGAATCCCCTGTTCCCTTTCGACCCTGGCGCAGACCGCCTCCACATCGTCCCCTATAAGGCCGATGATGCAGGTACAGTACACAAAGGCCGCCCTTGGTTTGTATTCGCCTATGAGTTCGGTGAGGGCCGCGTAGAGTTTCTTCTCTCCTCCGTAGATAACTTCCCGTTCTTTTAAGTCCGTCGAAAAACTCATGCGGTGCAGCTCCGGCCCTGAAGAAAGGGAACCCCGGAGTTCCCAGGTATAGGCCGCGCAGCCTACGGGTCCGTGGATAAGGTGAAGCGCGTCGGCTATGGGGTAGAGCACGACCCTGGAACCGCAGAAAACGCAGGCCCGCTGGCTCACCGAACCTGCAGTACTGGCCTTCTCACATTCCAGGGTGAACGAATCCTTCCCCTTTTCAAGAACCTGCTTTTTCCGGGCGCTTAATATTTCTACCACTTTTGTTTCCTTTGGCAAAATCAGTGATACTGTTTCAAAATGTCAGATTTTGAAACAATTACCTCACATGACCAGCTCGAATTGTTCTTCCGGCGCGTCCCTGTCCTGGCGATCCATTATTTTATCCAGGATCTTGATGAGCAGATGGAGGCCGCCCCGGTATCCGGTAATAGGCACGTAGGAATGGCCTATCCTGTCGTAGATGGGGAACGCGCAGCGTATAAGCGGAATGTCCATGTCCCTGGCAATGTACTTGCAGTAGGTATTGCCAAACAGGAGATCCGGCTTCTCGTTCTGCAGCAATTGATGGAGGTAGAAAAGATCCGCCTGGGCCCCGCTTTTTACGACAGTCCCGCTCCCGGCAGCTTCTCCAATCCGCCGCTCCCACTTTGCCCCCGCTGGAGTACCGGTAAGCACGTGAAGCACCTTCATACCCGCGTCGGCGCAAAACTGGACAAGGCCAAAAACGGTATCGGGATCACCCATAAGGGAAACTTTTTTGCCGTACAGGTACTGGGCCTTATCGCAGAGTACATCCACAAGCTGCCCCCGTTCGCTTCTAAGGCTTTCAGGCACCGTAAGGCCGACAGTTTTCCGCAGGGTATCCACAAAGACATCGGTCGCGCTGATGCCGATGGGAAGATCGATGACTTGGGTCTTAACCTTACACTTGCTGTCCAGAAGCTGGGCCGCCTGAAAGGTACCGATCCGGCCCAGGGCAAAGGCAAGGCGGCTGTCCCCGCTGGCGGCAATTTTTTCTTTCGGGGTTCCTCCCTTGGGGTACATGTGAAATTTGCCGTCCATGGGCGCGTTTACCACCCCTGAGGTGTCCGGATACATGATATACTGAAACCCCAGTTCTTCTGCGATGTGTTTTATTTCCGTCATGTCGCTGGGTTCAATAAACGAAGGCAGTATCGTAACCGCGTCGTTTTTCTTTCCGGTGTTTAGGGCGAAGTTTTGAACCATAGCGGCGAGCATATTGGCGTAACCTGTCACATGGGAACCCTTGAAGCTGGGAGTCGACGCGTACATTACGGTTTTACCCGGGGGGATCTTGTTGTCCGCTACGGCCCGGTTGATGATCTGGGTAAGGTCGTCGCCTATGACCTCCGAAAGGCAGGTGGTGTTTACCGCGATAATGTCCGGGTTGTAAAGGGCAAAAATATTGTTGATCGATTCCAGCAGGTTGGACTGGCCGCCGAATACCGAAGCGCCCTCGGTAAACGACGAGGTACTGGCCATGACCGGTTCGGTGTAGTGGCGGGTTAGGGCGCTGCGGTGGTAGGCGCAGCAGCCCTGGGAACCGTGGCTGTGGGGCAGGCATTTGTGAATCCCTAAGGCCGCGTACATGGCCCCCACGGGCTGGCAGGTTTTGGCGGGATTTATCGTAAGGGCGCTGCGTTCAACAAGCTCTTTTGGCGTATGTCTTAATAGCATTACTAACTCCTCCTGATTGCTGCCTGCACAATTGCTAATTGACCCCGTAGGACGCGGAAAGTTCCGGGCTTTCGTCCCAGGGGGCCCTGGCAAACCTAAAAACATTGCAGTTAAGCAGCCTGTCGATTTCTTTATAAAAATTAACCGCGCCCCTGTAACCCGCAAAGGGTCCCATGTAATCGTAGCTGTGAAGCTGCTTCATGGGGATTCCCCGCTTTTGGACCACGTACTTTTCCTTGATCCCCGCGCAGACCAGATCGGGGTGGTAGGTGTCCAAGAGTTCTTCAAGTTCGTAGTGGTTACAGTCGTCAATAATAAGGGTCTTGCCGGGCATGTCGCTCATCATGCCCTCGTAGTCGTTAAAGGTAAAACCTTCCGCCTCCCGTTTGGCCTTTAACGCCTCGTTTATACGGGGCCGGTAGCTGACCGGGTCCGGCTCAACGCTTAACTCCTCGATGTTCCGGGAATCGGCGTCCACCACAATACCCGGCATAACCCTGCGGCCTTCGTAATCGTCCCGGTGGGCAAACTCGTAGCCAGCGGAAAGTATGGTAACACCGATTTCCTTAAGCAGTTCCTGGTAGTGGTGGGCACGGGAACCGCCCACATAGAGGATAGCGGTCTTCCCCTGGCAGCGGGAACGCACGTCATTCCGTACTTTTTCTGTCTCTTCCGTTTCCCTGGCAATAACTTCTTCGGTCTTTTTGAGCAAGTCCTCGTCCTCAAAATACCGGGCAATCTTGAGCAGGGATTTTGAAGTAGCGGCGGCGCCCACAAAGTTCACCTTGAACCAGGGGATGCCGTATTTTTTCTCCATCATTTCCGCCAGGTAATTGATAGACCGGTGGCACATGACCACGTTGAGATCCGCGGTCTGGGCGCTGGCAAATTCATCGTAGGTGGAATTCCCCGAAAAAGTTGAATGAAGGCTAAGGCCGCAGTCCTTGACAAGCCGCTCAATTTCAAAGGCGTCGCCGCCGATGTTGTATTCCCCCAGGATATTAAAGCGGAACCTTCCGTCTTTGGGCTTTTCAAGCTGGCCCACTACATCGGTAAAGACCTTGTTGTTCGCCACATGGTGCCCCGCGGACTGGCTTACGCCCTTATAGCCCTCACAGGAAAAGCCGAATATGTTGATGTCCGGGTACTTCTCCTCCATCGCCCGGGCCACCGCGTGAACATCGTCGCCGATAAGCCCCACCGGGCAGGTGGCGAAGATCCCTATGGCCCTGGGATGGAACAGGGCCACCGCCTCGTCAATGGCGGCCCGCAGTTTTTTTTCACCCCCAAAGATGATCTCGTCCTCCTGAAGATCCGTGGACATGGCGTAGGTCATGTAGTTCGGGTCGGAATCGCCATAGGGCCTGGTCTGGTTACGGCGGGTAAGCCAGCTGTAGAAACCGCAACCTATGGGGCCGTGGGTAATCTGGAGAATGTCCCTGGTGGGCCCCAGAACTACTCCCTTGCACCCCGCGTAGGCGCAGCCCCGCATGGTGATGATCCCCGGAACGGTCCGGGTATTGGCCAGTATTTCGGGGACTTCACCTGAATCTTCAACCTTGTTGACAATGATCTGTTTCGCCCGCTTCTTGGCAACTTTGGACGGGTATTTTTCCAGTAATTCCGCCCTGAATTCCGCGGTATCGGGTGCTTCAAACGCCGTTGACATTATTCCTCCAATTCAGCGGGATCACAGATCCAGCACGTCGTCACCGGATTCGCCGGTGCGGACCCGCCAGGATTCGGAAACGGGCATGACGAAAATTTTTCCGTCCCCGCTTCTTCCGGTCTTGTTGACGCTGATCACCGTATTGACCACGGTCTTTACCAGCTTATCCGGTACAATGACGTTGATCATCCGTTTGGGTATAAGCCTCCCGGCCACCCCCAGTTCCTGGATCATGTCCTGGTAACGCTCCGCAGCGCCCTCTACGTAACGGGGTATTTCTATCGTACCCTTGCCCCTGCCCAGACAGTCTTTGGCGTGGAGGGAACTGATCCCCGCATCGGCCAGGGCCCGCTTGGTCTTATTCATCATGTTCATCCTGATGACGGCCATCACCTCTTTCATGGGGCGCCGCCTTCCGCACCGGACTTTTCCGTGTCCCCTTCTTCTTTTATTCCAGAACTGACGGTATACACCTCTTCCACGGGGGAGACAAAAATTTTTCCGTCCCCGTAGGAACCCTTCCCCGTTCTGGCCACCTCCATGATCTTCCGGATCACAAAATCCTTGTCAGTGTTCTTGACAACCATCAGAAGCAGTTCTTTGGGGATTTCGTCGTAAGTTACTTCCCCGATCTTTATCCCCCGCTGTTTGCCCCGACCCGACACGTTCATCCTGGTTACCGCCGGAAAGCCGTCGGCCATAAGGGCGGCCATAACTTCCTCCGCCTTTTCGGGCCGTACAATCGCCCGTACCATTACCATACTGTGCTCCAATAAATTTGTTAGGTTAACACAAAACCGCAGGTTTTATGTTAGTCGGCGATGCCGAATTCCATGAGCAGCTTTTCCAGTTCCGCGATCTCCAGGGGCTTGGGGATCACAAACAGCCTGTTGCCTTCGATAGCAGCGGCCAGCTTCCGGTATTCCCCGGCCTGATTCACCGTGGGGTCAAAATCTATGACCGTCTTTTTGTTGATCTCCGCCCGCTGGACCATGTTGTCCCTGGGCACAAAGTGGATCATCTGTGTGCCCAGCCTCTCGGCCAGTGCGCCGATAAGTTCCGCTTCCCTGTCCACTTTACGGCTGTTGCAGATAAGCCCCCCCAGCCGTACCGATCCCGCCTCGGCAAACTTCATGATCCCCTTGCAGATATTGTTGGCCGCGTACATGGCCATCATTTCCCCGGAACACACGATGTAGATTTCTTCGGCCTTACCGTCCCTGATGGGCATGGCAAACCCGCCGCAAACTACGTCGCCCAGCACATCGTAGAAGGTGTAGTCCAGCTTGTACTGTTCGTGGAACGCTCCTAACTGTTCCAGCAGGTTAATCGAGGTGATAATCCCCCGGCCCGCGCAGCCCACCCCCGGCTCAGGCCCGCCGGATTCCACGCAGCGGGTTCCCTTAAAACCGACCTTTACTACGTCTTCCAGATCCAGGTCCTCCCCCTCGGTACGAAGGGTGTCCAGCACGGTCTTTTGCGCCAATCCGTTGAGGAGCAGCCGGGTAGAATCCGCCTTGGGATCGCAGCCGACCACCATCATGTTTTTGCCCATTTCCGCCAGGGCCGCGACGGTATTTTGGGTGGTTGTGGATTTTCCTATACCACCCTTCCCGTAGATTGCTATTTTCCTCATGTTGAAACCGCCCTTTGCCGATTCCGCCACGACCTAATGCGCCGTGACAGGCCGCCGTTTACAAACGGCGTTCATCCTGGTATTTGCAAAAACCGTGCCAAGTTGGAAAAGGGTACAAATTTACAACCGGCGGCCCGGACAAACACAGACTTTTACCGTAAAGCCTTTATTTGTCCGTGTTTTTCGTGTGGCAGTGGTTATTTATTGTAAGCTCATGCTAACTTTTCATACAATCCTGAATATCAATACTACATTTATGTATGAAATTTTGAGAACCCGCCGGCAGGCCGGCGCCGGAGGCGTGAATTTTGGAAGATACCGGGGCCTTCACGGTAACGCCGGGTTTGCCGGTTGATCTGATTGGCTTAGGTGTGTTATTACCAATAGAGTTGCAAAACACAGGAAATCAGGAGTGAACCATGATAAGGTCGGCAAATCAATACCCCATTTCAGCAATACTCGCTACAGACAATGAAATAGTTTATAGAATTCCAAAATACCAGCGTGAATATACCTGGAATAAAAATCAGTGGAACAGCCTGTTTGATGATATTCTGGAAAATGA
>JAITJW010000208.1 GCA_031278715.1 Treponema sp. | reverse complement strand
TATCTATTCAGGAATGGTTTGAAGATAATATAAATTCACCCTTTTATTCCTGTATTTTTGATAAAGAAATAACAGATTCATATAGCTGGACAATATCAAAAGATAATTATTTTATTATTGGAGGAGCATTCCCAATCAAGAATAGCAATATAAAATTTGAAATGTTAAAAGAGAAAATAAAAAGCAAAGGTATTACTTTGGGAAAATTGGTAAGACGGGAAGGGTGTTTTATATATTTGAACAAAGGATTTATGGGCACATGTACAGGAAAAAATGGCTCATATTTAATAGGAGAGGCGGCGGGTATGATCAGTCCAAGTTCTTTAGAAGGAATTAGTTATTCTATGGAAAGTGGAAAAATAATGGCAGAGATAATAAATAAAAATTTGAACAATATTGGATATAAATATTTTATGAATACATTGGGAATTAGAATTAAATTAATATGCAAAATATTTAAGATGCCATTTATGTATAACACTATATTAAGAAAGCTAATAATGAAAAGTGGAATAAAAACAATTAAAAGGCATGTGAGCTTGTTCCAAAACTAATTGACTGTGCGCTAAACGCGCACGGTATGGTATGGTCCCTCTGACAGGACCCCCGATGATCCTTAAACCCTGTTTTCGGCATGCAGGAGGTATCTCAAAACCTGTAAATGCCGCCCCTGCTTGCGCAGCCAGGGCGAGTGCCTAAATCATGACCGCCGTATGTCTTTTGCATCGCTTGTTTTACTTTCCACCTATCTTCCCCTTGTGCTCCGGCAGCAGGACCGGCGTTTACAAGCTGGGAACTTGTCGCTTGCCTAAAACAGGGGATAGCTATAGGGCGGGGTGTCAGAGGGAACACTACCATGCCCCGCATGGTATGGTCCCTCTGACAGGACCCCCGAAGATCCTTAAACCCTGTTTTCGGCATGCAGGCGGTATCTCAAAACCTGTAAACACCGCCCCTGCTTGCGCTTGCTTGAGCAAGACGGGAACAATGCCATAAACTGATACCATGAAGATCCGTACAAAGATATTCCTGGTGGTTTTGCCCCTTATCATCCTGCCCCTCTGTATTTCCCAGGCTGCTTCCTATTCCGCCGCCGTGCGGGGTATCGACCGCGCTGCGCGGGAATTTCTTGACTTTAAGATTGCGGAACTTCAAAAGTACGCGGAAAACCAGTGGTCCCTTCTGGTTGAAAACGGTTATGCGGGGCGGAGCGACATGGTAGAGGCCGCGCAGATCGCAGTGGAAACTTACGCCCGCAGTATTATCCTCAACGATACGGAGATCATCTTTGCCGTTGACAGGACTGGGGACCTTGTTATGAAAACCCTTGACCTGGAGATTCTGCCGGAAGAAGCCGGGGAGCTGCTGGGGATTCTGGAAGATGAGGATTCCGGCCTGCTTCAGGCCCGGATTGGCGGGAAGGAGCGGATATTCCGGTCTTTCTGGTTTACCCCCTTTGGCTGGCATATCGTCCTTTCAGAGGAACGGGACAGTTTCTACCGGGACGCAGAAGCCATTACGTTCATGACCATCATTACGGCGGCCTGCGCCTCCGCCGCCGCGGTGCTGCTTCTCATCTTTTTTTCACGGTTTCTCACCAATCCCCTGGCCCGGATCGTAAAGGTCATGAACGGGATAATCAGCTCAGGCGATCTTTCCGGGCGGGTAGAGGTGGAATACCGGGACGAAACCGGGGAACTGGCCCATACTTTTAACCGGATGACTACAGGACTTGAACGGGCCTGGGCCGAAATTAAACGGTATGCGTTTCAGGCAGTGCTGGCGGGTAAAAAAGAACAGCGCATCCGCGGCATTTTCCAGAAGTACGTTCCCCGTAACGTAATTGAGGAATTTTTCAGTTCTCCGGACCCCAACATGCTGCGGGGTAAAAACGCCACACTGGCGATCCTCTTTTCTGATATTCGCGGTTTTACCACCATTTCCGAAGATTACGCCAATGCCCCGGAACGCCTGGTAGAATCCCTGAACCGTTATTTTTCCGGTCAGGTGGATATTATCATGAACCGGGACGGTATTGTGGATAAGTATATCGGGGATGCCATTATGGCCTTTTGGGGCGCCCCGGTACAGCAGAACGACGATGCCCTGCAGTCGGTATACGCCGCCCTGGAAATGATCGACGCCCTGGAAGGCTTTAACGAAACCCAGCGGCGTTTTGGCTTGAAGGAATTCCGCATCGGCGTGGGGATCAACTACGGCCTGGCTACGGTGGGAAACATCGGCAGCGAGCGGAAGATGGACTACACGGTCATCGGCGATAACGTGAATCTGGCATCCCGAATGGAAGGGCTGACCAAAACCTACCACGCGGAACTCCTGATTACCCAGAGCCTCTACGAAAAGCTGCAGGAACTTATCGCCGTCAATGACGGCGCCGCTAACAGCAGCAGCGCCGGTAACGGCGGCAGCGCCGGTAATGGCGGCAGTGCTGGTAACGGCGGTGATTTGGCGAAATCCCTCAACTTCAGGCTTCTTGATACCGTGGCGGTAAAGGGGAAGACCCAGGGGGTTAGGATCTACGCGGTAAAACGGAACCTCAATCCAAAAGAAAAGCAGGCATGGGACATTCACAATCAGGCTATGGATTATTACTACCGCAGGCAGTTCCGGGAAGCGGCGGAAAAATTCCGCGATACGGTGGCCCTGCTCCCCAGCGACTATGGCGCCCGCAACCTTTTTGGTCGCTGCAAGACTTATCTGACCAGCCCGCCTCCGCCGGACTGGAACGGGGTAGAGGTGATGCAGTCAAAATAAGCGGGGCTTACTGTTCTCCCTGCAACACCTGCCGGATGCTGGTTAGCTGGTTGTTCAGGGATTGTATCTGTACGGCCTGATCCGCGTGTTGCGCTCTTAAACTGACTATTTCACTGTCCCGTTCCGTCAGGGTCCGGTTAAGGCTGGCGACATTCTGGGTAAGTTCGCTGTTCCTGCCCATAAGTTCGGTAATCTGGCGGCTAAGTTCATTGCTTCTGGATGTTTGATCGGTAAGCTGACGGTCAAGTTCGCTGTTCCTGCCTGTAAGTTCGGTAACCTGGCGGCTAAGTTCATTGCTTCTGGACGTTTGATCGGTAAGCTGACGGTCAAGTTCGCTGTTCCTGCCCGTAAGTTCGGTAACCTGGCGGCCAAGATCGTTGCTCCTGCTTGTAAGTTCGCCAAGCTGCCGGTTAAGTTCCGTATTGGTCCGCTGTCGTTCCTCCAGGGTTCCGCTCTGTTCCTCCAGGGTTCCGCGTTGCTCCTCCAGGGTCCTTTCCTGTTCAGCGTTCCGGTTTTGGAGATCGCCGATACGTCTCTGCAGTTCGCTTACTTGACGGCCCAGGCCGGAACCTTCGGTATCGGAGGCGATCACTGCCTGGTTCAAACTTTCCACCTGCTCTTCCAGCATGGCGTTCCGTTCCTCAAGCCGGGCAATGTTCCTTTCATAGTTTGTGCCCCCGCTTCCCGCGTCTTCAACGGCGGTGTTCAGTTTTTCCGCCAGGCCGATAAGCTCTTCCAGCGTAGTGATGCTGGAAAGGTAGAAATTCCGGCGGAACTCTACGGAACGGATCCCCTGAAATGACGGGGTGTTGATAAAATCCCGCATGGCATTCAACGTAGTCGCCGCTTCCTTGAGTCGGCCCAGGTTAATGCTGGCCGCCGCACTGATATACATGGCGCTAAGATGGGCCTCGACAGCGGCTCCCTTCTCCTGGTCGGTGGAAAGCCGTTCCAGCTCAGTCCGGGCGCGGGACAGGGCTTCTCTGCTCTGCTCTGCCTGGGCTGCAAGTTCACCGGCCCGCTCGTCAAACTGGGCCCGCAGGCTTGCCTCCCGTGCACGGGAACTTTCCAGTATGTTGGACCGCTCATCCTGCAGGGAATTCAGATTATTCCGGTACTCTTCCTGAAGGCGCTGCAGATTCGACTCGGTGATCTTCTGCTCCACCGTCAGTTCCTGGTTGCTGGAGTAGAGTTCCTGCAATTCTTCGTCAACCCCCATAAGCTTGGTGACGATTGCGTCAATTTCCCGTTCCTTGGCGTCAAGTTCCTGGGCGGTCTCCCGGCGGATCTCCCGGATAAGGACCCGCTCGGCGGAATTGTACAGCGCCGTGGCCCCCCGGACCTGGGTTTCCCCCGAATCCCGGTAGAGCAGGAAGAAGGCCAGGCCGCCGGCCAAAAGCACAAGGGCCGCCAGGTTTACCAGCAGGGGAAACAGTACGCCCTTTTTCTTTGCCCCGGACCAGGGAACTTCACCCAGTGAACGGTGTTCCCGCCGGACCGCCTTCTCAATTCCCTCAAGTATCTCCCGCTGTTCGGTTTCGCTGATACCGGAACCGGTATCGAACACAATACCGGCGTTAAGGTCATCAGTGGGAACGCCCTCAACCGTGCTGCCGTTTACCGGACTAGCACTTAGCGTACTGTCGCCTCCCGTACTGCCGTTTACCGTACCGCTTGACGTGCTATCCATTCCTTTACCCTCTTGCCAAGACACCGGACGCTTCTTTGCCGGACAGCTTAATTCCCCCTGCCTTAAGGCCCCGGACCGGATAATCCTGGGCCTTAAAGACCTCGCTTAGTACCTTAAGCCGGGGTTTTGGCTTGTAACGGATCGTAAAACTGAATTTATCCCGCGTGTCAATGTGAAGTACCTCCGCCCCTTCGGGAACAAGGGAATACTCCTTGTTCATGATCCAGCCCTCAATGACACAGCGTTTAATATAGGGATACGATTTTTCCTTATCCCGGTAAATAACCGTAAACACGATAGCGGACAGGGCTTCTTTGTCGGCTGCGCCGATCCACCAGGCCCCCTGGCCTACAAAAGACTTTTCCGGCAGATTCGTTACGGACCATGCGCCGTCTTTTTTCAGCACCAGTATCCGGTCAAACGGAGACAGTTCCGCTACAACTTCACCGGTTACGGCGGTTCCAAGATAGCCGGTGGCGTTGTCGTACTTAAGTTCAAGGTCTTTTTTTACCACTTCTTTTACATCAACCTTGGCAAACGAGGCCACCCCGGTCCGGCGTTTTCCCTGGCCAAAATCTTCGCTTGCCCTGATCCGCGCGGCTATGCCATCAATATAACTGATGGCGTAGGCCACAATGTTTTTAAGGTGTCCGTTAATTTGCCTGATGCGGTCCAGAATCTCCCGCACCTCTTCCCGTGCCCTGTTGATGTCGTACAGTGAGATCCGCCGGATGGGGATGCGCAGAAGGTGTTCTACATCGTCGTGGCTTACCCCGCGGGCGCCTATTTCTTTGGCAAAGGGCTTAAACCCGGCGATTACCGCGTCTTCCACCGCCTTGGCGGTTTTCATTGATTCAATGGCCTTGTAGATCCGCTCCTCGATAAATATCCGTTCCAGGGTCCGCAGGTGCAGCTTGTCCTGTAGTTCCTTTTTCTCTATTTCAAGTTCTCTGGTCAACAGTTTTACTAACTGTTTTGCGTGGTGTTTAATTACTTCCGTAACGGTCATTACCGCGGGAAGTTTGTTTTTGATAACCAGCAGGTTAACCGATATGGACTGCTCACAGTCGGTAAAAGCGTACAGGGCATCTACTGTCTCTTCGGCATAAACTCCCCGTGCAAGCTTTATCTCTATCTCTACCGACTCGGTGGTAAAATCGTTGATCCCCTGTATCTTGATCCGCCCCGCTTTGGCGGCATTTTCAATGCTGTTAATAATACTTTCGGTGTTGGAACCAAAGGGAAGCTCCCTGATAAGTATCCGCTTGGGGTCAGAGGTGTCAAGTTTTGCCCGAACCAGTACCTTGCCGTTGCCGTCCCGGTAACCGGAAACGTCCACCATACCCCCGGTGGGAAAGTCAGGGAAGAGCTGGAACTTCTTTCCCAGGAGGCATGCCTTTTCCGCTTCCAGCACCTCAAGGATATTGTGGGGGAGGATCCGCGTGGACATACCAACGGCAATTCCTTCCGCCCCCATGACAAGAACTACCGGAAGCTTGGCGGGGAACAGCGCGGGTTCCTTGTTGCGGCCATCGTAGGAATCCACGAATTCCGTAAGCTTGGGATTGTAAAAAATATCCTTCGCCAGGGCCGTGATCCGGCACTCAATATACCGGGGGGCCGAAGCCTCGTCCCCGGTGTACAGGTTCCCAAAGTTCCCCTGGCGCTCAATAAAGTAATCTTTATTCGCCAGGACTACCAGGGCGGGACCGATGGAGGCATCCCCGTGGGGATGGTACTTCATGCACTCCCCCACGATATTGGCTACTTTGTGGAATTTGCCGTCGTCGTTCTCAAAAAGGGTGTGCAGTATCCGCCGCTGCACGGGCTTAAGGCCGTCTTCCAGATCGGGAATGGCCCGGTCCTTGATAACATAGGATGCGTATTCAAGAAAATTCTTGTCGAACAGATTTTTTATATATGCCACGGTACCACCTTATTCCATGTTCATGAACAGAGACACATTATGGACAGACACTAATTCTCATATTTTCCGATTTTATCAAACATTGAATCAAGCAGTTGCACCCGTGAAACAGCCTGGGACAGTTCATTGGAAATACTGGCGGAAAAGCCCCAAAGCTCTGTTTCCCAGCCCTTTTTATAGGCCCGCTTAATCAGGGGCATAAAATCCCTGTCACCGGAAAGAAGCTTCATAATAGCAGGACGCGGATGCTCATAGAGTATCTCCAGGCCGCTTGCCAATAATTCCGTATCAACCGCCTTTTCTTCCCCGGTCGAATGACTTCTCTCATGGGTTATTACCTCAAAACCCTGAGATTCTGCTGCCCGCCACAGCGAATCATTGGGAGGGGGGGTGGACCCAACCAGAATAGCTTTTATGATTCGATGGCCATTGGCAACCTGTTTTAATAGTGAACCAAAATCAATACGCCAGGACCAGTCAACAGGATCATACTGATCTGCCGGTTTTCTCAATACGCCGCGGTGCCGGGCCGCGAATTTCCTGCCTTCGATAAAGACATTTGAATTATCCACCAGGATCAGACATTCATCCATCATAATTCCTCCGCATATATAATAACATTAAGCAGACCATCAAAACAGACCTCCT
The DNA here is from genome assembly GCA_031278715.1 of Treponema sp. Classification (GTDB taxonomy): domain Bacteria; phylum Spirochaetota; class Spirochaetia; order Treponematales; family Breznakiellaceae; genus JAISFT01. The sequence goes on along the minus strand of JAITJW010000208.1, from coordinate 14,697 downwards.
ATCCTGTTTCGTCGATAAGGTTCTTCATGATGTATTCCCGGCGCTCCGGGGTGTTTTTGCCCATGTAAAAATCCAGAACCTGGGGGACAATCCGCAGCGTGTTCACCGAGACCGGTACCAGGTGCATATCTTCCCCGATAAACTGACCGAATTCTTTGGGGTTGATCTCCCCCAGGCCCTTAAAGCGGGTAACTTCGCTGCCGGAGCCCAGTTCCGCTACCAGAGCATCCCGCTCTTTTTCGGTATAACAGTAGCGGGTTTCCTTTTTTGTCCGTACCCGGAACAGGGGGGTTTCCAGGATATAGATCCGGCCGGCGGTTACCAGTTCTTCAAAGTAGGAGAGAAAAAACGTAAGCAGCAGGTTCCTGATATGAAAGCCGTCAAAGTCCGCATCGGTGGCGATAACGACTCTGCCGTAGCGGAGTCCGGAAGGATCGTTTTCAATGCCCAGGGCCATCATCATGTTGTAGAGTTCCTCGTTTTTATAAATGGCGGCCCGTTTTTTGCCGAACATGTTTTCTACTTTTCCCCTAAGGGCGAAAATGGCCTGGGTCATCACATCCCGGCTGGAAACCATAGAACCCGCGGCGGAATCCCCCTCGGTAATAAAAATGGTGGAATTTTCCCCTTCCTTGCCGTCTTCCAGATGGAACTTGCAGTCTTTAAGTTTAGGTATTTTAAGGGCGATCTTCTTGGCTGCCTCCCGCGCCTCTTTTTTGACCTGGTTAAGTTCTGTCCGCAGGCTTTCGTTGGCCAGTATCTTCCGTTCCAGGGCCTTGCCTGCCTCCTGGTTTTTGTGGAGCCAGTCTTCCACCGCTGCGCGGGTTTCCTGAACTATCCAGGCCCGTATATCCGAATTCCCCAGCTTGTTCTTTGTCTGGCTTTCAAAAACCGGGTTCTTGATTTTTACCGCCACCGCTGCAATGGTTCCTTCCCGAATATCTTCGCTGCGGTAGTCTTTTTTGAAGTAGGCCTGAATACCTTTCAGAAAGCCCTCTTTGAAAGCCGAAAGGTGGGTTCCCCCATCGCTGGTGAACTGGCCGTTTACAAACGAGAAGTACTCTTCCCCGTAGTTGTTTGTATGGGTAAAGGCGAATTCCAGAGAACCGTCCCCTGTGGGTGTCCCCTTGTAGTAGCCCAGGGGGTAGAGGTTCTCTTCCCCGGTTTCCTCGCTCAGCAAATCGTGGAGTCCCCGGCTGGAGAGGAACTCCTTGCCGTTGAAGGCCAGCACAAGGCCGGTGTTCAAATAGGCGCAGTTCTGTATCCGCCGCTCCACAAATTCCGTGTTGAACTGGTAATCTCCAAAGACCTGGCTGTCCGGAATAAATTCGACAAAGGTGCCGTCCTTCTGCTTGTCCTTGAGTTTTCCTTTCCGCTCTTTTTTTAGGATGCCCCGCTCAAAAACCGCCTCCGCAAATTCCCCCTGACGGATGGACACCACCCGGAAGTACGAGGACAGGGCGTTTACCGCCTTGGTCCCCACCCCGTTCAGCCCGACGGAAAACTGAAACACATCGTCGTTGTACTTGGCCCCCGTGTTGATCACCGACACGCACTCCACCAGTTTTCCCAGGGGGATGCCCCGGCCGTAGTCCCGGACTTTGACCATCACATTCCCGTTCTGCCCTTTTATCTGGATCTCGATAAGTTTACCGTTGCCCATGATGAATTCATCAATGCTGTTGTCGATGACCTCTTTAAGAAGCACGTAGATACCGTCGTCGGGGTTACTGCCGTCCCCCAGCCGCCCGATGTACATGCCGGTCCGCAGCCTGATATGTTCAAGTGAGGAAAGGGTCTTTACCTTGGATTCGTCGTAGACTGCCGTGGCGCCCTCCGTCTTTGCCGCGCTTACTTTTGCCGCGGTTGTTTTACCGGAACCCCGGGGAAGGGGGCCGGTTTTTTTTGGTGTTTTTACTGCCATAAGGTACCTGCCGGACCGGTTTCAAAACCGTCCGGCTTTGAGGGGTTCCGTTTACAAAAGTTTGGAAAGTTCTTTAATACGGGCTTCGGTTTCTTCAATTTGCGCCTTTATGTTCCGAATTCGTTCTTCCGCGCCGGCAATACGCTGTTCCTGTTCTACAACGGCCCGCTTCATCCTTTCGATCTCTGCTTTTTTTTCGTCAATTGCAATGGAAGTCTTGAGTTTTTCGATTGACCGGTCGTATCCGGCGATAGCTTCCCCGCTCTGCCTGCCCATTTCTATGATCCGCTGATCCTCAGGCTGAAAGAACCGGTCAAACTGCCCTTCCTGTCCCCCGGCTACGGCCTCTGCCCCCAGGCGGCGGTACACGGCCTTGAGTTCTGAACGGATAAAGGCGATATGCTTTTCCAGCTTTTGAATTCGTCTAAAGGGCCCGCCTTCCGGCCCGGGGCCGGCTTTAAGGCGGTGCTGTTCTTCCCGTAAGGCCGCCAAGTCCCGGTTCCGGGCGACGATCTCTGCCTTCATGTCCCGCAGGATACGGACCGCGTCCTCCAGATCGTGCCCGGAAACCAGGGATTCATGCTCCGGGGCGGCCAGCTTTTCCCCCGCCGCGGCGTACAGCTTTTTCAGGCTTCCCTGATGCCGGGCGGCAAGGGTCCGGTACACCGCGCCCTGGGTGTTCTTCCCGATCCAGCCGAAGAATCCCGAACCGGCCCGGTCGTCCAGTTCCTCCAGTTTACCCTTTACTTCTTCCAGCTTGGGGATAAGGCCCTCAACCTGCTGCCGGTACGTCTCCAGAAGGGTGGAAAACCGTTCTTCGCCCAGGGCATCCCGGCCTACATCGACACACGCGTTGGGAAATTCCGCCGAAACGAGGGCGTTTTCCCGTTCTTTGGCATGGATATCTTCTTCCAGCTCGCTAAGCCGTCTGACATCCGCCTCCGCAAGCTGAACAAGGCTTTGGGAATCCGTTAGTTCTTTTTGGAACCTAAGGTAATCTTCCGCGGTTTCACCCAAAAGGGTCTCCTGGCCGGGAAAACGGCCAAACAGTTTCCCCCCAAAATCCTCGTACAGAAGATCCAGGGAACGCCGGGCCTCCATTTTTTTAAGTTCCAGATCGTTAATGGTTCGTTTCCGTTCATCCATCTATTTGATTATAAGTTAAAGACATTTTTCTTGACAATCCGCTCATGTCCGTTCCATCATACTATCAACCCAAAAGTACCCCAGAAAGGAGTCCCTATGAGTCATAGTACGAGCGCCATCAAGAATGTATCAATTGCAGGTCATGGAGGGACCGGCAAGACAAGCCTTTTTGAACACCTCCTGTTTGCCGGAGGGGTAATTCCCAGGCCGGAAACCGTCGAATCGGGAAAAACCGTGGGCGATTCTTTCCCCGAAGAGGTCGAAAGGAAAATATCCATCCACAGTGCCCTGGCCCACGTGGAACTGAACGGCAAGAAGATCAACATCTTCGACACCCCAGGATCGTCGGACTTTGTCGGGGACGTGATCCTGAGCTTCCGGGCCAGTGAATTCGCCGTCCTTACGGTTGACAGCCGTGTAGGGGTTCAGATTGAGACCATCAAACTATGGCGTAACCTTGAAAGCCGCCGGAAGCCGCGGGGGCTCTACGTTACCAGGCTGGACGAGGAGCGGGCGGATTTCAAAAGAATTCTGGAAGATATTAAGGACAAGTTGAAGGTGGAGCCCGTACCTTTCACCCTGCCTATGGGACAGGGGGCAAACTACAAGGGCGTGATCGACGTGCTTAACGAGCGGGCCTGGTTTGTCCAGGACTCGGCCCTGGAAAAAGAGGGGGACATACCCCCTGAGTACCGGGAAGAGATCTCTGCGGCCCGTGAGCGCCTTATCGAGGCCGCTGCCGATGGTGACGATACCCTGATGGAGCATTACATCGACAAGGGTTCCCTGGACGCCCAGGAGATGCATGACGGACTTATTGAGGCCATAGCGGATCACAAATACGTGCCTGTTTTTGCCGGTTCCGCGCTCAAGAATTCCGGCCTTTTTCCGTTTCTTGGGTTTATGGCGGACATAGCCCCCCTGCCCGATACCGCCAGGGACCTTGCCCTGGACGGGGAGGGTAGGGAACACGAGGCGCCGGTGGATCCGGACAAGCCCCTTTCGGCCCTGGTTATTAAAACCACCTACGATCAGTTCTCCGGTAAACTCTCCTGGATCAAGGTGATCACGGGGAAACTCTCCTCCGATACCGAGGTCCTGAATGTTTCAGAAAATAAAAAGGAGCGGATCGGCAAACTTTACATCTGTGTCGGGAAAAAGCTGGAGGAGGTAAAGGAACTGTACGCCGGGGATGTGGGCATTATCGCCAAGGCTGCCACACTTAGAACCAACGATACGATTACCGCCGGGGAGGCGGGCCTTAACTTCCTGCACCTCAGGCTTCCCGAACCTGTCCATTCGGTGGCGGTGAACGCGGTCCAGAAAAAAGAGGAAGACAAGCTGGGCGAATCCCTGGTCAGGGCCGCGGAAGAGGACCGCACGTTTCGGTATATTTTCAATACCGAGACCAAAGAGACGGTGATCTCCGGCATGGGGGAACTCCAGATCAACATTATCCTGGACAAGATCCGGCAGAACCAAAAGATCGAGATGGAGACCCACATGCCACGGGTAGCCTACCGGGAAACGATCACGAAAAAGGCCAGCGCCGAGTACACCCACAGGAAACAGACCGGCGGTCACGGCCAGTACGGTAAAGTGCTGCTGGACATTGGTCCCCTGGGCCGGGGGGAAGGCTACAAATTCGAAAACAAGATCTTCGGTGGGGCGGTACCCAAGAACTACATCCCCGGTGTGGAAAAAGGTGTGGCCGAGGGCATGGCCCGTGGTACCGTTGCGCAGTACCCCGTAGTGGACGTAGAAGTGGCCATTGTGGACGGCAAATACCACCCGGTAGATTCTTCTGAGTTGTCTTTTAAGCTGGCCGCCCGCAACGCGTTCCGTGAGGCCATGCGCCAGGCCAATCCTACGCTGCTGGAACCTGTCATGAACCTGACGGTTTTTGTTGAAGACAAGTACCTGGGGGACGTAATGAGCGACCTTTCGGGCAAGCGGGGCAAAATACTGGGCCAGGACGACGTGGGGGGCGGTATTGCGGAGATACGGGCGGAGGTTCCCCATGCAGAACTGCTGCGTTACTCCATCGATCTGCGGTCGATCACCAGCGGTACCGGCTCTTTCGAAGTGGCCTTTGATCACTACGCGCCGATTTCGGGCCGCATTGCCGAAGACGTGATCAAGGCGGCCGCGGCCTTCCAGGTGAAGGAAGAAGAAGAATAACCCGGCCCGCAGCGAAAGGCCGGCGTATGTAGAAGCATCAGGCGGAGAAAACCGGGGAACCGGGAACCGGGGAACCGGAAATCGGGGGAACCGGAAACCGTTTACTCCCTGTTTTCTCCGCCCGTTTGTGAACGGGCCTGTTTTACAGTTTGTCGATAAGCATTGAACACTTGCCCGAGGGGATGGGCAGCGTCTTTTTTTTCTTGCCCAGAATGTTAATCGTAAAGTAGTAAAGTTTCTCGCTTTCCATGTGTATTTCCCAGCCCCGGCCGCTCTTGTTGGACAGGATGGTGATCATGTTTTTTTTAAGGGAAAGGTTCTCCACCCCCATGATCTCCAGGCTGGGAATAATCCAGTCAACGGTTTTCCGGGGCAGGGAGATAAAGAGGCCCACAATGTTTTCGATAGTCAGGCATATCGTGGAAAGGGCGTCGTAGGTAAGGTACTGGGGCCGGGGAAACTCCGGCCTGTCCTGCCAGCGGGCGGGCCCCTCTTTCATGGGCAGGTAAGCCTCCCACAGGTTCCCCTTGTGGTGGTTCCCGTCGTGGCTCATCGAATCCAGCATAAAGTAGAGGTGGCGGATCGCGTTTTCCCTGGCCAGGTCCCAGCGCTGGTAGCGTTCCAGACCCTTGATCACCATAAATGTCAAATGGGGGAACACGGAACCCAGGTAGCCGTTGCCGGTCTCGTCAAAGCCCTTTTCGCTTACCGAAAGGGACGGAAACGGGTGGGGAGCGCCAAAGTACCGGGGGTCCTGCAGCTTGGTAATAATCTGGTCGGCCTTGTCGTCGTTGGGTATTTCCGCCAGCAGGGGCCAGTACCCCCCTATGGTTTTAACGGGAAGCTGGCGTTCGTTTTTATCAATATCGTAGTAAAAACCATCTTCCCCGTTCCACATCAGCGTGTTGATCCGGGCCTTAAGGGAAAAATACTGCTTTTTGTATTGAAAACTGGACTCCTTGTCGTTCAGAATATCTGCCAGGGCAGACATGTAGAGTACATTGATGGCCATCATTGTGTTAAAATCCAGCAGGTAAACCGCCTCTTCCCGCGGGGAGTTCAACATCCCCGTTACCGAAAGGGGCGCCTCGTACAGGCCGTTGGGCCTCTTAAAGGTCCTGTCGATCCAGCCGGTGTAGCGGTGAAGAATGGGAAGAACATCCTTAACCCGCTTTTTATTTGCCGACTTGTGGTACAGGTTGAATTCCGCCCAGGCAAACAGGGGGACCCCCAGGCCCTCAGGATTCTCCTGATCGCTTACCGGCCGTCCGGTTTCGATGTTGTAAGCGCAGCGGATGGCCCCATTGGGCTCCTGGCGGCTGTAAAACATATCGAGGGTGGGATGGGCCTGGTAAATCCGGTTGGAGTAGACCAAAAAAAAGGAGGAAAAGATGGCATCTATCTGCTGAACCACGGAACTACCGGGGTAGGAAAAAAAATGATCATCCGCCGTACCCTGTTCGCTGCACCCATTCCAGAAATCCTGTATCCAGGCCCAGGTTTTGTCGTAGATGTCGACAAAATCCTGGTCATAGAAGTGGATTTTGGGGAAATCCCTCTTGGTCACTCTGTTTTATCTCCCTTGTGGATAAATTCAACGCATCGAGGCTACTCTATATGTTCAAAAAAGTCAAATTTACTTGCCTGGTTGCCTTATTATACCTTCCGAAAGACAAAATTGCCATTATTTTCTTAATTTTCTTGAAGAAGTTTTGAAAAAGAAGCCCTGCCGTGAATTTTTCCCGGCAGTACCCGGATACCGGTTCGTCCTGGAACAAGGGCGAAGCACCCGGCGGGGGACCCCGGCTACCGTGTCTTAATCTGCGGGGAGAGGGGCCGTCCCCAGGTAAATTTTGACATGCTCTACCGCGGTCCGGTGTTTTACTTTAAGCGCCAGGATCCGTTCCTGGGAGTGGTAGGCCCAGCCGGAAGAATCGTAGCGTTCAAAATTGGGGTCCGATCTCCAGTCCATCCCGTAAAACTGCAGACGGTAAAAAGGACCAAGGCCCCGGATAAGTACGTAGTGGCTTTCCCCCGCGGGAAATCGTATGGCAATATCCAAAACCTGACCTTCCCGTGTCAGTTGAATATCCGGGGAAGCGGTCCAGGCCCACAGACCGGAACCGGCGGTGCCAAGGGCAAGGGTTTTGGGCCGGTAATCCCCAATTTCAAGGATCCGGTAGAGCAGCGCGCTGCTGATATAGGCGCGGGGTTCCCCGGACAGGCCCCCCCCGTCGTTGATTATCAAGGTGGAGACAACCCGCCCCTCTCCGTCTTCCAGGGACAGCACGGAAAGGACCATAGAACGCCCTATGGCCCCCCAGTCTTCCCGGCCTGTGGCTTCCCCCCAGTCCGCCAGGGCCTTTCCCAGTCTAAGGTTCAGTTCCATATCGGCCTGGTCCCCCTCAAAGGCCAGGACCAGGGCCCCGGCGTAACGCTCACCCGGGGCCACGTAACGCAGAGCCGTTGAAAGAACATCCTTATGCCCGGCGGCAAGGGAATCAAAAACACCCTCAAGAGCCTGGGGCCGGTGCCTAATCAGTTCAACCTGGGCTTCCAGCAGCCCCGGAAGCTGGGCCAGCGTCGGGGAATCCAGCGCACGAATCCGGGGAATTAGCCGGTTCAGAAGTTCTTCCTGACCCCGGGCAGCCAGAAATTCAACGACATGATGATCTGAAAAAAGATCCGGGGAAGCCCTGTCAAGGTTGTCCGTAATCCGGGCCAGTTGTTCCGCCTCCACCGCCGCCAGACCCCGGTAAGCCGTAGCCATGCCACCCATATACACCGACGATTCGTAGGCCTGCCGGGAACCGGAGGTAAAAACCCGGGACGCCGATGAAAGGGCCCCCTTAAACACGCCCCGGAGCAGGGCTTCTCCCCCGTAGGCAATAACCATATCTTCCTCGTTGCGGGAGGGGACAAGCCGACCCCAGGTACTGTAATTTTTGTCTACCCAGCGGGCTATAGCTGCACGGTAAGTTTCTATGCTCTCCCCTTCCTCCAGGGTATAGTCTTCGGCCCGCCATTCCCGCCCTTCTCCCGCCGGACCGTAGGAGACAGGCGGGCCGCCCCGCTGCAAAAGCACCGCATTACGGCCCTCCAGGACAGCCCGGTTAAACTGGTAATCATGACCATCGGCAGCTATAAAAAACCGGCCGGATTCCGTGTCCCGTATACGGGAGTTTTTAAGGGGCCGGTAGGGAATTTCCAGACTTGTGAATATATCCCCGTCAAAATTCCCGAAGATCCTCAGTTCCGCCCCTTCCCCGCCGGTGGTAAAAAAAATATCCGCCCCGCCGGAAAGGTAGAACCGTATCCCCCCTTCCTCCACCGCCATGTACTGGGGAAAACAGAACTGGCGGTTGCCCATCCCGTCCAAGAGGTAAAGACCCTCCTCCGGGGAAGAATTACCGGGAAGGGGGAATTCAAGGCCGCCGTAAAAAACGCTTGAGCCGCCGTTCAGGGGGGAAACCCCTTCGTAGGGGACAATCTCCCCCTCATCAGGAACACGGTACCGGCCTTCCACCAGTAAACTGAACGCCCGCAGGGAAAAAGCCCCGTTTTTCGTGAACTGCAGACTTACAAGCGCCACAAATATCAGAAGGTAAAGTCCTAAAAAACTAAAAAAACGAACAAAAACAGATTTTCTCACTGGTATATTCTAGTCTTTTTCTCCAGGACAATTCAATGCGGGGTATTTGATTATACGGGCGGAGGAACTATACTTTGCTTTATGACCGATTCGGGAGCTAATTCAAAACAGGCGCTGCTCAGGACGATCCTGGACCGCTTTTTTATTTACGGGGACCTGGAAACTCTTATCCCCTTTGGAAATGGACATATTAACGATACCTTTGTTTCAACCTGGAACCAGGGGGGAAACCGGCTGCATTATACCCATCAGCGCATCAACGAGCGGGTATTTACCCGGCCCGACGAGGTGATGGAAAACATCCTGCGTGTAACAAGGCATATCAGGGAAAAGCTGGAAGGCGCCGGAGACCGGAGCCGCCGTGTACTGACCGTGATACCCGCCAGGGACGGAAAGCCCTTTGTCAGGGACCCGGAGGGCGGCTGGTGGCGCAGCTATTGTTTTATTGAAAACGCGCGTGGCGGGGATTTAGCCTCGTCGCCGGAGGAGGCGGCCCTTCTGGGTAAAAGCGTGGGCCGTTTCCAGAATCAACTGGCCGACATAGGGGGAGAACGGCTTATTGAGACGATACCGGGCTTCCACAACATGGAAACCCGCTATACCCGTTTTCACCAGGCCCTGCAAAGGGACGAGTTTGGCAGAGCCGGCGGCTGCCGGGGAGAAATAGAGTTTCTGCTTGAAAACGAAAAGCGGGGGAGCCTGTTGATCCGTTCCCTATGGGAGGGGACCATCCCTGAGCGGATCTGCCACAACGATACCAAGATGAACAACATCCTGTTGGACGAAAACACCGGCGAAGCCCTCTGTATCATCGACCTGGATACGGTAATGCCCGGCACCAGCCTCTTTGACCTGGGGGATCTTATCCGTAGCGTTGCCACCAGGGTACGTGAAGATGCGCAGGACCTTTCCGGGGCAGGGTTTGATATGGCCCTGTTCCGTGCCCTTGTGGGAGGCTACCTTTCCGAAGCCCGTTTCTTTCTTGTTCCTGCCGAATACACACTTATCTGCGAATCCGGCAGAAACATGACCCAGATCATGGCCCTGCGCTTCCTTACCGACTACCTTGAAGGGGATCATTACTACCATACAGAACGGCCCCTCCACAACCTTGACCGCTGCCGCAGCCAGATTGCCCTTATCCGTTCCATGGACAACCAGTGGGAGGAGGCGGAAAAGACCGTGAAAGAACTCTCATAAACCAACCTTGCGGATATGCCGATAATTTAATAAAGTCTATCTACCGCAAGGTTATTATATGAGAATACGCTGTTTCCTGTTTCTCCCGCTGGTTCTGATCGTTTCCTGCGTATCTTCGCCAATTCTGGCGCCGCCAATACTGGCGCCGCCAACTCCGGCAGCGCCGCCAATTCTGGCGCCGCCAATGCCAGCGCCGCCAATGCCAGCGCCACCAGAATTGGCGCCACCGGTTCCGGAGCTGCCCGCTTTACCCGAGACGCCGCCTGAAACCCCGCCCGAAGTTCCGGCCCCCGAAGAGGACACCATCACCAGCATCCTTACCAGGGTATACGCTTTACTTGAAGAAGGGGATTATGAAGGGGCCCTGGCCCTGTTTGATCTGCTTGAAGGGGAAGATGCCCAAAACAGCCACACCCTCCTGCTTAAGGCGTCGATTCTCTGCTCCGCGGGAGAGCTGTCCGTGGCCGGGGAAATCGTCAACGGTATTCTGCTACAGGAACCGGAAAATACCCAGGCCCTGCTGATCCTTGCCACCTTGCAGGGGGCCCAGGGCAAGGAACGGGAGCAGAAAGCCACGTTAGAGCGGATCATCAAAATTGATCCTGAAAACGTCGGCGCCCTTATCGATCTGGGCAATATCGCCATTCGGGGCCAGACCCGGTCAACTACCGCGGCCGCCGCCTATTTTGACCAGGCCCTTGCCCGGGAACCGGAGAACCTGGAAGCCCTGCTGGGCCGGGCCGGGGTGTACCGTTACGTCAAGAACCCCCAAAACGCTGAGGAACTGCTGAACAAAGGGTTAAAACTCTACCCCGAAGAAGCGTCCCTGTGGGGCGAAAGGGGCCGGCTCTACCGGGAAGCGGGTTTTCTGATACAGGCCCTTGCGGACCTGGACACTGCACGGGAACTGGACGGTAATGATTACTGGATCTCGATAGACCGGGCCATAGTACTGCTGGACCTGAACCGCAAACAACCGGCCCTGGAAGAATTTACCTACGCCCAAAGCCTTAACCCGGACCATTTTCTTTCCTACGTCTACACTGCGGGAATCAAGGACGAAACCGGGGACTACGCCGGGGCGGAAGCGGATTACCAAACCCTGATCCGGCTGCGGCCCGACTATTACTTTGCCCATGAAGGGCTTGGAATGCTCAAGCTACGGAACCACCAGTGGGAAGAGGCAAGGAACGCCTTTATCCAGGCTTACAACCAGGCGCCTAACGAATGGAGTTATGCTGTTTTGGCGATGATGAGCTGGCGGCGCATGGATCAGCCCGGAAACATCCGGGATTTTGCGAATATTGTCCTGCGCAAACTTGCCCGGGACAGCCTGGAATACGCCATGGTAAGGCTTTACCTGGACATGAACGGGGACGATGGGGTGGTCCGGCAGGTTAACCAGGAAAAAGACCTCAGCCTAAAGGTCAGGATGCTCTACTACCTGGCAAATTACTACGACATTAAGGGAATCAGCAGACTGGCGAATACCATGTTCTCCGAAATAATGAACTATGAACAGCGGATGACCATTCCCGAATGGCGGCTTATCACCTGGGCCCTGGAAGAACGGAATCTCGCAATTTTTTAGAGAATTCAAAACCAGAGAGAAGGATGTTCGATGGACGATCATAAACTGCGTCTTTTTTTGCCCACCGGAGAGGGGAAGGGAAAAACCGTAAAGGAAATAATCCTTATCGGTACCGCCCACGTGTCCAGGGAAAGCATAGAGGAAGTCCGCCGGATAATCCGGGACGAGAACCCCGGCATTGTCTGCGTGGAATTGGACAAGAACCGTTACAATTCCATGACGCAAAAAGAAAACTGGGAACAGCTTAACGTCTCCAGGGTTTTCAAGGAAGGCCGGGGCTTCCTCCTTATCGCCAATCTGGTACTTTCCGGTTTCCAGCGCCGCATAGGAGATGAACTGGGAGTTAAACCCGGCGAAGAAATGAAAACCGCCGTGGAAACTGCCGGGGAACTTGGGATTCCCTGTTATTTCTGCGACCGGGAAGTACAGATTACCCTGCGCCGGGCCTGGGCGCGCTGCGGGCTGTGGAACAAATGTAAACTTCTGGCATCCCTCATTTCCGGAGCCTTTAGTACGGAAAAACCAAGCGAACAGGAAATTGAAAACCTGAAAAAAAGCGGCGAACTTGAAGGTATGATGACGGAACTTGCCCTGTACCTGCCACCCGTAAAGTCCACGCTGATCGACGAGCGGGACCATTATCTGGCGGCCCGGATATGGCAAAGCCTCCGGGGCATGGCCGGCCCCCCGGCCGCGGGAAACGACACAAGCCCCCTTGTTTCCGGTCCCCCGCGCATCGCCGCGGTAGTCGGGGCCGGTCATCTGCAGGGCATCAAGACCCAGCTGGAAAGAATTGCCGCCGGGGAATGTAGTACCGATGTACACGAACTGGACACCGTTCCAAAAGGGGGCTGGTTTTCCAAACTGATCGGCTGGCTTATCCCCCTTGCCATTGCCGCCCTTATTGCCGTGGGCTTCTTCCGTTCCGGCGCGGATATTAGCCGTGCCATGCTGCTGCGCTGGGTGCTGTTAAACGGCTCCCTGGCTGCCCTGGGGACCATCATTGCACTGGGACATCCCTTTTCAGTTCTTGTCTCGTTTGTCGGCGCCCCCATCGCCACCATCAATCCCTTTATCGGGGTGGGGTTCTTCTCCGGCCTTATGGAGGCAAGCCTGCGGAAACCCAGGGTGGAGGATGCGCAAAACATTTCCCTTGACGTGTCTACGATAAAAGGATTCTACCGGAACCGGATCAGCCGGGCTCTTTTGGTATTTTTCCTCTCCAGCTTGGGGGGGGCAATTGGGAATTTTATCTCTATCCCGTCTTTGGCGGGCCTGTTGACAAAATAGACTACCCGCCAGTACACAGGCTGCAAGGGCAGAACCCCGCGGGCGGCATGCGCCGCCGGGGCGAACTTACCCGCAGGCTGTTTCAAAACCCGCTTAATTTTGAAAGCGGCTCAATTTATTAAAATATACTCCAAGACCTCTAATAAAAAATCTATCAGTCCGCACAGTTCTGCCGTAAACTCAGTAGTGTATGTGAGGAGATGGACCTCAGGGCCCAGACATCCCATGATATAAATATTTAAAAATCATTTCAAAAAAGGCGATTGAGAAGACGGCCCCTCAGTAACATGAGGGCCGGCTCCTCAACACCGCCCAATCCTGTCCGCCGGTCTTCCGGCTTAATACCCCATGATCCGCAATACCTCAAGACTACGCCGCGCGTCGGCATTGCCGGAGGCAATCTGTAGTACTTTCTCCCAATCTGCGCGGGCCTTGGCATAATCCGCTTTGGCATACCAGACGCTGCCCCGGTTGTAATAGGACGTGGCATAATTGGGGTCTATCCCGATAGCCTGGGTGTAGTCCGCAATGGCCCTGTCCAGGTCCCCTTTGCCATAGTAAGCGGCGCCCCGGTTGTTGTACGCCTCGGTATACGTTGAATTTATCCTGATAGCCTGGGTGTAGTCCGTAATGGCCCTGTCCAAGTCCCCTTTGGCATAGTAAGCGTTGCCCCGATTGCCGTACGCGTTGGCATGATTGGGATTTATTCTGATCGCCTGGGCGTAGTCCGCTATGGCGTTGTCATAATCCCCTTTGACATAATAGGTACTGCCCCGGTTGTTGTACGCATCGGCGTCATTGGGATTACGGCCTAAAAATTCGGTCCACTGGACTATCCTGCTGTCAGAATCGTCCGTCTGGGCAAAGACGCCAACCGCCACCGCCAACAATAACAACAGTACCATCTTTTTCATTACCATAATGCCGCTCCTCCGGATTAGTAGGCTAACAGCCCGTTGTACCTGCAGGTTTTTGCATAAATATGCAAAAACCACGATTGCTAGGCTGTTTTCGGGGTTCGCAAGGTATAAATATTCATTAAAATGAATATTTATACCATTTTAAGCGCTACGCGCAACAAACTCCTGACAACTCGCTACGCAAATTGTTTTGAAGGTCTGCGGCAAGCACCATCCTTTGGAAAGGGTAATTAACTGCCGCAAACTTTTATCCATTATCTCACAGAATTTACGTCAACGCAAGCTGTTTTTTGGCAACAACAATTCTCAGTTTCACGCACGAAACGGCGCCTTGAAAAATCTATCGGGTGGGGCCTTCCGGAGGGGACACCAGGTCTCCCCCGCTGCCAATCCGGTAGCCATTGAGGGGGGACGATGGGATTTGCATTTGTTACCGAAGCCGGGATGAACCGGTCAATCGTAAAACGGGTGTTGGGAAGATCGCCCCGGTAATTGGACACCGCTTTACCGCCGTATTTGCGTTCCAGAAATTCGGACAGAGGACCAAAAAGTGTTCCCCGGAAAATATTCCAGGGGATTCCCCTTGTAAAAAGGTGAACTAAAATCAGCTAAGTCCTTAAAATTTATACTCATACCACGTTTGCCTGTTTTAGTACAAGGATAATAAACTGGCCGGGAAGTTCCCGGTCCCGGTATTTTTTTAGGCGGGGGGGGGGGGGGGGGGGGGGTGCAGGAATTAACAACAAACCCCCCCCACGCCCCCCCGCGGGTGGTATGTCACACGCCCCAAAAC
>JAITJW010000190.1 GCA_031278715.1 Treponema sp. | reverse complement strand
CCCCCCCCCCCCCCCGGTAAATATTAGAAATCCAGTAATATACGCAAAAGCCGCGCCGCATGCAAGTCCGGACTCTCTACCCGGAAATTTTATTGCCGGAATGGATGACAGTCATGTCTGAACGGCGTACCTCTGCTATGGCTAAACCGTTGTGGAAACGGATGGCCTACAAACACCGCTTCCTCTATGTTATGTTTATACCCATTGCCGCGTATTACCTTCTTTTCAGTTATATACCCCTGGCTATGGGGCTTGTCATTTCATTTCAGGATTTCAGAATAGGCAATAACCTGTTTACCGCTCAATGGGCGGGCTTGGAGAATTACAAAACCGTCTTTACCAGCCCGGCGATTCTCCGGTCGGTACGGAATACGCTGGTTATCTCCCTCTTAAAACTTCTTTTCGGTTTTATTCCGCCCATCATCCTGGCGATTTGCCTGTACGACATCAAAAACCGGGTCTACAAACGGGTTAGTCAAACTATCGTATATATCCCCCACTTCTTTTCGTGGGTTATCGTGTACGGGATATTCTTCGCCTTCTTCTCCACCGGCGCCGGGGTGGTTAACCAACTGGTTGAACTGGCCACCGGCGGGAGGATCAATTTCTTCCTCGATCCGTTCTGGTTCCTCTTTCTCATCATTTTTTCATCGATCTGGAAAAGCATCGGCTGGAGTTCCATCCTCTATATGGCGGCCCTTAGTTCGGTGAATACCGAGTTATTTGAGGCGGCCAAACTGGACGGATGCGGACCCTTTAAGCGGGTGTGGTACGTTACGCTCCCCTGTATTCTGCCCATCATCGGCTTTGTGCTTACCATGTCCATCGGCAGTATTATGACGACGGATTTTGAGCAGATCCTGATGTTCTACAACACCCAGGTTTACGATGTGGCGGACGTGATCCCCACCTGGGTATACCGGGAGGGGCTGGGGAAATTCAAATACGGGCTTGGGGCAGCGGTGGGAATACTGAACGGCGCGGTGGGGGTGGTCCTGATCAGTCTGGGAAACTCCATTTCCCGCAAATTCAGCGGCAGAGGCATGTGGTAGGGGGCGTTGATGATGAAGAGAGGTTTGCGAAAAATTACGGACAGGGCGGAATTATTTTATCAGATTGTTATCTGTGTGCTGGTAGGTATTCTCTGTCTGCTTTGCCTCTTTCCCCTCCTGTTCGTATTGGGCATGAGTTTTACCTCCGAAGGTGAAATGATACAGAAGTTCTACTTTGTGCTTATCCCCGAAAAACCCACACTGTCGGCGTACCAGTTTATTTTGCGGCAACATGGATTTTTCAATTCCCTCTGGATTTCCACGGCCCGTACAATCCTTACCACTTTTCTTACCGTCATATTTGTCCTTATCGCCTCATATTCCCTGGCGGAACCAAAACTGCCGGGCCGTAAATATATGCTGCTCTTTATCATCATCACGATGATGATAGGCGGCGGGCTAATTCCGACCTACCTCCTTTTTTCCCAGCTTAAAATCCTCAACAAATTCATTGTCATGGTACTACCCTGTCTGGGCTACACCTACGGCATTCTAGTCATCAAAACCTTTATCGAGGGGATCCCCGCTGAAATTTCCGAGTCCGCCGATATTGACGGGGCCGGGGACATCCTCAAACTGGTCCGTATTATCGCCCCCCTTACCATCCCGTCTCTGGCAGCCATCGCCCTGTTTACCGCGGTGGGACAGTGGAATTCATGGTTCGACGCCATGGTATTTATCCGGGACAGCAGCCTTTTTCCCATTTCATTGGTCATCCGGAACCTTTTGACCGCTTCAAGCCAGCAGGTGGTTACCGGGCAGACCATTCTGAGCCGGATGGCCCCGGAGACCCTCAAGATGGCCTCCGTGGTGGTGGCCATCGTTCCCATTCTCTGTGTGTACCCCTTTCTGCAAAAGTACTTTATCTACGGCGTCTTTACCGGCGCGGTTAAAGGATAGGCGAAGGGCGTCCATATTACGAAGGCAAACCGTGAAAAATTCACGGTTCCTTATATTTTTATGTCTCTGGAGGTTAGTATGAAACGATTTCTTGTAACAGGATTCATGGCACTTGCCATGATGGGGGTGGTTTTCGCGGGCGCCAGGCGCCAGCAGGGTTCATCTTCCGGTGCCGCACCGGGGGCCGGGTCATACAATGACGCGCCACTGGCCTCTATTACGCCGGTGGCCCAGCTTCCCGCCAACCCGAAAAAAATCGATCCGGCTCTGTATCGCTACGACGACCTGTCCAAAGCGGTTACCATTGAATTCCTGACTACCCACTACGGATTCCCGAATTCAAACCCGGATCCGATAGCGGAATATGTGGGGAAAAAGTACAACGCCAAAATTACCATGAGTACCATTTCCAGTAATGATTGGGAAACTACGATTTCTACCCGTTTTGCCGCGGGGGATTATCCTGACGCGATTATCATCGGAGGTAATAATTCGCTCATTCAGCAGCTCTACGATTCGGGCCTTGTCATGGACGCAACCCTCGTAATGCGGTACATGCCGAATTTTGCCCAGTATTTTACCGGGGATTACGCGAATTATATCCGGTACAAGGACGTGTACCCCGGCGCTCCTCGCTATCCCATCCAGGGAGATTGGGGCAACTTTATCCGCAAGGACTGGCTTGCCAAGCTGAACATGCAGGCGCCGAAAACCCTGGACGAGCTTTTAACCTATGCCCGGCGGGTTAGCAACGATGACCCCGATGGGAACGGGAGGAAAGATACCTGGTTTGCCGGCGGCGCTGGCAACGGAAGGAGCTTCGGGATGCTCGGCGGCCTTCAGGCCTACTTTGGGGACGCCCAGTACAACGTCAAAAACGGGAAGATCAATCACATGGTACTGGATGGTACCCAAAAGGAATACCTGACCTTCCTCAAAACCCTGAACGATGAGGGTCTTCTGGCGCCGGACTGGTACACCGTTGAGTGGGAGGCTTTTAAGGCGTATTCCCTGAACAACCGTATCGGCTTCGTCAACTACCCCTTGTGGGAACTACTACAGGAGCAGATGACCGCTATGGGCCTGAATGAAAAACCTGCAGATACCAGCTGGGATCTGTGGGCGCCCCTGGCACCTCTGGGCAGCGGCAACGCCCAGCCCGCGTCCGGACCGTCCTACACCTTCGTGTTCCCCAGCGCCCTGGCAAACGATCCGGTCAAGCTGAAGCGGGTTGCCCATATTCTTGATAACAGCCTCTACCGGGGAGAAGACTACTACGAGACTATCCAGAGCGGTGGTAACAAGGTCTTCGGCAAGGACGTGTTCTTCGTACAGGAAAATCCCGACGGCAGTAGTTTCTTTTATGTCGATCATAGCATCCATCCCACCTGGACGGGCGAGTTGGATACCACCGGGCTCCTCAACGCCAGTTGGCAGAACATCGGTCTTGGGGGACCGCCCTACCGTTTGGGTTATGAGATGGGAAACGATCATTTTAACACCACCCATGCCACATACGCTTCCGAAATGATGGGACATAAAAAGTGGCCCAATAACTTCCTTGTCCAGCTCGATCCGGTGGTGGCAGCGGACCTGACGGAATTCGAGCGGGTTGAATTTCCCAAGTTCGTCTTTGGTACCCGCAGCCTTAACGACTGGGACCGCTTTGTCCAGGAATGGCTTAACGCCGGAGGCCGGAAGGCCCTGACCCAAGCCGCCGGGCAGATGGGTGTCGCAAATTTTGAATAATCGGTTGGGGCTGTTTTAAAAACTGATGTTTTGCTAGCAGTTTGTTGCGCTTCGCGCTTAAAATCTCAAGACCTTATGGCTATGCCATAAGGTCAAAAATTGCCTTTTCAGGCGATTTTTGACCCTGCAAACTGCCAGGCGGCATCGCCAGCAGCCCACCGACAAACACAAAACCGCGCCGACACCCGGCGCTTACACCGGTAGGCCGGATGTGATACCATCCACAGTAATAGCATGTACGCTACCGGAGGATAATTATGAAGAAATTGGCCTTAATCGGCTGTGGGGGTATCGGGGCGTATCATCTTGATCATTTCCTACAGTTCAAAGATCTGAGCCTTGCCGGGTTTTGCGACGTTACAGTTGAACGGGCCGAAGGCTTTGCGAAAAAAGCCGGACAGGGCAGGGCCTTTGCCGATTACCTTGACATGTACGACGAGGTAAAGCCCGACATGGTGTTCATCTGTGTACCGCCAACCTGCCACGGAAACATCGAATTCGAAACCATCAAGCGGGGCATCCCCTTCTTTGTGGAAAAACCTGTCGCCCTTGACGCGGACCTTACGCGGGAAATGGCCGCCCGGGTAAAAGAGCGCGGCCTCATAGCCGCTTCGGGGTTCCAGTGCCGCTACGACAACATCAACGATGCCGCCAAAACCTACATCGCCGGCAACACCGTCCTGACCGTCCAGGCATCCAGGGTCGGCGGTATTCCCGAAGTTCCCTGGTGGAGAAACAAATTCACTTCGGGCGGCCAGCTTGTGGAGCAGACCATACACCAGATGGATATGCTGCGCTACCTGCTCGGTGTGGAGCCCGACACGGTGTACTCTGTCGCGGGGCGGGGCTGGATCGGCCAAAAGGAATGTCCCGGCTACTTTACCGACGATCTTTCCACTACCCTTATCACCTTCAAAAACAGCGTTACTGCCACCATGATGACCGGCTGCTACGCGAAAAACGGGGTAGCGTGGGAATCGAAGATGAGCTTCGGCGCCCGGGATTCCCGTATGGACTACGTACTCTGCGACAGCGTTACCGTGTACACCGAAGGCAACAAAGCCGCCGCAGGCAAAAGCGCCAGCGTCATCAAGGGCGACGGCGTACAGGACAAAGATTCAGGGGAATACACGGAAATTACCAGGTCCGATGTGGATTTCGGCCTCCTCTGCGACCGCACTTTTGTGGACGCCGCGCTGTCGGGAGACGCCTCGAAGATCCGCTCCCCCTACGAGGATGCCTGCAAATCTGTACTCTTTACCCTTGCCTGTAACCGTTCCATGAAAAGCGGCTGTCCGGAAAAAGTGGTTTACTAACGAGGTTATGATGATGAAAAAATCCATCAACGCGTGGACCATAGACGCCGCCGATGATTTTGAGGCTATGTTCAAGGCGGTCAAAGAGGCCGGTTTCCAGGGCATAGAGCTGAATGTTGACAAAGACGGATCTTCGGCCCATTCCATCACACTTGAAACAGGAACCGATCTTGAGGCCCTGACAGAACTTTCTCGAACGTACTCCCTGCCGGTGGTCAGCATATCGACTTCGCTGGGCGGCACTACCGGCCTTGCCGACCGGGAAAACCGCCGGAGGGCGCACAAGGTGATCCGGCGGCAAATCGAGTGTGCCAAAGTCCTGAACGCCGGGGCCATTCTCTCGGTTCCCGGCGGGGTAAGCGGCGACCTGTCACTGCGGGAAGCCCGCGACAACAGCCTTGAGTGCTACCGGGAACTGGGCGATGAAATTGCCGCTTCCGGCGTCCAGGTGTGCCTTGAACAGGTGTGGAACGGCTTTTTCACGTCCCCCTTCGACATGGCGCGTTTTATCGACGAACTTGATAATCCCCTCATCGGCGCGTACTTCGATGTGGGCAATGTCCTGGCCTTCTCCTGGCCCGAATACTGGATCGAGGTCCTTGGGCAGCGTATACGCAGGGTACACGTGAAAGATTTCAAGCGTTCAGGCGGGCTATTCCAGGGGGGAAACTGGGTCGATCTGGGCACGGGTGACGCGGACTGGTGCAAGGTACTACCCGCCCTGAGGAAAGCCGGTTTTGACGGCTACCTTACCGCCGAAACCTCAATCGGCGAGTCTGCGGTTCCGGGGATTACCTACCCGGCCTACTACAAAACCGTCTCCGAGGCCCTGGAGAGGATAATTGGGCCGGAACCCGGGCTACGACCGAAAGACAATGCGGCGTGTTGACAGGACTTGTCCGCCTGTGCTAAGGTTCAAGGACTTTTCAAAACTGAATTACGGGTCCGGCCGGGCAATAGCGCAGTTGGTTAGCGTACAAGTCTGGGGGACTTGGGGTCCGCGGTTCGAATCCGCGTTGCCCGACCAGGCCCGTAATTTTCAAAAAGGGCCTGCCGGTAATGACATTACCGGCAGGCCGGCCCACAACCCTCTGAGGAACCCCGCAAAAAAGGCTAAAACGTACCGCCCCTTCGCGGAGACCTGCAGTCAATATAGTTAGCTTTTACTAACTATATTATACAAAACTAACATAGCAGCTTTTTGTGAGTTTGTAAAGAGGCCTGCATATAGAGGCTTTCCCAAAAACTGAAGTTTTGGGAAAGCCTCTATATAAACATGGGTTGTGTACTGTGGCCACTTGACAGTGAAGTTAGTAGTTACTATTTTTTAAGTAAGATTTATTGTAAGCTGTTGCTTACATAGAAACCGGGATGGAGGTTGATTCAATGCCCTTAACCTTGGTAAAACCTGGGGAAGGCCGTACCGTAAGAAAGCTGGGCGGACCCGAAGATCTGAAAAACCGGCTTTTGGCTATGGGCTTCACCGTGGGAAGCGAGGTCAAGGTAGTGTCCCAGTTTGCGGGGAACCTTATCGTCCTGGTTAAAGATTCCCGTTTTGCCATCAGCCGGGAGATGGCCAATACTATTCTGGTATAAAGGCCGGGTATGTTGACCTTGAACGATATTACGCCGGGCAAAACGGTCAGGGTAACCAGGCTGCACGGCGAAGGCCCGGTAAAGCAGCGGATTATGACTATGGGGATCACCCGGAACACGGAAATTCTGGTCCGTAAGGTGGCGCCCCTGGGGGATCCGGTGGAGGTCATGGTCCGGGGTTATGAGCTTTCCCTGCGGAAGGCCGATATTGACATTATCGAAGTTAGCGAATAGCCCGACAGGTTTGGTAGTATAGCAAGGCATGGGTATTACGATAGCGCTGGCGGGGAATCCCAACAGCGGGAAAACCACCCTTTTTAACATGTTAACCGGCTCCAACCAGTTTGTGGGGAACTGGCCGGGAGTAACTGTCGAGAAAAAAGAAGGCCGGCTTAAGAATCACCGGGACGTAACTGTTACCGATCTGCCGGGGATATACTCCCTCTCCCCCTATTCCCTCGAAGAAGTCATCGCGCGGAACTACCTTACGGAACAAAAACCGGGGCTAATCCTTAACATCGTCGATGGCACCAACCTGGAACGGAACCTGTTCCTTACCACCCAGCTTTTGGAAATGGGAATCCCCGTACTGGTGCTGGTCAATATGATCGACGCGGTCAGCAAATCGGGGGATTCAATTGACCTTGTGAAACTTGAAAAAAGCCTGGCCTGTCCGGTGGCCGCCATTTCCGCCCTCAAAGGTACGGGGGTAGCCGAAGCCGTTGAGCGGGCCCTGAGTCTGGCGGAAGAGGCAAAGCCCCCCAAGCCGGTAGTTACGCTTCCCTCCGCAGGCCCGGCTGATCTCCACGACGGGGAGGATCTTGAAGCCCTGGATACCGAAGCCCGCTACGAGTTTATTAGCGGTGTAGTGGCCGGCTGCCACAAACGGAACAGGATCCGGGGGGATCTGTCGGTAAGCGACCGGATCGACCGGGTGCTTACCAACCGTTTCCTGGCCCTGCCTATTTTCGCGGCGATCATTTTTATCGTCTACTTTGTCTCGGTTACCACGGTGGGAACCTGGGTTACCGACTGGACCAACGACGGGCTTTTCGGCGAGGGCTGGCACCTTACGGGGGGCGGGGCCTTCGCCGGGGCAACGGCGGCTTTTGAGGCCGGACAAACCGCGGAGAAGCCGGATCCTGAGAATTTCGGCATCTGGATTCCCGGTGTTCCGGTACTGGTGGAAAACGCGCTGGAAGCCCTGGGGACCGCACAATGGCTTAACAGCCTTATCCTGGACGGAATTATAGGGGGTATGGGCGCAGTTCTGGGCTTTGTTCCCCAGATGCTGGTACTGTTCCTGTTCCTGGCGGTCCTGGAAGCCTGCGGTTACATGGCCCGTATCGCCTTCATTCTGGACCGGGTGTTTCGCCGTTTCGGCCTTTCGGGGAAAAGCTTTATCCCCATGCTTATCGGTACGGGTTGCGGTATTCCGGGAGTCATGGCCTCCAGGACCATAGAAAACGAATACGACCGCCGGCTTACGGTTATGGTTACCACCTTTATGCCCTGCGGGGCAAAACTCCCCGTCATTGCCCTTATCTCCGGCGCAGTACTGGGCGGGGCCTGGTGGGTAGCCCCCAGCGCCTATTTTCTTGGCATCCTGTCGGTAATTGTGTCGGGGATCATCCTCAAGAAAAGCCCGCCTTTCCGGGGCGATGTTTCTCCCTTTGTCATGGAACTTCCCGCCTACCACGTTCCGGGGCCGGTTAACGTACTGCGCAGCATGTGGGAACGGGCATGGTCTTTCATCAAAAAAGCTGGATCGGTCATCCTCATTTCAGCAGTGCTTATCTGGTTTCTGTCCGGCTTCGGCTTTACCGGCGGGGGCTTTGGCATGGTGCAGGATCTTAACCAGGGGCTCCTGGCGCTCATCGGTTCCGCCATTGCCCCTGTCTTTGCCCCCCTGGGCTTCGGCACCTGGGACGCAGCGGTGGCTACCATTACCGGCATGGTGGCAAAGGAAAACGTCGTGGGGACGATGGGGGTACTGTACGGCTTCGGGGAAGTAGGGGAAGAAGGACGGGAAATGTGGGAAACATTCGCAGCGAACTTCAGCGCCCTGTCCGCCTACGCCTTCCTGGTCTTCAACCTCTACTGCCCTCCCTGTTTCGCCGCCATCGGGGCGATACGGCGGGAAATGAACAACGGCAGATGGACGTTTTTCGCCGTCAGCTATCAGCTTCTCTTCGGCTACACCCTGTCCCTCATCGTGTACCAGCTGGGCAGCTTCATGGCGGGCGGCGCCTTTAACGCTGGTACCGCGGCAGGACTAGCGGTCCTGGCCCTCTACATCGCCCTTTTGGTCCGCAGACCCGGGGGGCAAAACCGCGGCGCGGGGGGAACTTAACCGCAACGGCGCGCCGGTTTTCCGGAGGTTTTTATGGATTTTATACAGGACAATCTATCCACCATCATCGCAGGAACGCTGGTATTCGGTCTTCTGGGCTTTGTACTGTTCCGTCTTATCCGCAAAGCCCGGCGGGGGGAATCCGCCTGTTCCTGCGGCTGCTCCCGGGCATCCGGCTGTCCCCAGTCAAACCCGGCGGCACGGCGCCATAACAGTCCAAGCCGTGGAAAATCATAAAACCTGCAAGTACAAGCTGCTAAAATTCCGTACGCTGTAACACGGTTTCTTTATGGACCCTGTCAAGGCGGTTGAAGTATTCGGAGTAACCGCCGATGCGGACGATAAGGTTCTCGTGCCGTTCCGGGTGTTCCAGCGCATCCAGCATATCTTCACGGGAAAAGCAGCTTATCTGTACGTGCATTCCACCCCGTGCAAAGTAGCCTGTAACGAGGGGACGCAGACAGGCGGCAAGATTGTCTTTTTTAAGCCGCAGGTTGAGGACAGGCGTACCCAGCGCCTTGTACAGGGGTAGTTTTGCTACGCTGTTCAGCAGGGCGGTGGGGCCTGCCGTGTCCTTTCCGTGAATAGCCCCCAGGGAATCCGCCAGAGGCGCCCCCTGCTCCCGGCCGTCCGGGGTCGGTCCTACTGTAGAACCCGCCCAGGTATACGTAACAAACTGAATTGAGGAGGGCAGGAACTGTCCTCCCAGATAGGGGGTCCGTTCCTCCAGCAGATCAAAAACCCGGCCTGCAAAATCCGCGGCCAGGGTGTCGGCCTCCTCATTGTCCACGCCGAAACAGGGACAGGTTTTAAGCACGCGCAGGAAACCGGTCTCCTGTTCCGCAAGGCCGGCAAGGAAAGCGGCGGGGGCCATGACCGGGCCTGTCTTCCGGTACACCAGGTGGCGGATCGCCAAAAGGGAATCGATGACGTTGATAAGCCCCGCGAAATTGACCACACTCCAATACCAGCGGGCGCCTCCGGCGTTAAAGTCTTTCCCTTTTTCAATACAATCGTCAACAAGAAGGGTCCGTACCGGCTGCGGGCGAACCGCGGCCCGCCGCTCCTGACATTCGCCGATCCGTTCCAGTACCGGAATTACGGCGCAGGCGATCTCGTCCAGAAGACCCCGGTAGAACACTTCAAAACTCCCGGCGCTCTCCAGGTTCTTCCGCATATAGGGTTCAAAAATCAGGGGGAGGTTAACACCTGCATCGAGGGAACCTACGTTGCTGATCCCCGCCAGCATGGTTTCGGTACAGCCACCGCCGTTGAAGCGCAGGAGATCCCGAAGGGGAATATGGGGGAAACGTTCCGCAAGGGTACGCTGGTACAGGGTCTCGTTGTACAGGGCGGGCTCCCCGCAGCCGCCGGCAAGGGATTCCGCCGCGGCCTGCCAGATTTCCGCGGGGGTAGTGTCGTTCACCCGCAGTTCCAGACTGGGACGGCGGTGGCCCTGTATCGCCCGGAGGCATTGCAGGGTAAGGGCATTACAATCCGGCCCGACAGCGGCGCTCCAGCCTGAATTTTCATCGACATTGACAAAGAATTCCTCAAAAAGGGGCGTACAATCTTCCCCCCGGTGCCAGGGGATAAGGTCTGCATCAAGCCGCCCGGGGTTATCGCAGCCGTCCACATAATAAATAAAATTCCAGGAGACCAGGGCCTCGTACATGTTCTGTGCAGGGGCAAAGGGGACACGGGACAGGGCGGCCAGGAGTTTTTCTGCATTGGCCCTGTTTTCTTCGTTTATTGCGGCCCGAATGGTTTCAAGGCAGCGGCGGTGATAGACCCTGATCCCTTCCACAATGTCCAGAAGCCCGTCCCGGAAATCACCCTCGGCCAGGGCACGGATCCGTGCTTCGTAGGCGTCCAGACCCTCCCGGAGAACCCGGTCATAGCGGGGCATGGAGTGGGTGTACATATCGCCCCCGACATTGTGGGGAGCGCCTACCCCCAGGAAGAGTTCCGTTTCCCGGCGAAGCAGGGGAACCGCCCCGCTCCACTTTTGTTCCAGACGGTTCCAGTCCACGGCAAACGTATAGGAATAGTCGGGGTACACCGCCGGGCCCTGGGGGTACTTGATCCCGCAGGGGTACAGGGCGCCTCCTCTGTAAGTACCCAGGGGGGTCTGTTCCCAGAACCGCCTTTGGGCCCGGGAAAATCGAAAAAACCGGCCCCGCTCAGTTTCCTCATAAAATCCCCCCGCGTAGGGCTCCCCCAAAGCAAAAAACTGTTCCGCCAAACTTACACCGGTTCCCATTTCATTCATGCTACTACTCCTGTCCCCTAACTTGAAGGGAGGTGGGATTTATTTTCCGGCTGCTACCGGGCTGACTACCATTGAAGCTTCACTATAATATTTTTTTTCATACCAATTTCCTAAATTTCAACAAATTTTCCCGATTGCAGGGCGTTTTTTATCATCTGAATACCCTCATCTATAAACAATACCCAAAAACCGCCCTGATCGCAATCCTCCATACGCCGTTGAATTCGGCCCCTTTGACTGAAGTGGAAGAAACTCCCATACTTGCCGAATGCACCCGTTTGAAGTCGTAAGTCCTTTCCAGCCTGCCGGCGACCAGGGGGAGGCCATTGCCGCCCTTGCGGCGGGGATTAAAGCCGGGGACAAGTACCAGACCCTGCAGGGGGTTACCGGTTCAGGCAAGACCTTTACGATGGCGAAGATCATCGAGGCGGTGCAGATGCCCACCCTGATCGTGAGCCACAACAAGACCCTGGCGGCCCAGCTCTACCGGGAATTCAAGGGGTTTTTCCCCGGCAACGCGGTGGAGTACTTTGTTTCCTACTACGATTACTACCAGCCGGAGGCCTATGTGGCCAGCCGGGACCTTTACATCGAAAAAGACTCCTCAATAAACGACGAGATCGAGCGGATGAGGCTGTCGGCTACCAGGAGTCTTATGGAACGGCAGGACGTGATTATCGTTGCCACCGTGTCCTGTATCTACGGTCTGGCAACGCCGGAGGTCTACAGAAAGATGACCGCCACCTTTGCCCGCGGGGACCGTATCGACGTAGAGGCCCTGATGCGGCGTTTCATTGAGCTTCAGTACGAGCGGAACGACGCGGTACTGGAACGGGGACGCTTCCGCCGTCGGGGGGACACGCTGGAAATCTACCCCGCCTACCTCGAAGAAGCCTACCGTGTGGATTTGGACTGGGACAAAGTGGAGCGGATCCGCCGTTACGATCCGGTTTCCGGGCAATTCCTGGACGATCTGGATCGGGCCATGATCTACCCGGCCAAACAGTTCGTCATGCCCGTGGAGATGATCCACAAGGCCCTGGGCAGCATCAAACAAGAACTGGCGGAACGGTACGAGTTTTTGAAAGCCGGCGGGAAGAACCTGGAGGCGGAACGTCTGAAAACCAGGGTAGAGTACGATATTGAAATGCTCACCGAGATGGGCTACTGTCCCGGCATTGAAAACTACTCCGCCCCCCTGGCGGGCCGGAACCCCGGCGAACCCCCGGACACCCTGATCGACTACCTGCCCAAGGGAAAAGACAGGCGGGGCGGGCACCTTACGTTCATCGACGAAAGCCACGTTACCCTGCCCCAGCTTGGGGCCATGTACGCCGGGGACCGGAGCCGCAAGCAGAGCCTTGTGGACTACGGCTTCCGCCTGCCCTGTGCCCTGGATAACCGGCCCCTGCGCTACGACGAATTCGTGGAACGCCTGAACCAGACCATTTTTGTCTCCGCGACCCCCGGTACGGTGGAAACCGGCCAGTCCGCCCGGGTGGTTCAACAGCTTATCCGGCCTACGGGGCTTCTGGATCCTGAGATTGAAGTACGTTCCGCGGACGGCCAAATGGAAGATATCTACGGCGAGGTACGGCAGCGGATCAAACGGGGCGAGCGTTCACTGATCCTTACGCTGACCAAAAAAATGGCGGAGGACCTTTCGGACTACCTTTCCGGCCTGGGCCTTAAAGTCCGCTATATCCACAGCGAAGTTGAAACAATAGAGCGGGTCGAAATACTGACCAGTCTGCGGGCCGGGGATTTTGACATTCTGGTGGGGATCAACCTGCTCCGGGAGGGAATCGATCTGCCGGAAGTTTCGTTTATCGCTATTCTGGATGCGGACAAAATAGGATTTCTGCGTTCCCTTACCAGCCTGGTACAGATCATTGGCCGGGCGGCCCGGAACGCCGCCGGTAAGGTGATCATGTACGCCGACCGGACCAGCGACGCGATGGATGCGGCCATTAAAGAAACCAACCGGCGGCGGGAAATACAGATGGCCTACAACAAGGAACACGGCATTACCCCCACCACCGTAAAGAAGGCCATTGCCAGTATCCTGGAGCGGCACAGTCAGGAAGATCAAGACGCCGCCGCGGCTTCCATTGAAGTCCTCAAAAGATCCTACAATGTGCTGATCCCCGCCGAGCGGCACAAACTTGTAAGGGCCCTGGAAGCCGAAATGCTGGAACACGCTAAAAAACTGGAATTTGAAAAAGCCGCGGCAATCCGGGACGAGATAGAGAAGATCAAGGGTATCGGCAGGCTTTGAGTAAAAGCAGTCTTGCGCAATGAACCTCCCCGCCCTTGGGGCGGGGTATTAGACCCCACTGCGAATAAACCCTAAAAACAGGGCTCCCCCAGGGCGTCAAAGCCGTCGGGGGAAAGGGGCCCAAAGGCGTTTTCCGGGCGAAGCGGCGGGAGGGGGATTTCCCGAACATGGCAGCGCAGGACGGCGTCAGGGTCCCCGCGTGGCCAGCGGCGGGGGACGAGGAGTTTCAGGTAGTTTTCACTGGTTGCGGCGCAAAAGCCCCCGGTTCCGTCCGGCGATACCCGATCAGAATCCCTGGTTTCCGGGATCAGTTCCACTTCCCTGCCTATCCAGCGGCGTATGTAGTTCCTGCGGCCCCGGCGGGCCAGCTGCACAAGCCTGGCCGCACGGGCGCTTAGCTCCCGCTGGGGAAGAGATCCCTTGAACTTCCATGCGGGGGTTCCCGGCCGCGGAGAATAGGGAAACACGTGAATCCAGGCGAAGTCCGCCCGTTCACAGAGTTCCAGCGTCTCTTTGAAATCGTCCTCCCCTTCTCCGGGAAAGCCTACGATAATATCGCAGGCCAAAAAAGGGTCCCCCCTAAGCTGCCGCAGTTGGGATACCGCCCACTCAGCTTTTTCAGGACCGTAGGACCGGCCCATTCGCTCCAGAATCCGTCTGCTGCCGGACTGGACCGAAAGGTGGAAGTGGGGCCGCAGCCGTCCAGGGCTAAGGGAACGGAGAAGGGAATCGTCGATATTATCAGGTTCCAGGGAGGAAAGCCGCAGCCTGATCCGTTCCGTCCCCCCAAGCAGCAGGTCCAGGAGTCCGGCCAGGTCCGTGTCCCGGAACGCGTAACAAGAGATATTCACCCCCGTAAGTACCGCCTCCGCGTAACCGGCTTTTTCCAGGGCCCGAAGCCGCCCAAGGGCTTCCTCCGGGGGAAGGCTGACACTTTCCCCCCGTGCAAGCCGTACCCGGCAATAGGTGCAATGGCGATTACACCCGTCCTGGATCTTCAAAAATCCCCGTGTATGGGTGGAAAACTCAAGGGGGGCAAAACGGAAACGCCCGTCAAGGACGGCGCCCGGCGGTACCGGAACGGGCCCGCCGGAAAATCCGATAAGCCAGTCCTGAATACGGCCGGAGATCTCTCCCCCTTCTCCGGCAAGGCGGCGGGGCAGGTCCAGCAGGGCGCTCTTCTTGTCCCCGCCGAAGATGAAAAGCCGGCCCGGTGTTCCCTCACCCGGCGAGGTATCGCCCGGCGAAGTATCGCCCGGCGAGGTATCGCCAAGGGTCCCCTCCTCCAGGGCCGCCAGTTCCCCGGCGTTAAGCTGGGCATAACAACCGGTTACCAGGACCAGGGCCCCTTTCCGCAGGGCGGCGCGGATAAGACGGCGGGCCTTCTGTTCCGCCATTGAGGTAACCGTACAGGTGTTAAGCAGCATAAGACGACGCGAAGAACCGGACGGGGGATCCGCCTCCCAGGGGATCACGGGAAAACCTTCCCGGTGAAAGGCCTCGGCCACGGCCTCCCCCTCCAGCTGGTTCAGCTTGCAGCCCAGGGTGTGAATAGAGAAGTAAAGCACGGAAGGCGTCAGCGGGGACGGAGGGCCTGCTGGGCACGCTCCAGACCCCGGCGGGCGTCGGGAAGCTGGGGGTTCAGGGCTAGGGCCCGTTCATAGGCGCCGATTGCCTCCGCCAAATCCCCGGCGCTCTCCCGCGCGTAGGCCAGCCGGGTCCACCATGCGGCGTTTCCCGGTGTCCAGTGTACCGCAGTGGAAAGGGCGATATCCGCGTGCCGGTAACGGCCCAGGCGGATGTATATTTCCCCCAAAAAATAGTACACCATATCGATTCGCTGACCCTCCGGGGCCAGGTTAACGTACTCCTGAAAATACTGCAGGGCCTCACTGTTACGGCCCTCGTAATAACTAATCTCCCCTAAAATCTCGATAATGCGGGGATCGTAGCGGCTGATATTCCGCCCCGCCTGTGCATAGCTCAGGGCCTCCTGATAGCGGTTCATGCGCAAAAGGCTCCAACAGATTACGACATAGGAGTCCATGTTGTTGGGAGTTTGGGCAATCTCACCCTTGCAAATAGCCACAGCCTGTTCATAGTTACCGTTCCGGTACTCAAGCAGGGCATCGGGCCGGTTTTGGGCTGCAAGAAAGGCAGAGGGGACCAGGAAAAACAGGAGCACGATACGGCGGAACGCCACAAACGGATCTGAGACAAAAAAAACACGGCGACTCAGGACAATTTTCATAGTACGGTATCTTTTCCAGTCATCGTACACAGCCCGTTGAACATACACCCCGTCTCCATCAGAATCTCCGGGGCCGTTACGTTCCCCACCAGTTTCCCCGTTACCGCAAGTTCCACCTTTTCCGTGGCCGTTACGTTCCCCTTGACATGGCCCCGGATCACCACCCGGGAAGCGTTGATATTGGCCTCTACCACCGCTCCTTCATCAACCATCAGGAGGCCCCGCGCGTCGATTTTCCCGGAAAGTTTTCCCCGGATAAGAAACGATTTCTCAAAATTCAAAACCCCGGAAAAGTCGATGCCTGCCGAAAGAATCGTGTCAAAATCTTCATCTTCCAGTGTCTCGTTACGCAAATCGGCCATCAAACCCCGCCATTAGGAAACTATACGGCCCAAAAGCCGTCGAAATGGGTAAACCCGTATTAACTGTATCTTTCCTCCCCGGAATACGTCAAGCCGGGAGCGATCCGCGGGGACAGCCCTGGGTAAAAAATGCGCCCACTTGTTGATCCTGACTATCCTGTGATAAATTATTGTACTGGGGGTGGGATGAACGCAAAAATATATTCCATCGGTATCAAACTGCTTGTGCCAATTTTTATCTGTTTTGTCTTTTTTGGTAGTACTCTGATGGTTACAATCAATATTCTCACTTCCTCCACGTCTGCCAATGCCTTTAAGGACGGCATTAACCGCAAGGATAATCTTGTATACCAGCTTATCGACGAACAGACGGAACTGCTGGAAAAGAAAGCCCGGTGGTTTGCCGTATTTGCCGGCGACGAGGAAATAATCACAAAACTTCAGGGCGGCGCGGATCCTTCGTTGTTTCAGGCCCAATTTGACGCGCTGGCGGGCGCCCTGGACCTTGACGGCATCGCCCTGGCAGACCGGGACGGCTACCTCCTTATCAACAGCGGCGGTTCCGAAGGCGCACGTTATGTAAGAACTATTGTCTCTTATATTGACGACAGTGTTGATGACAGTAATTGTATTACCCGCATGTACTCCCTCGACAATTCCCTGGAGCTTATCTCCGCGATCCCGGTCATTGAAAACGGAAACCTTGAAGGCTACGGCTTCATCGAGTACCGTATCCAGTCCCAGAAATTCGCGGATGAGCTTCAGAAACTGACCCAGTGCGAAATAGACATCTACCAGGGGCCTCTGCACAGGAACAGCTCCAGTGGGATGTCCTCTGTTTCGGCCGGCAGAAGGGAATGGATCACCACCTTTACCGGCAGCCTCTCTTCGGATCACGATATGATGATCGATACGGTCCTGGGCCTTGGGGAAACCTACCGGGGAAATTATACCGTAGGGGGAATCGAATACTACGGGATTCATTTTCCCCTGAAAGATTTTTCCGGTTCCCGTGTGGGGATCGTTTCCATGAGCCTTCCCATGACCGAAGTGGAAGAAACGGTAGCCCTTATCAACCGGGTGGTAGTCCCCCTGATGTTCGGAGGTATCGCGATCCTGCTGGTTGTGTTTTTCCTGCTTCTCCGCCTTATCGTCATTACCCCCCTTAAATCCACCGCTTCCATTACCGCGTCGGTGTCTGAAAACCTCAGTTCCAAAGAGGCGGATTTTACCTATCAGATACCGGTAAAACGAAAGGACGAGATCGGCATTATTACCAGAAGTATCAACGGTTTTATCACTTCGTTGCGGGGCCTTATGAGCCAGCTCAAGGATGCCCAGAATTCCCTGCAGGAAATCGGCAAAAACCTGGGGAACCAGTCCGAGGAATCGGTCAGGGCGAATACCCGGATCATGGATGCCGCCATATCCATCAAGGGACAGACCGAAGGACAAAGCCGGTCCCTGGAACGGACCAACGAGGTTCTGCGGAACGCCGCCGGGGCCCTTGATGGACTGAATACCCTGATAGTGGAGCAGAACCATGCCGTTACCGCATCTTCCACATCGGTGGAAGAAATGGCGAAAACGATCAACGCGGTACAAACCGCGGTACAGGAGATGAAAGACCAGTTCCATTCCCTGGTTACGGTAGCAGATTCGGGGAAGGGGCAGCTTGAGGCAGTGGACAAGCAGATCAGGGCTATCCTGTCCCAGTCTCAATCCCTGGTGGGCGCAAACCGGATTATTGCCCAGATAGCCGGCAGAACAAACCTGCTTGCCATGAACGCCGCGATTGAGGCTGCCCATGCGGGAAAGGCGGGACTGGGCTTTGCAGTAGTGGCCGAGGAGATCCGGGGCCTGGCTGAAAACGCACAGAGCCAGTCCCAGGCCATAAAGCAGGAACTTACCGGTATCGCAGAATCGGTTAAAGATACGGTACACATCTCCAGCGGATCCCAGGAGGCATTCCGTCTGCT
The DNA here is from genome assembly GCA_031278715.1 of Treponema sp. Lineage (GTDB taxonomy): Bacteria > Spirochaetota > Spirochaetia > Treponematales > Breznakiellaceae > JAISFT01. The sequence continues at coordinate 23,205 of JAITJW010000190.1, read as the reverse complement.
ATCGGAGCAGATCAGTGCCACCGATTCATTCATCCAGCGTATTGATACGGCTATGGAGGCGCAACTTGGCGCTTCGGGGGATATACACAGGGCCCTGGAACTGATCAACGCCGCATCGTCCCGCGTCCAGGCTACCTCGACCGATATGACCGGCCACATGGAGGATGTCAAGAAGGAGATGGATGAACTTACCGGTATTGTCAAGGACATCCAGCAGGGGATCGTCGGTATGGGAGACAGCATCCAGGAGGTAAACAAGGCCGCCGAAACCGTGCTGGATCTCGCCAAAGACACCCACCGGAACATTCAAATCATGGAAGGGACCATCGGTTCTTATAAAGTCTAAGGGCATCCCAAAAACTTCAGTTTTTAGGACGCCCAGTGGAGTTACTTATGCGTAAATTGGTTTTGTTCGCGTTTTTGACGGCGCTTTTCGGCGGAATTCTTTCCGCCCAGGATCTGAGTATTGATTACCGCTACGATACCTCCGGTTCAGGACGGGGAAACTACCTGTCCTACACCTCAGCCATACGGTACATAGCAGCAGACAAAGATGCCTTTGACGCGGTGTCCGGGGCATCCAGACAGAAGTCAACGTCCCTTTTCGCCCCAATTCAGACAGATATTATGGGAAGGGCGACTATCTCCACCGGTTTCCGGGGCTTGCTGCTCTTCCCCCTGGCGCCGGACACGATACGCACCGATGATAACCTTCACGTATACAAAGAAGGGCCGGTTATCACCATAGAATATGCCCACCGGGGCGTGGCCTACCGTATTCAAACCGACAGAAACGGTAACATCGGCTTTCCCAGGGGAAACTACGTGATGCGCAGCATCGGCTATATCCAGGGGAATGACCCCCAGGTCATATCACGGGACTTTTCCCGTGATATGACGGCCGCCTCCATAGACTGGAAGAAGGTGTGGGATCCCGGCGTCCCCTCCGGACAGTCCGTTGCCGCGGGCAACGATGCCAGGACCGGCCCCATTCAGAACGACTACGGCGACATGATGGCCATGTTCAATTGGGACGGGACCCTTGAGGTAAAATTTGAAGAACCGATCCTGACCGTACAGGGCGTCCTGCGGCCGGTCAAGCGCTAATCATAATAGAGGGACACCGGACCCAGCAGTCCGGCCGGTTCCTGCGCCATGCCGCGGTCGAATACATTATCGCCCAGCGCCTTGGCCAGGGTGTTCACTACCTCAACCGTAATGGTATTAGCCCCCCGGCACAGTAAACCGCTTCCGGTAAACCGGTAAGGGGGACAGATGCGGACACCTGTACCAACTCCGTTGATGAACACTTCGGCGGTTTCATAGACCCTTCCCAGATCAAGCATAAAGGCGTTCACCGGCTCCTCCAGAACGACGGAGAACGAATAGCGCATGGTTCCTGAAAAACCCGGTTTATTATCAAAGGCCGCGATATTGACAAGAGCGGTTTTGGGCCGAGGCGGGGAAAAAGCCTGTTCGTTGTAGGCCTTAAAAGAAAGTTCATGCGATTCGCCAATATCCAAACGGTGAAGACAGGAAACGCGGTTATTCGGACCTGCCGCCTGGGGGAGCTCGTCCGGCAGCAGCATAACTATTGAACCGTAGGGGGGCAGTTCAAGTTTAACCGTAACTTCATCGCCCTGACGCCGGTATTCGGCAGTATAGTACGCATCGTCATAGGCGTCATACCAGCAGGGGATCTTGCGGCTCCTGACACTTATGTCCGTTACTACCGTATCCCGGATACTTTCGTTAACAAAGAAATAAAGCTCCCCCGTATCTTTTTTATAGTGATAGTACCGCAGATCAGGACCGGCATGGGACGCCGTAATATCGGCAAATTCCGACGCGCCCAGATAATCCGCCGCCTCAACGAGGCTAAGTACCTTAAAATGTCCGGCACTGTTATCAAGCGGATTGCGGCGCTCATCCTCAAGGGGAAAGGCGGTGATAAAAATAACTTCCACACCGTTTATTGCCAGATTTTGCAGCCTTACCAGCAAATCCGCGGGGATACGCTCGGACCAGGGAACAACAAGAACCCCGTAATCCTGTCCGTTTATGATAAAACAGTCGTGTTCCGTCCGGGCATCCGCCAGATGATCGGCGGCTATTACCCGGCAGTCAATCAGACGGGTCTGCAGGGCCTGGACAACCAGGTTAAAGGGCATGTAGTTCCCAAGCCATTCCAGTTCCGCATGGTAGAGTACACAGATCTTCGTGATATTAACACCATCCGAAAGCAGCGCGCAGACCCGGTTGGCATAGGCGCTCCAGTAATGGAAATACTTCCACTGCGGGTTCATACCTTGGGCATAGAAATGCGGCGGACAGTCGCCGTCGGGAAAATCCTTGGGGGAGAACGCGTGGGGAACCAGGACATTGACCCCCCGGACAGTTACATGGTCGGTAAGCCACTTCATCAGTTTAAGGCCCTCCTGCCATCCGTAGGCGCCGAAGATTTCACAGATCGTCCTGCCCCGTTTTTTCAGGTCAAGCTGCGCCGCGGAAGCGGCCATTTTTGCAAGACCCCAATAGAAGAAGTTAAGGTCCAGGTAGCCAAAGGGGCTGGACATCCGGCCATCGGTGATACCCGGCCATACCTGATACACAATATCCAAACCGGAGGTACTCATACCCCATATACTCCGGTAATAATGTCCGGCTCCGTACCCAAGGCGGGCATGGGCGCTGTTGTCCTCCACCGTATGGCCGATAAGCTCAACCCCGCGCTCCCGGCACCATGCCCCAATCCTGCCGATAAACAGTTCGCCGAACAACCGGGAAGCGGTGTCCATATACCGGTACTGCAGCTCCACGGATCTGCCGGTGGAAGCGTAAAACAACAGGGGCAGCAGTTTTACCCCCGCCCCGTCCAGAGGAGTGAACAGGGCCCGTTCCAGTTCAGCCGACCAGGGAAGGGGCATTTTGGAATGTTGAGCGGAATGGTATTTTTCATCGTGAACCGGATTCCCCATTCTGGCGTCGTAGCTTGGGAGATTGCCGAAGCGCGGTTCATCCGTAAAGAAACCCCGGAATGTCTTCCCAAAGTCGTCTTTATAGCGCTGGTAATACGGTTCGTAACAATGCCGGATAAAGAGGTCAACCGCCTGCGAATCAACGGGATTGATATAGTTGGCGGTCCACTCCTCGCCGCCCTTCCCGGTTATAACCAGGATAAAGACACGCCATTTTCCTTCACCGGGAAGGTCCCAGTACAACACACCCTGCCGGACATATTCGTCCAGGACCACCAGGGAACCGTCGTCTATCGTATCAATGCCGTCACGTATCCGTGCCCCGACCACATGGAAAAGCCGTTCCCCCTCCTGCAGCCAGGGAGATATTTTGAAGGAACTGTCCGCCAAAGGCCCCCAGGCGTCGATATGGCGCTCGTCCAGGTAACATTTACGCAGTTCAGGGTGCAGCTTTTCCGCCGCGCCGTTGGCGTAACCGCTGGGGTAGATTCTGTCATCAAAAAACCAGACCCCCATACCCAGTTTCCGGGCCTGGTCAAGGATAGTATCGCTGTTACGCCACCAGGCTTCACCCAAAAAATCCGGATGGGGCCGGCTTTCAACAACAAAGCCGCCAATACCCTTATTACACATCTGGGTAATCTCGTTCCGTATGCGTTCCTCTGACTCTCCACACTGCCAAAAAAGCGGTACCAGGTACGGGCCTGCATCCATGATGGTATCTCCTTCTCATGTTTGTAGTATGCCGGGGAAAAATTGTCAACATTGATCCGTTTCCAATTTCGGCGGCGCGGCGGAGCCGATGGTCCGGTGGCAGTGAGTATCATGGTTCCAGGGGAACCCAATCCTGACATCCTTACGTTCAAAACACTGCCGGAGATGTTCCCGTACGTAAACATCACGTGGATAGGCATACCTGACGGTTTTGATACCAGGGTTTCCCTGGCCTTGAATACGGGGATTGATGTACCGGATATAATATTAGGGCAGGAGATACGGGGTGAAAAGGCGGCCCTGGCGATAAACGGCGCCATCGTTCCCATCAGCGATTACGCAGAATGGACCCCGAATTTTAATTACTGGGTTGATAAACTCAATGTCCGGGATGATGTGAACAGAACGAAAATGGCGGATGGTAAGATATATAATTTACCCGGCCTCCACGACGAGCAGTTTTACGATGCCGGATTCATAATCCGGGAAGACATCCTTAAAAAATACAATGCTAAGGTCCCGGAAACCTTTGATGAACTCCTGACGGTGTTGAGGCGCTATAAGGCCGAAAACCCCAGGTCCTATCCCCTGATTTTTATGGGTGGATCCACTAATTTTTACCGCATGACCATGCCTTCCTGGGGCTTCAACTCAAACGGCAATAACGGCGGCAGCCGGACCTTAAGCTGGGATTACGACAAGGAGGAGTATTTTGCAGGGGCTGTCTGCCAGGAATACCGGGACTATATGCGGTACTGGCGGCAGGCTTACGCGGAGGGTCTTATCGATCCGGAATTTTCAAGCTCCCTGTGGGAACAAAAACTGGCTACCGGATCATCTATCGCTACCTACGCCTATTATGATCAGACCGGTATTATAAATGATGCCAGCGATATTCCGGGATTCAAACTCGGCTTCTACCCCACTCTGCGGGGGCCAGCCGGAGCGCACGGCAACGTTAAAAGCAGAACCTCCGGCGGTATCATATTCCCGGCAAAAACGGCAAAACGCCCGGATTTTGAACGGGTAGTACGGGCCGTGGACGATATATTTTTCAGCGAAGAAGCTGTCCTGCTCTGGCACATCGGGGTTGAAGGTGTTACCTATACGATGGAGAACGGCGAGGTGAAATTTGTCGACAGTATTTTAAATTCTCCCGATGGTGTTTATAAAACATTGCAGAATCAGTACAGCCTCGGCTTAAACCTTTATCAGCGTATATGGGTACATGCCTGGGAAATGCGTAAATACCCCCCGGAATTCGCGGAAACGAACCGGAAAGTAGCGGCTATGGGTGCTATCCCCTATGTACCGCCGGTACCGATGTTTGACGAAGACGCTGTAGAACAGGTATCAACCCTGAATTCGGCCCTTTTTGACTGCTGGAATGTGTGGAATGATGCGTTCTTAACCGGAACCAGGAGTCTTGAAACCGACTGGGGCACCTACGTAGCGGAAATGGAACGGCTGGGTATTAACGAATACCTGAGGCTCTATAACAGCTACTTGTAGGCGCGGACAGGGGAGGATCAAGATGGGAAAGAAACAAACAGCGCTACCCGGGGCAGTAAAAAATACGGCATATTTTCGTAAATATTGGGCCCTTTATTCCATGATGCTGGTACCCATTATTTATTTCATTGTTTTTAAGTACCTGCCCATGTTCGGGAATATTCTCGCCTTCCGGCGTTACCGTCCCGGCCTGGGGCCTTGGGGAACCGAATGGGTTGGTTTTATGTATTTCGAACGTTTTTTGAAAGACCCGATGTTTTTACGTGCCCTCCGGAATACAATTCAACTATCCCTGTTTGGTATTGTTGTTAATTTCCCGCTGCCCATTATCTTCGCGATAATCCTTAGCGAAGCGCGGATTAAATGGTTCAAGAAAGTAGTTCAGACCGTTTCCTACATGCCGTATTTTATTTCCGTAGTGGTGGTCGTTACCATGATGGAACAACTGCTCTCCCCTTCAGGGGGGCTTCTGAACAAATTTCTCGGAAATTTCGGCATAGCCCCCATTTATTTCATGAATCTCGCCGAATGGTTCCGCCCCATCTATGTCCTGTCCGATACCTGGCAGTCTACCGGCTGGAGCGCTATCATATACTTGGCCGCCATTACGAATATTAACCACGAATTGTTTGAAGCCGCGGAAATAGACGGGGCGGGGCGTATCAAGAAGATATGGTATGTTACCATCCCGTCTATACTGCCTACGGTCATGATGCTCCTTATCCTCCGGATGGGGAGCATACTTTCAGTGTCGTTCGAGAAGGTCCTGCTACTCTATACCCCGGCAAATTCCTATGTCAGCGACGTGCTGTCTACCATGGTATACCGGGTTGGGATAGTCGGCAGTGCGGGCATCTCCGGCTCCTCGCCGAATTATTCATACGGTACGGCCATGGGCTTGTTCCTCGGTGTCGTGGGGGTTATTCTGGTGCAGGGTTCAAACAGGCTCAGCCGTAAACTGACCAGCGAATCGTTGTTTTAAGGGGTAGTACAAAAATGAATACCTTGTACCCTAAGCGGCGGCGTAAAACCAGACTTCACCGGTTTACCGCGTTTGATTTTGTGATTTATGGAATAATGTTGTTTTCACTGGCGGTGTGCCTTATCCCGTTTTTGAATATGTTTGCCCTTTCCTTTTCCTCCACAAGGGCTATTTATAACGGACAGGTGGGCATCTGGCCGGTAGATTTTTCTATCGAAGCCTACGACAAGATTTTTCATCATCCAAGTTTTTTTCGTTCCTATGGGAATACCCTCTTTTATACTTCCGCAGGAACCTTCATCTCGCTTTTTTCCAGCGTGATCTTTGCCTATCCCCTTTCCAAATTTTTTCTGCGGGGCCATGCCCTGGTTATGAAGATGGTTGTTTTTACCATGTTTTTCGCTGGCGGCCTTATCCCCAACTATCTTCTTATAACGAGTCTGGGTATGTCAAACACCCCTTTAGCGATATTGATACCTGGCGCCATCAGTGCCTACAATTTGATCATCCTTATCAGTTTTTTTAAGGGTCTTCCTTCGGAACTGGAAGACGCCGCGTTAATAGACGGTCTGGGGTACTACGGGATACTGTTCCGTATCGTAGTACCCCTGTCAGGCGCCGTACTGGCGACTATTGGGTTATTCTGCGTCGTGGGGTTTTGGAATGACTGGTTTTCCGCAATGCTGTATCTGAAACAGGAACAATATCCGGTTATGCTGTATCTGCGCTCCATGATAGGCGGCGTTGCAACGGATATGGAAAGCACAGACCGGCTGAGTATAGGCATTGCCCTGAAAGCAGCCGTTATCCTGGTTTCCAGTTTGCCGCTGATTATCCTTTATCCTGTCTTGCAGCGGTTTTTTGTAAGCGGTCTTACCATAGGCTCACTCAAGGGATGAAGCCCGGCCGCCTTTGGATCTGCGGGCTTACGGCGCTTTCCGCTCATACCACAGCGCGCAGCGCCGCCAGGAGCCGCTGTTCCAGGGCCGTGGAGGAACCATAGGAGCGGCCGGCCGGTTCAAGGTCCAAAATCTCGTCGAATACGGGGATCACCGGGGCCAGGGGGACCATGCCGGAGTTCTTGTCCGCCTCTACAGCGGGGCCTTTCCCCTCCACGGGCCTGCCCAGGACGATGATCCGGCGCCCCAGGTACACCGCTTCACGGGGGTCATGGGTTACGGCGACGACCAGGCGGCCCTGTTCCCGGTCCAGCATGGTCATCACCAGGTCCATTATAGCTATCTTGAGCGGTATATCCAGGGATTGAAAGGGTTCGTCAAGCAAAATCACCGGGCTGGGGAAGGCGAAGGCACGGGCCAGGTTAACCCTTTGCATCTGCCCGCCGGAAAGTTCGGCAGGCAAGCTCCCGGCCTTGTCCCCCATGCCCGCCAGCTCCAGAAAATAACGGGCCCGTTCCCGTCCTCCCCTTTTCCCGAAAGGCCGCAGCAGGGGCAGGGCCGTGTTTTCAAGCGCCGTCATCCAGGGGAGAAGCCGGGGTTCCTGAAAAACCAGCGCCGCTGGGGGGGCGGCGGAGGTCCGGCCCGTATTCGGACAACTGTCCCGGATCGCGATGCTCCCCCCGGAGGGTTTCCTTAAGCCAGCGATCAAAAACAGCAGGGTTGTCTTCCCACAGCCGGATGGCCCCAGAATTACTACGGGGTTCTCCTCTCCCAGTTCCAGGTTAAAGCCGCCGAAGATCCGGTTATCCCCGTAGCTGAAGTCCAGACGGCGGATCGATATGCCCGGCAATCAGGGCTCCGGTCCACGCGGGTACGCGGCAGTATGCGGATTCTTGTGAAGGCGGGGGAAGGGGAAACCAGGGGCCCCGGCGGAACGGGGGCGGAGGCTGAAAAGAAAGAGGGCTGCGGTCAAAAGGCTCTGAGCGGCCGCGGCGGCCAGTACCGTAGCCGCGGTCCAGGCAAAGAGTTCTGCGGTTTCCAGCTGGGCCTTGGCCCGCTGCATCCCCGTACCCAGGGCCCGCAGGGGCTGGACCAGCACCTCCGCGGCGACTACTACTTTCCAGCAAAGGGAAAGGGCGCTGCGCAGGCCCCCCACTATAAAGGGGACGATGGCGGGCAGGTAGAGGGCCTGGAGGCGCCGGGGCCGGGAAATGGCGTAAAGATTAACCAGTTCCACAAGTTTGGGATCCACCACCCGGATACCCTCGGAGGTCGTGGCGGCCATGACCGGGAAAACCATAAGGAAAGCGGTAAACACCGGGGTCCGTTCCTGGCCGAACCAGAGAAACGCGATGAGGATCACGGCCATGACCGGAGTGGCGGAGATGATCTGAAACAGGGGTTTGAAAAAAGCACGGGCCCTGGCATCCAGTCCCGTTACAACACCAAGGGCCAGTCCCAGCGGGACGGCGATTAGAAGCCCCAGGAACACCCGGAAGAACGAGTGTAAAAGGGCCCTCCGGAACGAAGCCCCCCGGATCAGCAGGAAAAAACGGCGGAATACCGGCAGAGGGCCGGGAAGTATCATGTCGCTTCCCCCGGCCCTGGCCGCCAGTTCCCAGATCAGAAGCAGGATCAGAACCCCCAGGGCGGTCCACAGGCCGCCGCGGGCGGCTCCGGGCTTTCCGGGAGGGGGAACATTCATTTCCAGTAGAAACTGTCCGCGGGAAGGGCGCCGCCGATAGACTGGGGGGCAAATTCCAGGAAGGTCCGGTAGAGGCTTTCAAGGGCGGACCGGGCATCGGAGGCGCTCTGGAACACGTAGTTACTCCGCGGTATTGCGGCGGCCACCACCGGGGCACTGAGTCCCAGGTCGTGCTTTTCCACAAGGGCCCCGGCCCCCGCCGGGTTGGACACTACCCACTCTATCGAGTTTTTGAGCTGTTCCAGTACCGTGGACAGGGCCTGGCGGTGGGACGCGGCCCAATCGCCGTCCACCACGAGTACCGTCATGGGAAAATTCCCCGATCCTCCGGCGGCAACCCACTCCTCCTGGATGTTGCTTACCGTATGCAGGTTCTGATTCCCCGAACGGGCCATCGTGGCAAAGGGTTCCGGCAGCATGGCCAGGGACAGACGGCCGGCTATAAGGGCCTGGGCTATCTCCGGGTAGGCCAGCGAATAGCCGAACATTACGTCGGTATCGGGCCTAAGCCCTTTGGACAGAAGTATCTTGCGGAACACGTAATCCGGGGTGGCCCCCTGGCCCGCCACCTCCACGGTACGGCCCTTGAGGTCCTCGATCCGCCCAACCGCAACATCGGCGCTTAGAAGACTCAGCATCCCCAGGCCGGTAACCGCGGCAACCTGTATCCTGTTCCCGCCGGAGGCGATTTTAGCAGCCGTATCGGGGGGCAGCATGCCGATCTTTGCCTCCCCGGCCAGGAATTTCGCGGCCATCAGGTTTGCCTGGGCCAGGGCTTCCAGCGTAACCTTTACGCCAGGCAGGACAGGGGGTTCTTCAAACAGCCGGATCATCCCGACTCCCGAAGGCCCCCGCAGGCCGTAGATCACCAGCTCTTCCTGGCGGGAGGGTTCGCCTAACTTATCGGACTCATTGGCGGCCCGCGCGGCCAGGGGGGTCAGGGCAGAAAGGCCGGCAACGACCAAACAAATAACAATACGGAAAAATTTTCTCATACCTACCACCTTTATCACGATGATTAAGCCGGTTTCACTATCCGGCAACAAAGTTATAACACAATAACACCCTCAAGGAGTAGTACCGGATTCTTCTAAAAATCCCCGTCAAAGAATTTAAGGGCGTAGTAGAGGCCCCAATCCTGGTCATTTGCCCAGGGGTCAAGGAAGTTCGCCGGGACGCCGTTGACCGAAAGGGGGTACAGGCGGGCGCAGGACGCGGAACCATCCGGGCGGATAAGGCCAAGGACAGCCCGGATCGAGTGTTCCGCTACCATGCGCATTTCCTCGTCGCCAAAGGCCCGCCAGCACTCGGCGTAGGCCATACCGGTAAGGACGCTCCAGTAATGGGGAAAGGTATCGCCGTAGAGCTGGCGTTTCCCAAACCAGAACCCGTCCCAATGGCGTATGGGAACCTCGTAGAGACAGCTGTCCGGCTGCCGTCCGTTGAAAAGCGAGAGAATTTCAAGCTGCCGTTGCGCGCCTGCAAGGTATTTTTCATCTTTTGAAAAACGGCCGGCCTGGAAAAGGATAGCCGCCGCCGGGGCTACAATGCTCTGCTCGTACCTGACCTCGTGAGCCGGGTAGTCGGTACCGTTTTGAAGAACCGTATCGGCGTGTTTCAGGAAGTGTTCCCTCAAAGTTTCCGCCTCGGCCCGGAAACCTTCTCCGTTAAGCCGGATCAGGGCCTCGATCATAGGTATACCGATGGCGTAAAACCCGCTGCCGCCCCTTTCGTAAAAGGCATTCAGAGTCCTGAACATGTAGCGCAGATAGGCCGGATCTTTCCACAGGCCGTAAAGTTCCAGGAAGAATTGGGCGAACCAGGGGAAGTTGTACAGCCGTACCCGGTCAAGGGCGTGGTTAATATCGTCAAAAACAGTTCCGGTCTCGGAATCGAAAAGTTCCCGCAAAACAAACGCGACGTACTGTTTAAGGCTGGTTTCCAATGCCGCGTCAGGACGGGAACGCAGAAACCGGGTCATAAGAATCCCCATGCTGATACGCTCACGGCTCCCGTTGTGATCGCCGGTATGGGTATAATAGGGGTGGTTCTCTTCGTTATCGTATATGAGGTAAGCTCCGTCCAAAGGACTCCCGATCCTGTGGTACTGCTGGTTTTTAGCGATAAAGGCGCAGCGGGCGGCGGCCAGGTCAACAGGGGACGGCCGGGTAAGGAGGCGACACCACGCATCCACGCCGTTCCCCCTGATAAGGTACTTTAGTTCACCGGGATAGCCGGTTTCCACCGGGTCAAGCTCCGTCTCCGGCTGGCCTTCCCGGCGCCGTACCTCAAGGCCGCTTTTTTCCCCCTCAAAACACACAAAATGATCGGCCGTTACTTCGATATACGCGGGGTATTCCTTGAGCCGGCGGTAGAAATCCTCCTTCCCCTGGTGCCAAAAAAGTTCCCACTCTACAACGGCGCTTTCACCGGCTTCCAGTCGCAGGGACGAAGGATGGAGGATAAAGTCGCCCCGGTCGTTGCTTGCCTGTGAAATGTCCCGTTCAACACTGTAGGCCCCAAGCTTCCCGCGGGTAAGGATCAGGCCCAGGTGCGGCGCTTCGCCGCCCATACGGAGGCACATTACATAACTTGAGGTCCCGCCGCACCAGATATGGGCATGACAGCGGCTTTTCATACACAGGGCGGCTTCGTGGTAACTGTCGTTAAAGGGCGTGTAAATGCCGATATCCTCCAAACAGGTAAAAAACGGATACGCAGAAATGTTGGTAAAGGTATAGGTTTCCCGCAAGGTCCCGGCAGGGGTGAATGTCCGGGCCACCGACACCGAAATATTTGCGGGAACCTTAACCGTACCCCAGGGGACAAGCCCTTCAAGCCAATTCATGCCATAGGGGTCGGCTGGGAACTTAAGATTTTTGAGGACATCTCCTTCGGTTTCCACATAAAAAAAATCGTTTTTCATTTCGGACATGGGCTTCTCCCCCGGGCACTGAATTTTTCCCAAAACCTGGTCGGTTTTAGTTGCTTTTATTTTATTATGAGATTTGATACTTTTCCACCCTGCTACGGGAACACCCCCCACCGGGTCCTAAACCTGACCTGCAATGGGACAGTTCTATCCCGCTGTCCACTGTTGTTATCAATACCAATACGACAACGGCAAAACCATCGGGAGACATCGGGAGGCATACAATTCCCCTCTGCCGCGAATTCACTTGCTCAAAAAATGCCCTTCAAGAATCTGTACAAACCGGACGGGCTCTTCCAGATTGGTAACGTGGCCGGCGTCAACCTTTATATAGTGACAATTGGGGATTAACGAAACAGCCCGATTCGCCTGTTCCTGATTCATCGCGCCATTCAACATACCATCTTCCATGATCTCAAAATGAGCATGAATCAATAATGCCGGGCAACGAATTTTCATAAGCGCATCAGCATGATCAAAACCTTCATTCCATGTTCCTTCATGAAATGAAGCGCCAAATCGTGGATCGTAATAATTCAAGCCCCTCAGCATTTCCTGTACAACAATCGGTAAAAACGCTATCGCAACCGGTTTCCCGGGGTTGGCTTTTTTATAATTGCCTACAACAAATTTAATCAAGGGCTGGGAGAATGGCCCGGTATACGTTCTAAAAAAGTCCGTGCCATTTTCTATCCAGTAATCCAGAAAATTACCGCCATACTGTTTATCCTGAACTGCTTTATAACTGGCAGTAAAAAGCTTGTCTGCAATTGTCTGTTTTATTTCAGGGTATTCAGACGAGAACAGAGGCGGATCTTCCAAAACAACCGCCTTTACCAGATCAGGTCTGTTGGCAGCCAACCAAACAGTTAAAAGTCCCCCCGATGAATTTCCGGTTACATAAGCAGGCTCCCCAATCACCGTCTCAATGAAATTTGCCAGATCGTTTCCGATTTGGCCGGCTGTCATAGGGTAATTATCCGGATATATGGTCTTTCCATGTCCGGGATAGTCCACTGCAAATACATGAAATTCTTTTGATAATGCCGGCAACACGTTACTGTAAGTAAACCAATCCAGCGTCTGTGCGTGCAGTAAAAGCAATGCCGGTCCATTGTTTTGTCCTTCCGCATAGTTTAGATCTACATTACCGACTTTGACGGTCTTTTCTAGTATGCCTGCTTCAATCAGTTTTTGTTCTGATGGATTTTTATAATGTTTCATATAGCTTATTAAGATGATACACCCTGCCGCTATGATAATTACGATAAAACTTATCACAATAAAAAATTTTACCGAATTCATGTTCAAAAAATTATTAGTACTCATATTTGTATCCGGTTATGGTCCGTTTTTTACGTGGCGCAACACACGGCGCCCGAATCCACAAGTTTAATCGTGTCGGGTTCTAAGGGCTTAACTTATCCAGTGTAAGCTGGGCTTTACGGGCCAGGCTGGTGTTCCTGTTTTCCGTAAGGGGCCGGATATCCTCCACCAGGCTGCGGAAGTTGTTGTTGGCGGCCATGTCCAGGGCAAACGAGCGTTCGATGGTATCGCCGGAACCGAGAAAGCGCCGGACCAGAGATTCCAGTCTGTCTGACTTTGCGGCTCCCACAATTTTAAGCAGGCCGTTGTACAATGCGGTTTGATTCCTGGATTTCGCATCGTCCATTTCGGTGATAACTTTTTCAATATAGGCTTCCACATTGTTTGTTACCAACATCTCCGCGGCGCGGATCCGTACGGCGTCGGAGTTTTTCCGCTCCTCAAATAGCGCGGCAAGGATACCGTCAGTTTCCCGGTTATTTATGGCGCCCAGGGCCCGGATGGATTCGTCCCGGACCTGGGGAACATCATCCTGTTCACAGCGGAATTTGAGATAGGGGATCGCCGCCTCAAGCCTGCGGACCCGGCTGGCCTGGGCCGCGCTGATGCGGGTGCGGTAGTAGGAATCCCTAAAGGCTTCCAAAATCGCCTTGTCTACGTCTTCTCCCGTAAAGGGCCCCAGGGCGGCGATGGCGCTGGAACGCACGTTGGGGTCCCCGTCGGATACGGCGAAAATAAGCGCCGGCAACCCCTCCTTATCTCCGATTTTTGAAAGGGCCTCCAGGGCGGCCATACGGAGGGTAACACGGTTTTCGGTATTGGACACGATACCGGTAAGAAAGGAAATACCGGCGCTGGAACCGGTTTCCCCGACGGCGGTTATGATGTCGCGGCGGTACTCGTCCGGGGGTTCCTCGTCCGTGTAATAAGCGCTCAGGAATTCTGCCGTGTCCCGCGCGGTTTCCTGGTCTGCCGCCGATACTTTGCCCAAGGCCTGGATAGCGGACACCATGAAACGCCGCTCCCTGGTACCGATGAGTTTTCGCAGTGGTTCCACTGCGTTTCCGGCTTTTAGTCTGCCAAGGTAATTCACCGCGGCGATAACCGTCTCGTTGGTCTCCTGATCCCGTTCCTCTATTGCCCGGATAGCCCGTTCCTCCAGGCCGGTTTTATCGCGGTCTGCGAAGAAGGCAAAAACTTTCTGTAAAATGCTCCGGTTCCGGGTAGTTTGGACCAGAACGATGAGTTCATCATCCAGGGAGTCCGACTGTTCGTTCTTGAGGGATTCGATAAGGGCGGCAATTTCGGTTTCCGTACCGTACCGGATGGTGGCAAACCGGGCAGACTCTGTCTGTGCGGATTCTGTTTTCTCAGACTCCGTCGCTGCGGATTCCGCCCGGACGGCGGGGAAAGCCCGCGGGAAACAGAGCGCCGTTCCCAAGGCAAAAATCCGGAACGCATAGCCCGGAAAACGGGGGACGGAAAATTTACCCATGAACCCCCTCCTGGCAGGCGGACAGGAATGATTCTGAAAAAGAACGGAACCGGTTTTCGCTTATCGCCTCCCGTGCTTCTTTGACCAGGGTGTGAAGAAAATACAGGTTATGATAACTTAACAACATAGAACAGAGGATCTCCTGAGTCTTAAAAAGGTGCCGCAGATAGGCGCGGCTATAGGTCCGACAGACCTTACAACCACACTCTTCATCTATCGGCGAAAAATCCACAAGATTTTCGGCCTTTTTTACCGAAAGGGAACCCCGGCGCGTATAGGCCCGGCCGTTCCGTCCTTCCCGTGTGGGGACTACACAGTCAAACATATCAATGCCGTTAGCTATGGCTTCAAGGATGTAGCGGGGTGTCCCGATACCCATGACATAACGGGGCTTATCATCGGGCAGAAGGGCGGCGGTATGACTGAGAATGTCGGCAAACACCTCATGCGGTTCCCCGACGGAAAGTCCCCCAATGGCGATTCCCGGCGTATCCTGGGCGATGGTGAGTTCCGCACTTTGCCGGCGAAGCTGGGGGCAGAAGCCCCCCTGGACAATGCCGAACAGGAGCCCCCGGTACGTTCCCGCCTCCCGTACAAGGTCCCAGCTCCGCCTGGCCCGCCCAAGCCAGCGGGCGGTCAGTTTTAGGGCCTCCGCCGCTTCCCCATCGGGAGTTCCCCAGCCGGTGCAGATATCAAGGGCCATCTGAATATCGCTTCCCAGCGTAGTCTGAATGTCAACCACTTTTTCGGGGCTTAGAAAATGGCTTGAACCGTCGATATGGGAACGGAACAGGGCGCCTTCCTCCGTGATCTTGCGAAAGGGGGCCAGGGAAAAGACCTGGAAACCGCCGGAATCGGTAAGGAAGTTAGCCCGCCAGCCTGTAAAATTGTGGAGTCCCCCCGCAGCGCCGATTACACCGGTCCCGGGCCGCAGGTACAGATGGTAGGTATTGGCCAGGATGATCCCAAAACCGATCTCTTCCAGATCGTCCCTGGAAAGGGCCTTGACGGTTCCGTTGGTCCCCACGGGCATGAACACGGGGGTCGCGAATTTCCCGTGGGGCAGTTCCAGTTCTCCGGTTCGGGCGGAACAGGAAGGATCGGCATGGTGAATGGTGAAAAAACCCATAGAACCATGATATAAAAAAACTCAAAAAAAAGCCCGTGATTGGCAAATGAAATTTGCACAAATCCGATATAATCATTACGTAAAAACAGTTTTACCATAGTCTATGCTTGTCGAAATACGGTAGTATCCCTTTATCTGTTAACCGGTGTTTAATACACAGCGGTTTCTTTAATCGGAATTGTCAAAGGGGATACACATGAAACTCGGTGTGAATACGGTGTTATTCAAAGATTTTACCCTGAGGGAAACCTTCGCAGCCGTTTCCCGGGCAGGCTACGACGGGGTGGAACTGTCCGCCATCCAGGGGATGTGCGAACATCTGGTGCTGGACGACTGGCAGGTTCAAAAAGAAGAGATCCTCGCCCTCTCCCGGCAGTACAGGCTGGCCTTGCTTTCAATGGAAGCGGCAACTCTGGACGAGGCGCGCCTTGATAAGGCCTTCGCCGCCGCGAAGGGACTGGGGATACCCATAGTCAACGTTGGTCCCGGCGGCAAGTCCAACGATGACGCCTCCCTCAGGGAATCCATTGCCGTTCTTAAGGCCAGGGCCGAACTGGCCGCCAGGTACGGGGTTACCCTCTGTACGAAAGCCCATGTAGGGGCGTCTATTTTCAGTACTCCCACCACCCTGGAAGCGATGAAGGCCATTCCCCTTGAATCTTTCGGTGTTGATATGGATCCCAGCCACATACACAGGGCGGGGGAAACCCCCAAGGAAAGTCTTAAAGCCGTGGTCGGCCGGGTAAAACACGTCCACATACGGGACTGCAAGGGCTTGGGACCTTCCCCTGGGGAACCTGTCCTCCAGACCTGCGGCCGGGGCGATATCGATCTCTTTGGCTACTTTAACGTCCTTGCGGAGGCGAAATACGACGGGCCGGTATGCCTGGAAGTGATAGGTCCCTCTCAATCGCTGGAACAGGCAATAACCATTGCCGCCGAAAGTCTGGGTTTTATGAACGCCTGTCTTAAAACACTGGGTGTCCGTTAGGACGCCATAATCTAGCAGCCCTAATCAAGGAGAATCGGAATGAAAAAGAAACCTAACCTGCTTTTTGTCGGTATCGACAGCCTTAGACGGGACCGGATGAGCCTTCACGGTTATCACCGGCTTACCACTCCCCATCTGGACAAGTACGCCCAGTCGGGGGCCGTGTGGAATTCCTGCTTCAGCGCGTCAATTCCCACCACATCAGGGTATGCCAACATGCTGTCGGGACATGATGTTTTCGGTACGGGCATCGTCGCCCTCCGCCATAAGGGCAGCTACGCTCCGGGGGTAAAGACCCTGCCGGAAATTCTCAAGGAAAACGGTTACACCACCAGTTGCGTGGGCTTTACCGGAAACCCCGCCAGCCGGGGTTTTGACAAGTACATTGATTTCAGCGGCTGGGGATCCTGGGAGACGGGCCGTTCCCCCAAGGCCGAAAACCTCAACGAAGTCGCCATTCCCGAACTCAGACGCCTTGCGTCCGGGGATGAACCCTTCCTTCTCTTCCTCAGACACATGGATCCCCACTCGCCCTACCTTCCGCCCCGGCCCTTTGAGCGCATTTTTTACGCCGGCGATGAATTTGACACGAAAAACAAGTCCCTGGAAAAGTGCTACGCCTTTAAGCCCTTTCGCGACTACTTCTACTCCTGGTTTCCGCCGGGATGTACCGATGTGGAGTACATCAAGGCCCAGTATGACGGTGAAGTAGCCTATATGGACGCGTGTATCGCAATAATAACGGAAGAATTGAAGACCCTGGGTATCGAAGATAATACCGTGGTGGTTTTTACCTCCGATCACGGTGAAACCCTGGATGAACACGAATGTTGGTTCGACCATCACGGTCTTTATGAGTGTACCCTGAGCGTGCCCCTGGTGTTCCGTTACCCTGCCAAAATACCGGCGGGATCCCGCTTCGATGATATTGTTACCCTGAAAGATGTGCTTCCCACTGTTCTTGACATTATGGGCATTGACCGGAAGGGCATCCGCATGGAAGGCAGAAGCCTCCTGGCCCGCATGACCGGCGGCAGCCTGAAACAGGAGCCTGAGTTCTACATCACCGAATGTACCTGGGAACGGAAACACGGCTGGCGTACCCCCCAATACAAGATCATCCGCGCCCTGGAACCGGATTTCCATTACAAGAGTGAAGTGGAACTCTACGATCTTATCAAAGATCCCCTGGAACTGGACAATATCGCCAAAAAAGAACCGGGAATTGTCAAAGCCCTTTCGGACCGCATGGACAGCTGGATCAAAAAACGGGAACAGGAAACAGGCCGGACAGCTCCAATCGTTAACGAGATTCACTGGCACGGCTTTGAGGACCGGGAGTCTTTTAAAAGTTCAGACGAAGCGTACAATGCTATGCACATCGGCGATACCAAGGCGGCTCAAAAGCTCCAGGCAGCGCTAAAAAAGGAAACTAAATAAATGCTCCGGGTGTGCGTCATCGGCATGGGTCATATCGGTAACCTTCACGCAAAAGTCTACCGGGAACGGAAAGACTGTAAACTTGTGGCGGTATGCGACAGGGTTTCGTCCATCGCGGAGGAAAGCGGGAAACGCCACGGTGTAACATGGTACACCGATGCCGCCGGGATGCTTGCGAAGGAAAAACCCGATCTTGTGTCGGTGGCCACAGGGGGCTTTGAGTATTCTTCCGACCACTATGAGCCTACCATACAGGCCCTGAAAGCAGGTTGTCATGTGCTGGGTGAAAAACCCATTTCAAATAACCTGGTTCACGGCGCGGAAATGGTCAAAACCGCCAAAGAAATGGGGGTCTGTTACGCCATCGATCTCAACCACCGCTTTACCCCGGCGGCAAGAACGGCCAAACGGTGGCAGGATGAGGGTCTCATCGGGGAACTCCTGTTCTGCAACATGGCCCTCTGGATAGGAAGACCGGAACCCCTGGAAACGCCCTATTACCACCTGAAGGCCCTTAACCCCCACAGTGTGGATATTATGCGCTACTTCATGGGCGACGTTGAGGAAGTTTCCTGCTTTGCCATGATCGCTTCAGGGCGTAACATTTACTCCACCGCTTCCATCAACATGCGATTCAAATGCGGGGCCGTAGGGCACCTGACCTCCAGCTACGATATAGCCCGGGGACACCCGATGGAACGCTGCGAGGTGGCGGGCAGGAAGGGCAGGCTTGTTTTTGAGGACATGTGGCGGGAGGCCACGCTTTACCCCTCAGGAAACCCTGAAAAGCGGCAATATACCAATCCGATCTTCGGGGGTTTTGAAAGTTTCGACGATACTTTCCGGGACCGCATTGGCGTCTTTGTGGAACAGGTAGACCGGGGAGACAAGCCCCATGAGGTTGACGGTTCCGGTGAAGAGGGGCTCGCGGCCCAGCGGGTGATACATGCCGCTATTGCCTCCCTGAAGGAAGGCGGAAAAGTTGTCCGGGTAGACGAAACGGAGGAATAGTGAGCCGCATAAGCTGGGCTTCCCTGGGCCCCGATTCCGCCTGCCCCCTGCTGGTACGGGAAATGGTCCAGGGTACTACGTTGAACCGGCACAGCCACGAATTTTTTGAATTCGTCTACGTGGAAGAAGGTTTCTGTCTTCATTTTTCCGGCGGCAGCGTTGAACTTCTTATGGCCGGGGACCTTCTGGCCATGTGTCCGGAAATGGAACATTCCTACTGGTGTAAAAAGGATATAACTATCGTGAACATCCTGTTTATGCCGGAGGTTTTCGCATGTGTCCTGGGGGAAATCAGGGCCCTTCCCGGTATGGCCGAACTTTTTGACGGGGACCTGCAAACCCCCCTTCTAAGCCACCTGAGTCTTCAGGATCGGGAGGAGATGCAGCATATTATTGAAATTCTCAGGAAGGAAGGCGAACAGAGGGAAGTCGGCTGGGAACTGAGGAGCAAAACCCTTCTGGTGGGCATCATTGTTATGCTCTCCCGGGTGGTAAATACCCGGTTCAGCCGGGAAAAGGGCAAAAATCCCTACCTTGGCTACGTCCTTAAAACGGTGGAGGCCATTGAGGAGCACTATACGGCCCCCGTGTCTGTGCGGGATCTGGCGGTGAACCTGGGCATAGGCCCCGATCACCTGACACGGCAGTTCAGGCAGATTATCGGGATCACCCCCACCGAATATCTGCGCCGCCGCCGTTTTGCCAAGGCCCTGGAACTGCTGCGGAAACAGCTGCCCATATCGGAGGTGTATACGGCATCGGGATTCAGGAGCATCAATTATTTTTCAAGGGAATTCAAAGGCCTCTTCAAAATGACTCCCAGCGAATTCAGGCGGCAGGTAAGGGCCAATGCGGTGTCAAGTCCGGTGCCGGTACACTAGCAGCCTGTTGCACTGGCTGTTGCACCGGCCTTATGGCGTAGCCATAAGGCCTTGTGGGTTTTATTTCGGGTTTTGAAAAAGACCCGATTGAAGCTGTTCCAAAACTTCGGTTTGTGGATCAATCTCAATTTTTGATGATTGTTTTGTAAGGAGAAAAGAACGATGAGTTTGAAAGTTGCGGTAATCGGCTGCGGCGGCATAGGAACCAACCATGCCACCTGCTACAAAAACGACGGTCTGGCCCAGCTTGTCGCGGTATGCGACATTGTGCCGGAAAAGGCAAAAAAACTGGGAGAGTCCGCGGGTGTCCCCTCATACAGCTCCATCAGGGAATTGTTCAGCGCCCATCCTGAGATTGAGGCCGTGAGCGTTACTACCTCAGGTTATGACAACGGGTCAATGCACTTTGAGCCGGCCATGGAAGCGCTGGATGCGGGAAAAAACGTCCTGGTGGAAAAACCCATCTGCGCGGATCTCAGGGACGCCCAGGAACTGGTGCGTTTTGCTTCCCAAAAGAAGCTCTACCTGGGCTGTAATCTTAACCATTACTTCACCAAGACGGCTGAACGGGCCGACGAGCTTATCAAGGACAAGAAGATCGGGGAACTGGTTTACTGTATCCACAAAGTCGGCTTCAACGGCAGCGAGAAAAAGTACGGCGGCCCCGGTACTCCCCGTTGGCAGACACCCTATTCCCACGTCAAGGCCTTCTGCGCCCATCCTTTTTCTGTGATGCGCCACTTCTGCGGGGACATTATGCAGGTCCAGGCATTCATGGACAGACCCGGCGTGCGCCGCACGGCAGGCGATCCCATGCTCTCGATCAACGGCATACACGTGCGTTTTGCCAACGGCGGCATCGGTTACCTCCTCTCCCAGCGGGGAGACGCCATGTTCGGGCTGGGGGGCTGGTGGAGCTATGAACACGCCGGTACCAGGGGAACCTTCTGCATTGAAAACTGCGTAGAAAAACTGCATTACTGGGACATCGACAGGGTTGAAAATCCCGGTATGGCCAGTCCGACGCCCGAAGTTTTTGACACCGGAATCAAGGATTTCGGCGCCACCTTCCCGGCCAGGATCCACGCCTGGCTTGAGGATCTCAGCAACAAGGTGCCCCTGGAACATATCCGCGCCTCCGGCCGGGACGCCCTGGCAACCCTGACGTACACCTTTGCGGCGATGCGTTCCTACGAGGAGGGCGGCGCCCTGGTAATTCCCGAAGCGCTTCCGCCTCTCCACGGGGACGTCAGCTACGTGTGGTAAAAAACATGGCCGGTCAATACAGAAACCTGCTTTTCCTGCTGGCGGATCAGCTCCGCCACGACGCCCCGGGTTATGCCGAAAGTTACGGCGGTCCCGGACTGGCAAAAACGCCCTTTATTGACCGGCTTGCCTCCCGGGGCCTTACGTACACCAGGGCTTACACAGCCCTGCCTGTCTGCGCCCCGGCGCGGCAGTCCCTGCTCTGTGGAAGGCATCCCGATTCCTTTGGGGCCTTCTGGAACCACGGCTTTTTTCACACCCCGGATTTTAAGCCCCAGGCCGCGTTTACCCGGGCCCTGGCCGAAAGCGGCCGGAAGGGTTATTTTGCCGGCAAATGGGACATTGCCCGGGGAACCGGGCCCGAAGACTTCGGTTTTTCTTCCTACTGCGGAAAAGCCGAATACTCACGTTTTTTTAAGGGGCGTTATCCCGCGCTGGATTTTACGGGCGGCTGGATGGGCTGCGAAAGCCCGGTCGCCCTGGAAGACGCGGACACCCATTTTTTTGCCCGTAAGGCCGCGGACTACGTAAGGGAAAAGCCGCGGGAAGGATTCTTTTTGTGGGTGGATTTCGGGGTACCCCATTTGCCCTGCCGGCCGAGCGCGCCTTTTTCAAAAATGTACGATCCTGAGGCTATGCGGAAATGGCCCGGCTATGACGACACAAAAGACGGAAAACCCTATACCCACAAACAGCAGACCCTGAACTGGCATCTGGAAAACGTTCCCTGGGAAGAAATGGCTGCCCAGGTTGCCCGCTACTGCGGGGTCGTATCCCAGCTTGACGATGCGGTGGGTCTTATTATCAGGGCCCTTGAGGAAACAGGACAGCTTGAGGATACCCTTGTGGTACTTACCTCGGATCACGGGGATATGTGCGGCAATCACCGGATGTTTGACAAACACAACAGCATGTACGACGACATAGTCCGGGTACCCCTGGTGTTAAGCGGTTCCTCGTTCAAGCCCCATGTATCGGAGGCCCTGGTTTCCAACTGCCTGGATCTGCCGGTAACGATCTGCGACCTTATGGGACTACCGCCGCTGCCGGCGGCTCACGGTATAAGCCTTCCCCTTGGGGGTGAAAAAAAACGCTCCCATATAACTTCCTCGTCCAACGGTCAGCAGTTTGGCTTTTTCAATACCCGGATGATCAGCGACGGCCGGTACAAGTACGTGTGGAACCTTACGGATACCGATGAATTCTACGATACGGAAGACGATCCCGGAGAGTGCCGTAATCTGATTTACAAGCCCTCTTACGGGGAAAAAATACAAGAATTCCGCGCCCTGCTTTACGGGGATTTGAAAGCCCACGGCGATCCCTTCGCAAGTGAATGGCTTGCCCCTCAGTTATTGGAGGGCAGAAAAATTTAGGCACCAAAGCGTTTTCAAAATTTGATACATGAAAAACGCCGTACATAGATCTTTCAACACAAGGAGTAATCATGAAAGAATTTGCAAAGTTTAGGCCGCTGCTGATCATTCTGCTGGCCGCGGTCCTTTTCGCGGGCTGCAAGCCCAAAGACGCCGGGACGGGAAGCGCCGCGGACAATGCCGCCGGGACCTTAAAGAAACTGGTCTTCGCCACCACCGAAAACACCGACCCCAACTACAGCTACAAGAACAAGCTGCCGGTGTGGGCGGAACTGGAAAAACGTACCGGTGTGGAAATTGAATTTGAACTAAGCCCCGCCGCAGATTTCAACAGCGTTATGAGCGTGCGCATGGCCGCAGGCGTTAACCTGCCCGACATCGCCCGCCTCCCTGCGGGTAATCCCCTCCAGTACGCGGTGAACGGCCTTATCATTCCCCTGAACGATCTTATCGCCCAGTACGGCCCGAATATCACCGCGCTGTTTGAAAAGCGTCCCGATGTGCAGAAAACCCTTACCGCCCCGGACGGCAAGATCTACGTGGTAGCCGCCGTGGTCGACGCCCGGTC
>JAITJW010000107.1 GCA_031278715.1 Treponema sp. | reverse complement strand
GAGCAGCAATTCTCAAGTTTGCCGTTATAAGGAATTTGTTGCGCTTCGCGCTTAAACCTCAAGGCCTTATACGCCATATTATTGGGCTGCTTTGCGAACCTCTGGTTCGCTTGGCGATGCCGCTTGGCAGTTTGTAGGGTAAAAAATCGCCTTTTTAGGCGATTTTTGGGGTTTTATGCGCGAAGCGCGACAAACTCCCCAGGCGGTTCATTCCGTCCGGGTGTCCTGCCGTGGTTTTTCAGTCCGCCCGGCGTGTTCAGGCGTACCCGTGGTCTTCTGCGCGTGTTTTAAGCCTTTTATCAAACCGGTAATATACTGCTGATTTTCAACGGAGAGCCGGGGAAATTTTGCGAGTAACTGATTCAGTTTTTCAGTCTCCGCCGTTGTGCCCACGGTTATTCCCCCTTTGGAAAAACTCTCTAAGAGAGAAATATATCTCCATGTGAGAGTTCCGTCAAGCCCCCTCTAAGCCCTGTTTCAGGCATATCCCACCGTTTACATTGCACTTATATGCGCCGGCCCTGCCCCTGTTATCCGCTTGCATTGTGAGTTTCATTCGTAATAATCTTGGTAACGGAGATACTATGTCCGTTAATGAACGCATTAGAGCTGTCAGACAGGCCGTTAAACTATCTCAGGTCAATTTTGCCAAGGCCATTTACATATCCAACGGTTACCTTGCCGAAATAGAACTGGGGAACCGGCGGGTAAACGAGCGGCATATCCAACTGGTGTGTTCCGTCTTCGGGGTTAACAAACACTGGCTGCAAAACGGTGAAGGCGGAATGTTCGACAGCGCCTCGCAGCTCAAGCTGGAACGGGTCGTCGCACTGTTCAAAGAACTACGTCCCAGTTTTCAGGATTATGCCCTTAAACAGATAGACCAGCTTCTGGAACTACAAAACCGGAAGGACGACAAACCGGAAGAACAGCCCCCCGACAGTCAGCAGCCTGTTATCGGCGTATGAACAAAACACAACAAACCGTTAAAGACGGTCCTTCCGGCGCAGCAGCGCAAAGTCCGCCAGCACCAGGGCCGTCATAGCCTCCACCACAGGCACAACCCGGCCCGCTATACAGGCGTCGTGACGGCCCCGGATCTCCAGTTCCCGGCGCCGTCCCTGCCGGTCCAGCGTCCACTGCGCTTTCCGTATCGAAGGCACCGGCTTAAAAGCCACGGTAAAGCACAGCGGCATCCCCGTGGATATACCCCCCAGTACCCCCCCCGCGTTATTGCTTTCCCAGCCAAGGGGCGGAACACCGGGGGGAAGATCTGTCATAGCAAGAGGGGGGGAGCCCCCCCCCTCGGCCCAGCCCGCTTGAACAGGGTCCTGCGGGCTTGGCCTACCCCCCCCTGCGGGGGCACTGCCGCTTGCCCCCTGCCCCCGCAACACCCCCGGCCGGTCGTTCTGTTCCGATCCGCGGCCAGCGGCGGCGGCAAAGCCCGCGCCGAATTCGATCCCCTTGGCCGCCCCCAGGGAGAGCATGGCCCCGGCGATCCTCGCGTCCAGCTTGTCAAAAACCGGTTCCCCCAGGCCCGGAGGCAGCCCCCAGGCAACACAGGAAATTTCACAGCCCGCGCTGTCCCCCTCCTGCCGCAGTTTTTCTACCAGCGCCAGAGCCTCCTCAGCCCCGTTCCCCGCGGGCATCCGCAGCGGGTTCCGCTCAATCTCGTCCCAGTCAAAATCCGGACCCTCCGGTCCCCAGACCCCGCCGTAAACGGTACCCGGCCGGACGCGGATCCCCGCCGCGGCGGAAGTCCAGGCCCGGATCGAAATACCCCGTTCCGCAAGAAACCGCTTCGCCACGGCCCCGGCGGCTACCCGGCCCAGGGTTTCACGTGCGGAACTGCGGCCACCGCCCCGGTGATCCCGCAGGCCGTACTTCGCCTCCCAGGTCCAGTCGGCATGGCCGGGCCGGTACAGTTCCCGCAGTTCGCCGTAGTCGCCGGAGCGCTGATCGCCGTTCCGTACCAGAATGGCGATAGGGGTCCCCAGGGTCCTTCCCTCAAAAACCCCGGAGAGGATCTCCGGTTCGTCAGCTTCACTGCGGCTGCTGACAGGACCCCCAGCGCCGGGCCGCCGCCGCCGCAGCTCCCGTACTATATCCTCAACAGCCAGGGGAAGCCCCGCAGGACAACCGTCGATAAGGCAGCCCAGAGCCGGTCCGTGGGATTCCCCAAAGGTACTGACCCGGAAAAACCGGCCAAAAGTATTACCGCTCACCTGTGCAGGGCTTCCACTTCCGCCCTCGTGGGGGGTTCCGCCCCCTGCCTGCCGCACACCAGCGATGCCGCCCGGTTGGCAAACCACAGGGCCTCCCGCAGTTCCCCCCCGTCCAGTGCCCCGATTGCCGCACGGGACATCCTGCCCCCAATCTCAAGCCATGCAAGCAGGGCCCCGTGAAAAGTATCCCCCGCGCCAATCGTGTCCACCACCGGCAGATCCGCCACCGGCGCGCTGACCCGCAGCGGCCCGGTCTCCCGGCGCAGCAGGGCCGTTGCCCCCTCCGGCCCCAGGGTACATACCGCCAGGACCGGTCCCAGGGACAGAAGCCTGGCAAGGGCAGCTTCCCGGCCCAGAGCAGGGTATATAAAATCAAGATCCTCCCCGGAAATTTTCACTATCGTTACCGCGGAAAGCCATATTTCAAAACGCCGGATATATGCCTCCCGGTCCCGGATCATAAAGGGGCGGATGTTGGGGTCAAACGAGATGACCGGTCCAGCCTCCTTACGGCCCTGGGAGAGGACAAAGGATTCTATCGTGGAAGCCGCCGGTTCCATCGTCATCGAAATGGAACCGAACAGAATACAGCGGGTTGCGGGGGGAAGCCCCCCATGCAGTTTGGCCTCCAGGTCCGCGGCACAGAAAGAACGGTCCGCGGTTCCCTCCGTGTAGAACACGTAGCGGGGCTCCTCCCCCGGTTCCAGCTTCACAAAGGCCAGCGTAGAATTCTGATCCGTCCTGACCAGCAGATCGTCCCCAACACCGTTTTCCCCCAGACGCCTTGCCAGTATCTCCCCAAAAAAATCCCGGGAAAAACGGCCCAGGAACTTCACCGGTACCCCCAGCCTGCCGATAGCCACCGCAGTATTGTAGGGACTCCCCCCCGGCAGCGGCAGAAAAGCTTCCCCGCCGCCGGGAATTTCCCTTAAAACCATGTCGATCAAGGCCTCACCCAAACAGATAATCATGGAAAGCCTCCGGGCCCACAGTACCCCCTGGATTTGTTCTTTTCAAGAGCGCAGGAAAACAAACTACGCAGCGCGCCTTGCGTGGCTTACCCCGGCTCAGTATCATGACGGTACAACTGGAGCGGTTTTTCCGGGACTGCCGGGAAAACTCATCAAGTATGTGCAGGAGGCTCTTATGCAGGGAAAGATGAAAGCTGCGGTGATGACCGGCATCGGTAAAATGGAGATCGTTGAGCGGGATATACCTGTGCCCGCCCCCAAGGAAGTACTGGTAAAACTTGAGTACGTGGGGGTCTGCGGATCGGACCTGCACTACTACGAGGCCGGAAGAATAGGCGACTACATCGTACATCCCCCCTTTGTGCTGGGCCATGAACCGGGCGGGGTAGTGGTGGAGATTGGCTCCGATGTCTGTAAGCTCAAAGTGGGGGACCGCGTCGCCCTGGAGCCGGGGAAGACCTGCGGCCACTGCGAGTTCTGCCGGACGGGCCGCTACAACCTCTGCCCCGATGTGATCTTCTTCGCCACCCCGCCGGTAGACGGTGTGTTCCAGGAATATGTCGCCCACGAGGCGGCCCTGTGTTTCAAACTACCGGATAACGTAAGCACCCTGGAGGGGGCCCTTATCGAGCCCTTGGCCGTAGGTTTCCACGCCGCCCTTACCGGAGGGGCCAGAATTGGCCAGACCGCGCTGGTTACCGGGGCGGGCTGTATCGGCCTTGTGTCCATGCTGGCCCTGAAGGCCCAGGGGGTTTCCCGTGTCTACATGACCGATGTCGTGGACAAACGGCTGGAAAAGGCCCGGTCCCTGGGGGCCTTCCGGTCCGTCAACGCGAAAGAGCAGGATCCCCTGGCCCTTATCGCCGAAAACGAAGGGGCCCTGGACCTCGTAATCGAAACCACCGGCAGCGATGCTGCCGCGGCCCAGGGGATCGCCGCCCTCAAAAAGGGGGGAACCCTGGTTTTTGTGGGCTACAGCCCCGGCGGTGCCATGACCCTGCCCCTGGGTAAGGCCCTGGACAAGGAACTTACGATGAAGACCATCTTCCGCTACCGCCACATCTACCCATTGGCCATCGACGCGGTAGCCCGGGGCCTGGTGAACATCAGGGACATCGTTACCAACCTGTTCGACTTTGACGACATTCAGAACGCCATGGACCGGAGCGTTCACAACAAGGCGGAGATCGTCAAATCGGTGATAAAAATAGCCGGCTAAGGCCGCGTGGGAGGAAGGTAAAATATTATCATGAAAACCATATATGCCCATACTTCGGAAATTGACGACCCGGAAGCGGCAGTTGCCGGTATTATTGCCCAGCTTGATCTTGAGCATCAGGCGCTGAAAAATTCCGTTGGCCTTGTAAGCTGTTACGCCGAGTTCATCAGTTCCGGCGTTATCGCCGCCCTGTCCGGGGCGCTGCCCTTTCCCATCGTGGGCATCACGACCATCGCGGCAGCTTCCAATGCCGCAGAAGGGGAACTGTCGCTTTTCCTTACGGTACTGACCGCGGATGATGTGGAATTCGTTACCGGTGTAACCGATCCCATCTCCGGGGAAGATGAGGCGCCCTTCCGGACGGCCTGGGAACAAACCGGGGCCAAACGGCCCGACAGACCGGCCCTGATGCTGAGTTTCGCCCCCCTTCTTATGAATGTGGCGGCGGACTTTTACGTTGAAATCTGGAACGATATTACCGGCGGCGTACCCAACTTTGGGACCCTGGCGGTGGATCACAACCAGGACTACCATGAGTCACAAACTATCCTGGGAGGCCAGACCTGGCCGGATCGTTATGTCTTTGTCTTTTGCTATGGGAAGCTGGAACCACGGTTTCTTATCGGGGGTATTTCGGAAGAAAAGGCCTTTAGGGAAAAAGGGGTGGTTACCGCTTCCCAGGGAAACCTGCTCAAGGAAGTAAACGGCGGTTCCGTGGGCGATTACCTCACCGGCCTGGGACTTGGCAGAGACGAGCAGGGCAATCTTGTGGGGATCAATTCATACCCCTTCATTCTGGATTTTAATGACGGTACCCAGCCGATTATCCGGGTAATGTTCGCCGTTACCCCCGACGGTTCAGCGGTCTGCGGCGGCAAGATGCCAGTAGGCGCCACCCTCACGGTAGGGACCATCAACGGCGCTGAGGTGCTGCACGCCTCCACGGAGATCCTGATGAAGGCCCTTAAAGCCGCAGGGGGAAGGGCCATGCTGATATTTTCTTGTATAGGGCGCTACTTCGCCCAGGGATTCGATACCACCGCGGAGATGGACAAGGCGCAGGAAATCCTGGGGGAAAGCCCCTTCAGCCTTGTGTATTCAGGAGGCGAATTATGCCCGGTTTACGGAAAAGACGGCAGCCTTACCAACCGGAGCCATAACGATACTATGGTAATCTGTATATTATGAGCGATCCCGAACTCCTCGGAAATGAATTGAAAAACGCCCGGCTGACCGTCAAGAAACTGGAGCGGGAACTTAAACAGGCCCAGTCGCTGATTAGCAGGAACCGGGTTGCCATCGAAGCCAAAGAAAATTTAAACCGTATTGTCTTACAGAAGAAGTCGGAACTGGAACGGTACATGAGCCTGCTCCTGGAGAACAGCCCCGACATTATCCTGATCTTTAGCCAGGAGGGGAGGCTTCTGTACTGTACCGACGCTTTTCTCAGGATTACCCATACCGCGGGCTTTGGGCTTGTGGCAAACATGTCCTACAAGGACATCCTTACCCATTACACCAATTCCGCTTTTCTTGAAACAGCCGACGAAATCTATGTCCGTACCCAATCCAGCTTCGAGCCGATCCATTTAAGCGGAATCATTGATTTTGGCGGGGAGGGTAATTTCCGGGAGTACAGTATCCAGGTAACTCCCATGATGAATAACGAGGGCATGAACATGGGGGCCATTGTCCTTTTTTTCGATACCACCGAACTCTTGTCCGCCAAACGGGAGGCAGAGCGGGCCAACAAGGCCAAGTCCGATTTTCTCGCCACCGTTTCCCACGAGATCAGGACCCCCATGAACGCCATTATCGGCATCTCAAATATGCTCAAGGCTACGGAACTTACGGCTGAACAGAAGGGCTATGTAAATACTATACGGAGTTCATCCCAGGTACTCCTCAACCTGATTAACGATATTTTGGATTTTTCGAAAATTGAAGCGGACAAACTGGAACTGGTAAACGATTATTTCAGATTGTCTATCCTGCTGGATCGGATCAAGTCCCTCTTTGAACTCATGTTCTCCGAAAAGGGCCTTTCTTTTTGCTGTGTCTTTGCCGGGAACCTCCCCGGCGTGATATACGGCGACGAAAAGCGTATCAGCCAGGTTATTTCCAACCTGCTTTCCAATGCCCTCAAATATACCCATACCGGAGGCGTTACCCTCAAGGTTTCTGTGGAAGGGGAAAACAGCCTGGTCATCGGCGTGGAGGACACCGGCATCGGCATTAAGGAAGAGGCTATACCAAAGCTCTTTACCGCCTTTGAGCAGCTTGACCTGGTACGGAATAAAAATGTCCAGGGCACGGGCCTGGGGCTTGCCATTACCATGCGACTCTGCAAAATAATGGACGGCTCCATCTCGGTCAAGAGCGAATACAACAAGGGATCGGTATTTACCATCAGACTGCCGCTGCAACGGGGAACTGAAGCGGATCTGCCGGAAGAGAAAAAAAACGCCGATGTCTTTAATGCCCCCAAAGCCCGGGTCCTCGTGGTTGACGACATCGACATCAACATCGAGGTAGCGGCGTTTATCCTCAGCTCATTCGGAATAACGGCGGAAACCGCTTCCGGCGGCCATGAGGCGGTGGAAAAGGCCAGGACGAATAAGTACGATATTATTTTTATGGATCACATGATGCCCGATATGGACGGCGTGGAAGCAACAAAGATTATCCGAAGCCTTGGCGGATACAACGCTACAGTCCCCATCCTTGCCCTTACCGCCAATGCCGTCAGCGGCGCCAGGGAGAAGTTCCTTTCCGGCGGCTTTAACGGTTTCCTCCCCAAGCCAATGGAACCCGATGCCCTGGCCGAGTCTCTCCTCCACTGGCTCCCGAAAGAACTGATAATCCGCTAATTTACCCTTGGCCGGGCATTTGAAGGTGAAACCCCTTTAATCGGACTGTGTCCTCTCATATTTTTCT
>JAITJW010000087.1 GCA_031278715.1 Treponema sp. | reverse complement strand
GCGCCTTTGGGAGAAGAGAGGAAGTTGTTTTTATGGTTAACACTAGGTATGTCAAGGCGGAAAATTTCATAAGCAAGACGGCCATTGTATGGGTACTGGTGTTTTTGTGTATAGGCATGGCGGTTTTCTCGCCCATGTTTATTTCACCGGGGAATCTTCTCCTGGTGGTTAAGCAAAGTACCATTACCGGTATTCTGGGTATCGGCATGACCATTGTGATCATCACCGGGGGCATAGACCTTTCGGTGGGGTCTTTGGTTGCGATAAGCAGCGTCTGTTCCGCCATGTTCGGGGGTCTTGCGGTGCAGAACCTGCCTATTATTGTGGCTCTATTGGTGGGCATTACCGCCGGGGCTGTTTTCGGTGTCATTAACGGTTCTGTAGTATCGTATCTCAATTTTCCGCCCTTTATCATGACCCTCGCGACTTCGATGATATCGCGGGGTATTGCCAAGATTTTGTGCAACGCCAAGCCGGTGCTGGGTATTTCCGATTCCTTTAAGAATCTGGCAAACGGGTTTTTCTTCGGCATCCCCAATCTGGCGGTATATTTTGGCGCCGTGTTTATTCTGGGCGCGGTTATTTTAAACAAGACCGTTTTGGGCAGCCGTTTCTTTGCGATCGGCGGGAATGAAGCCGGCGCCCGGCTTTCCGGTGTTAATACCAAACGTGTTAAGCTTACCGCGTATGTGTTCTGCGGCATACTTGCCGGTTTTGCCGGTGTACTCATGACTTCCCGCATATCGTCGGGCAGTTCCATTACCGGGGAGGGGTATGAATTAAACGCTATTGCCGCCGCGGTTATAGGCGGGA
This sequence comes from Treponema sp., assembly GCA_031278715.1. Classification (GTDB taxonomy): domain Bacteria; phylum Spirochaetota; class Spirochaetia; order Treponematales; family Breznakiellaceae; genus JAISFT01. The sequence goes on along the minus strand of JAITJW010000087.1, from coordinate 5,928 downwards.
CCAGTATGTCCGGAGGGGTCGGAACCATCTGGGGTACGGTGGTAGGGGCGCTGATAATCGGGGTGATTCAGAACGGCCTTGATATAATGAACGTATCCGCTTTTTATCAAAGCATTATTCAGGGTTTGATTATTATCGTCGCCGTTTTATTTGATCTGAACAGCAAACGTAAAAAAAACTGATTGCGAATTCCATTGGCCTGTCTTAAGACGGGCCGGAATAAATATTTTTTTAAGGAGTACGTAGTATGAAAAAGGTGTTTCTTGTTTTTCTCTGCGTCCTTGCGGTAGGGGTTCCCCTGTTCGCCAGCGGCGGAGCACAGGCTTCGGCGTCAAAGGTGATCGCGTGTTTCCTTCCCCACAAGAACAACGAATGGGCGAACGATCTGGCTGCGGCGCTGAAAAAGGAAGTGGAAGCCGCCGGGTATGAGTACGGCGAGTATGTCGCGGACAACGACGTCCAGCGGCAGATATCGCAGGTAGAACAGGCTATCCAGAGGAAGGTCGCGGGTCTTATTCTGGACGCCATTGATCCCGAGGCCCTTGGCCCTGTCGTAACCTCGGCGAAACAGGCCGGCATCCCCCTGGTGCTGTGCCATGAGGGGTTAAATGACCCCAAAGACGCGGTGTCCAGCGTTATCCCCGACTTCAAGAAAGGCGGCCAGGATAAGATGGCGGAGGCGATAAAGGATATGCCCAATGGCGGTAATATCGCCTTTATGTACGGTCCCCAGGGTCATCCGGCACAGCAGCTTATTTCGTCAGGGTATCCCCTTGCGTTAAAGGGTGTGGAAGACAAATATCCGGTAGTGTTTACCGCCTACGGCGACTGGTCCGATGTGTCGGCCCTGGACCCGGTATCCAGCTGGCTTTCATCGGGCAAGCAGATCGATGCCATCATCAGTGACAATGGCGGTATGGCGATAGGGGTGCTTCAGGCCATTGAAGCCGCCGGTAAAACCGGCCAGATCAAGGTATACGGTCTTGACGGTGTTCGCCGGGAGTTCGAGGCGATAAAAGAGGGGAGGATGTCGGCCACTATTTACACCGATGTTCCCGCTGAGGCAAAGAATAGCGTGGAACAGGTGGTTAATGCCATTAACAAAAGGCCTGTTCAGAAGGAAATACTGCTCCCCATGATCGTGGTCAACAAGTCCAATGTGGACCAGTATCTTAAATAGCCTGTAATAAAGAAGGAGAAAGAATATGAAAAAGAAGTTTGCTTTCGTACTGGCCGCCCTTGTTGTGCTGGCCATGGCTGTCCCCGTATATGCCGGGGGCGGGAAGCAGGATGCCTCGTCCGGCACATCCGCCAAAAAAAGGGTGTTTTTTACCAACGCGTTTAATACCGCGCCTTTTTGCGCGCCCCTCAACAGGCAGGCCCTGCAGACCGCGGCGGAAAACAACATTGATCTGACCATAGTCGACGGGCAGGGCGACGCGAGCGTGCAGTTGGCCCAGATTAGGAACGCCATCAGCCAGAAGTACGACGGGATCATTTATTTCCCCGCGGACAAGGAAGGCAGTATCACCATCATCAACACCCTCAATGAATCCGGCGTCCCCTACGCGGTCATTGATTCCAGGGTTGATGATTCCGTCATGGGTTCCATTACCGTATTCGCCGGACCCGACAACGTCCTTATGGGCGAAGTTGCCGGACAGGCCTGTATTGACCAGCTCGGCGGTAAAGGCAATGTGGTTATCCTGGAAGGCGCGCCGGGAACCGATCCCGCCACCAACAGGCAGCGGGGTTTCCTCAACATTATGGAGAAGAACCCCAATGTCAAAATTCTGGCTTCCCAGAATGTTGACGGCTGGGACCCTGCCAGGGCCATGACCATCATGCAGGACTATATCACCCGTTTTGGAGATCAAATCGACTTCCTGTTTGCCCACGACGACGGCCTTTTCCAGGGCGCCCAGCAGGCCATTGACCAGGCCGGTATGACCGGGAAAATCAAAGCTGTCTCTACCGGGGCCAACAACGTAGGCTGCGCGGCTATTGATGCCGGCACTCTCTATGGCTCGGTACTTCATTCCGCCAAGGAAGAAGGCCAGCTCGGCGTTGAAGCGGTCATCAAGGTAATGAACGGGGAGATCAAAAAGGGCGATTCCCAGTGGCTCAAATGCTCAAGCCCCCTGGTTACCAAAGAGAATATTGAACAGTGGAGGGGCTGGGGCTGGTAAAATCAGCGCCGGTGGTGTACAATTGGCGGAATTCTCGCTGTCTAAAACCCATAGCCCGGTTGTAATGCGGCCGGACTGCGGGCGGGCGGGAATTCCGCCAAATTCGCATAACAAGGGATCTTTATGGTTGACCGCATTTTGCAGATGGACTCTATCACAAAAACTTTCGGCGGAATCGTCAAAGCTCTGGAAAATGTTTCGTTCAGCGTTAACCGCGGGGAAGTGCACGCCCTCCTTGGGGAAAACGGCGCCGGTAAATCAACGCTGATGAAAATACTGTCCGGCGCGTATAAACAGGATTTGGGCAGGATAATTATTGACGGCAAGGAAGTTTCGTTCCACAATCGCAAGGAAGCCACCGAAGCGGGTATAGGAATTGTTTTCCAGGAGCTGAACCTGGTTTCTACCCTGACGGCGGTGGAGAACGCCTTTCTCGGGCGCCTTGAGACCGATAGATTCGGCAGGGTTGTATGGAAAAAACTGCGCGAACAGTTCGTGCGGTTCATGAAGGGTATTGGTTTTGAAATTAACCCGGATATTCCGGTTTCGGAACTGTCAATCGCGGAAAAGCAGATGGTGGAAATTGCCAAGGCCCTGCTGCTCAAGTCCAAAATTCTCATCATGGACGAGCCTACCGCCACCCTGACCAGCGAAGAGATACGGAAGCTCTTTGTTATTATCAGGGATTTGAAGGAATCCGGCGTAACGGTTATTTATATTTCCCATAAACTTGAAGAGGTTTTCCAGATCTGCGACAGGGTAACGGTCCTGCGGGATGGCCGTTACATAAGCACCTGGAACGTATCCGAGACCGACAAGGCCGGTCTTATTGAGCAGATGGTAGGCCGTTCGGTGGATGTGGAATTTCCACCCAGGGATTACCGCGCCGCCGGGGATATTTTTGAAGTTGATGGTCTTTTTACTCCCGGTTTCCTGCGGGACATTAGCTTTAAGCTGAAGAAGAGCGAGATCCTGGGCATCGCCGGCCTTGTCGGTTCCGGCCGTACCGAGATAGCCAGGGCTATTTTCGGGGCGGACCGCATAGAGAAGGGCGTGTTCAAACTGAACGGAAATACCGTGCGGATCGCTTCCACAATGGATGCCAAGCGCCTTTCCATCGGCCTTTTGCCCGAGGATCGGAAAGATGAGGGCCTCGCGGTCGATTACAGCGTCTCCAGGAATATCACCATAACAAATTTGGGGAAGGTCTCGAACCGTTTCTTTTTAAGCCGGAAGAAGGAACTTGCCGAAAGCGAAATCCTGGCAAAGCAGCTTTCCATAAAAACGCCTTCGGTAAATCAGAAACTTTCAAACCTTTCCGGGGGGAACCAGCAGAAAGTTGTTCTGGCAAAATGGCTTTTTAACAATGCCGATATTCTTATCCTTGATGAACCCACCAGGGGAATCGATGTTGGCGCCAAATACGAGATTTATCTTTTAATGAACGAGCTGGTCAAGCAGGGTAAGTCAATAATCATGATTTCATCGGAACTGCCGGAGATATTTGCCCTTTCGGACAGGATACTGGTGATGTACGAGGGGCAGCTTCGGGCCTGCCTGGACAACAGCAAAGATTTGAAGCCCGAAGATATTATGCGCTTTGCCATCGGGTAACGGGCTGGAGGGGCTGAGTTGGCAACTAATATTGTTAAGGGAAGCGGGCGGTTTATCAAGAAACGGCTCCGGGATTTTGCAGGTGATTACGCGATTGTACTGGTTTTGATACTGCTGGCCCTGGTTGTGTCTGTTATTCAGCCGAAGTTCTTTTCGGTTCAGAATTTCAGGAATATTTTGAATCAGATTTCCGTGGTGGGGATTCTTTCCTGCGGGATGACCTTTGTTATTCTTACAGGCTGCATCGATCTGTCGGTGGGATCCATGATTTCCCTGGCGGGCATCGTATCGGTTACCCTTCTGGACAGGACGGGCGGGGTTCCGTCAATCTTCTTTACCGTTATTCTGGGCGCCCTTATCGGCCTTGTTACGGGCCTTATTATCGGCGGCATCAATGGCCGGATGGGGGAATCCTTTATGGTCACTTACGGTATGCAGTCTATCCTGGCCGCCCTGGCGCTTATCGTATCGGGCAGCCTCTTTATGATGGTAACCGTGTCCAAAGGAATATATGTAGAAATAGGCAAAGGCCTTAATCCGATTTATATCTTTATCATGCTGGTTGTCCTTTGCCAGTTCCTGATTTCCAAAACCCGCTTCGGCAGAAACATCATGTTTATGGGATCGAATCCTACGGCGGCAAGGCTTTCGGGAATAAATGTCAGGCTCAATACGGTTATCGTTTTTCTGCTTGCGGGTATGATATCCGCCCTGTCGGGGGTGATCCTGGCATCCCGGGTTATGTCCGCCAACCCCCAGGCCGGTTCGGGCTACGAGCTTGACGCTATCGCCTCCTGCGTGGTAGGGGGTATAAGCATGAGGGGCGGCGTAGGCAGTTTTATCAACACCCTCATCGGCGTGGCGGTAATCGGCATGCTGGGGAACGCCCTCAACCTTATGGGAGTGGGAACCTATATGCAGATGATCATACGCGGCACGGTAATCGCCGCGGCGGTAACTCTGGATCTTTACAACAAGAACCGCCGCCAGATGGGAGGGCTGTAAGATGAAAACCGGCGTTGTTGCCCGGCTGATGAAGGAGAATGTGGTTATTGTGGCCCTTCTGCTCATGGTACTGATCATGGCCGCCATAAGCCCCTCTTTTAGAACCCTGGAAAACCTTAATAATATTATGATGCAAATCGCCATTTACGGTATCGTGGCCTTCGGTATGACTTTTGCGATTATCTGCGGCGAATTTGATCTTTCCTGCGGGGCCCTTATGGGGGTGGTTACCATACTCTTTACCGATATATCCAAAAAAAGCGGCGTTGTCCCGGCCGTTTTGGCCTGCTTTGCCTTTTGCCTTGCCGTCGGCCTTGTCAATGGCTTTCTGGTGGCCAAAATCAAAATGAGCGCTTTTGTCGCGACATTGGCAACCAGTATCGCCCTTAAAGGCTTCGCCCTGAACTACACATCCGGCAAGCCTATCAACAATGTAAACGAGAAAATCAACAGTTTCGGCAACGGCAGTTTTTTGGGGATTCCCGTCATCGTGTGGTTTTTTATCGGCGTCCTCCTTATTAGCCTCTATGTGCTGCGGTATACGAAATTCGGCCGGGGAATTTACGCCACCGGGGGCAGCATGGAAGTAGCCAGGATGGCGGGGATCAACGTTACCTTTTACAAGATTTCAATTTTTGTGATCCTAGGTGTTACCACCTCCGTTGCGGGTATGCTCATGGCCGCCAGGCTTTCGGCGGGGAACGCCCTTTACGGTAACGATCTTTCCATGACCGTAGTGGCTGCGGTAGTTATCGGCGGCACCCTCCTTACCGGCGGCAAGGGCAACGCCCTCAAGACCCTTTGGGGTATGCTCGTCATGGGGGTCCTCTTTAACACCCTCATGATTCTGGGGGTCCAGGCAAACTGGCAGAATGTAATAAGGGGCGTTATCCTGATCGCCGTTATTGTCGCCGGCGCGGTATTTTCAAAGAAAAACACAAGGGCCCGTGTTTTATGACAGGGTGAGCGCATATATACCGCTTTAAGTTTGAAAATATACATTTTATATTGGGCGCATCCGGCCCGCGGCCGGACCGGGCTTTACGTGGAACCGGAGGTTCCCTGTATCTTTTGCCCGACACCCCAAAACGGGCAAAAGGATACCGCTTCAATCCCTTGC
>JAITJW010000046.1 GCA_031278715.1 Treponema sp. | reverse complement strand
GATCTTGTCCTTGCCATTGACGATCTTGACGGCGGGCTTCTGGCGGCCCGGGAAATCGCGGATCTTATCAAGGCGGAAGCGCCTGAACTGACCGAAGTCTCCGTTGACATGACCGAGGGACTCCCCCAGGTAGAAGTTGTCATTGACCGGCGGCGGGCCTATAACCTGGGGCTTTCGGTCGGCGGAATCGCCAGTGAGATTTCCGCGGCCATGAACGGCGTAACGCCCACCACGTTCCGCTACGGCGGCAACGAATATTCGGTAACCCTGGAACTGCGGGAAGAAGACCGGGAGAAACTGCCCGACCTCCAGCGGATCTTTGTGTCTTCCAGCACCGGCGCGCTCATTCCCCTTTCCAACTTTGCCACCCTGGAAAAGGGAATGGGGCCGGTAAGCATCAGCCGGGAAAACCAGTCCCGGACGATACATATCACCGGCGTCCTGCTTGAAGGCTACCGGGCCGATGAGGCGGAAAACAAAATCAAAGAAATTCTTAACCGTAATTTTATTCTTCCCGAAGACATGAGCCTCTCCTATCAGGGCCAGTGGGGCGAAATCACCAAAACCATCGGAACCTTTGCGCTTATTATAAGCCTGGCGATCCTCCTGGTGTTCGGCGTTATGGCCGGCCAGTACGAGTCCTTCAGAGACCCCCTCATCAACCTCTGCACCATACCCCTTATGCTGATTGGAGTGGTGGGTATTTATCTTATACTGGGGCAGTCATTGAGTACCTTCACCATGGTGGGCCTGGTGATGCTGGCGGGCATTGTGGTAAACAATGGCATAGTCCTGGTGGACTACACCAACCTGCTGGTGGGCCGGGGCGTTCCGGTACGGGAGGCATGTATTGAAGGCGGCGCTTCCCGGCTGCGGCCGGTGTTGATGACCACCCTGACGACGATTCTGGGATTGATACCCATGGCGTTTTTCCCCGGCAAATCCGCCATGATGATCCAGCCCATAGGATTGACCGTCATCGGCGGTTTGACATCTTCCACGTTTATTACGCTGTTCTTTATCCCCGTGATGTATTCATTGCTCAATGAGCGCCGGGGAAAACACAAAGGCCGCGTTCAAAAGGAGGCGGATAAATGAAACGGATGGAAATAATGGCAAACCGCTCGGTGGAAGAAGAACTCACCGGCGCTCTTGAAGCGGGCATAAAAGATTTTTACTACACCCTGTTGCCGGTGGTACACGGAAGGGGAAAGACCCAATACCGTCTGGGCACCCCTACCTGGCCCGAGGAAAACTTTCTTTTGATCAGCTATGTGGATGACCGGGACGCGGAAACCGCGCAATCTATTGTGACGGAAATTAAAAACCGCTTCCCCAAAGAAGGGATAAAGGTCTTTTTTATTCGTGCTGAGGTTTAATATCCGGAAACACGCTCACCGGTTCGCGGGGGAGGGTATGAGGTATGGCCTCCCCGCCTTCTACCCAACGGCGATGAAAAATGAAAGACCATCATCGGAACATTTGCATTTCGTCGTTAAAAATAGAACATATCCAGGGCTTTTTTCGCAATGAAAATCTTCTTTGTATATTCCTCTTGCAGGAAGTGATAAAGAGGAATACTATATTCATGTAAATGAATATATACACGCTCTGAAAGACGGGGAGATTTTCGCATGATTGTATGTAATTCCTTGTATTATATAGAGTTACCCCCCCACATCGTATAGTCCGGTAAAATATAAAAGCGTCTGTAATTTTTCCCGTCCGGTCATTTCCCCTCAACCCGTTAATTGTGCCCCGGCGGCGTTTTTGCGCGCCTCCGGGGTTTTTTGTACCCGCAGAGGAAGTATGAAAGGAGCATGGCATGTATAAAGAAATCCGGTTTCCCTTTTACACGGGGATAGCATTGATCTGTGCCTTGACGTTTTTTGGAGCCTGCGATAACCCCGCGGGCAGCGACGACACAATACCCCTCTCGGGGATAAGCCTGAACCCAGGCAGCCTGGACCTGGACCTGGTTTCGGTCAAAGCATATACTCTTACGGTAAGCTACGATCCCGCCGGCACCACCCAGCAGGGCCTTACCTGGTCAAGCGATAATACCGCCGTGGCGACGGTTTCCAACGGGATGATTACCGCAGGGGCCGTCACAGGGACGGCGCTTATCACCGCCGTATCCACCGAAAATCCCGGCGTCTCCGCCGGCTGTACGGTTACCGTCCAGACAGGCTATGCGGGGGCCGGGGTAAATATCGTGTTTGACCAGCCGGGGGACGAGACCATTACTCTGGGTGTGGTGCAAGCAGGAGGTGCACTTTCCGTTACCGCCCCAGGCGGTTATGTCCGGTATCTGTGGTATATAGACGGAGACTATTATTATACAAGTAATACTCCTTTTGCGTTGATAGGCTATGGCATCGTTCCCGGACCGCATTACTTTACCGTCATTGTGGAAAAAGCTGACGGTACCCATTTGTCAAAGACCGTAACGTATACGGTTGGCTATTAAAAGGCGGAAGACATGAAAAAGCGAATATTCGGATTATCAAGGATCGCCGCGGCGGTACAGGTTCTGGGGATCAGCCTGCTGCTCCTGATCTCCTGCAACAATATATTGGGCCCTTTCCCGGAGGGGCAGGCCGCGGGGGACGGTACAACCGGGACCGTGTTACTTTCCATTGGAAACGGCATAGAAGGCACCCGGACCCTCCTGCCCCAGTCGGCGGAGTTCCAGCGTTATGATCTGACCATTGACTCGGTTCCTTCCGGCGGAGCGTCAACGAACCAAACCATAAATTCGGGCGCATCTACGATAGCATTAGCCCCCGGCAACTGGACCATCCATGTGGACGCGTATATCGATGCCGGGGGGACGCAAAAGGCCGCGGAGGGGGAGAGCGAAACCTTTACGGTCGCCGCCGATCAAACCACGGCGCTTACTATTACCCTTGCCCCCATCACCGGCCCCGGCGCCGGCGCCCTTTCCGTTGACATCAGCGGCGAAGACGGTAGTATTATAAACAAGGGCTACTTGCGAATTTACGAGGGGCCGGATTTTAATGATCCGGTAGAATTCTTTGACGGGTCGTCTGATGTTTCTTCTGCGGGCATTTCTTCAACCGGGTTGGATCTGGATATTTCCCTCCCCGCCGGCCAGTACCGGGTGGCGGTTGCAATTTACAACAGTGAAGGCCAGGGGACCTTTATCAACGAGATCTCCTATATTTACGAAAATCTGGCCACCGAACTTGTTCAGGTCATTTGGGCCGATAATTTTGCCGATCTTACCACGATAAGCGGTACGGTCCGGTTCAAATTAAACGGCACGGACCAGTCCTGGTATCAGGTGGCGGTTTATACAAACGCCGAGGGAACCGGTTTTCATCTCTCATCATCTTATATATCCGCTCCCGGCAGCCAGCCCTGCACCCTCAAGGTTCCCCGGCCGGATAAAAATGTAACCCTTTACTTCTCTATATCCGGCGGTTTCGGCAGGGCCGCCGCAGGCAGTCTGGACCTTGGTCCCGGTGATGTCTTGGTAACGAAAGACATAGACTTAAACCACGAGACCTTTACCCTGGGCGGCACTATCGGCACCGTATCGCTCAACAACAAGGCCCCGGACAATGTTGGCATCTACGCCTATCCCCCGGAGGGAACGGTTCAGCAATACGGGGGTATAATAAGCGGAAACACCTGGACGATAGACAACATCCCCCTTGATGTTACCGGAACCATCGCTATAGAGATCGAGATGCATGATTACAGTAACGGTATCTCTCTTAGAAAGATTGTTAAGACCTGGACTCCCGGTTCGTCCAGGACGGGTATAAGCCTGGGGAATGTAAGCATCGCCTTCATGCCCATAGGCGGTACGGTAATAGGAGCAGACGGTCTAGCCGTGGCCAACGGCGGGCTGGCCGTGTTCAGCCAACCGATCTCTAGTCCCGCAGACCTGGAAACTCAAACGCCGCTGGGCGACGCCTCGATTACCGGCGGCAGTTTTTCTGGTACGGTAAGCGGCGCTGCTTCGGGCTATGTAACTGTAGCTGTTTATAGCGGCAGTGGTTATGCTGCCTATATCACCAAAACGGCGATAGCTCTTGGCCTATCCATGAGCTTGGATCTTCGCGTAACCAGCACATGGGAGTTTCTTGGCGTGTTTTAGTTCTAATAGCCGCGGCTAGCCTAGGGCTAGTCCACGGCGTTTTATCCGGGGCCGTCCGCAAGTGCGGCCCTTTGCATAGCTCACTATCAATGCCGCCTAAAGAGATACGGCCCCTCCGTTCCCCTCTCCGATAATCACCATTTCCCGTAACCCCATATTCTGATCAGTGGGCATATTTGACAACATAACGGATCCATAAGGACATTATGCACCATGTTCCTTGTTCATAAACACTTCCACACCCCCGGCAGCATCCGGGGTTTCCAGCAATAACGCCTTTGGCCCGTCCAGTATAAATGTTGTTTCATAACACGCAAACCCTGAAAATCCAGTCGGTAGTTTTGCCAGCGTATCAGGCAGATATGGATCTATGGACGTTTAGTATTCACGTTCAGTATTAATCCTATTATTGCCAATACAAGCAGAAGCATAAATGGCGCAACGTAGGTTTTGGTCAAATGCAGCAATACCGATCCTAATGTGGCAATGAAAGAAGCCGGTATCAGCATGGTATTGGCAATACTGAAGTTCATGCCAAAATATTTCATT
>JAITJW010000039.1 GCA_031278715.1 Treponema sp. | reverse complement strand
CGTGCCGGCTATGAACAACTTGCCGATTACCTTCGCAGCCGAGGCCGGAAGGAAGGGTACCTTCTGACATTCGACTTCCGCAAGGAGAGCAACCGGGAAGCTGGGGAAGGCTGGGTTACCGTAAAACCGCCGCCCCTGCCGCCGGCAAGTCCGGCGCCAGAGCCGATGCTGGGGCCGGCTTCCGGGGAACTGCGCATCTTTGACGTGATGCTGTAACTTCCACCTATCTCTTCCCCTTTTGTTCAGCAGCAGGACCGGCGTTTACCGGCTGGGAACTTGTCGGTTGCCTAAAACAGGGAATAGCTGTAGGGCGGGGTGTCAGGGGGCAAAACAAGGCGCTAAGGTGTAGCAGTCTGAACTTGACCCACACTGTTTCGTATACCGCAGGGACTTTCCCGCTGTTCTTTGAGTAACAGGGTCGGCCTCATATCGACTTAGCGGGCAGTCGATGTTGACCCCAGGTATTGGGAGGGGGAGAGGCGTCCGCGGCGACCACTTGACCGAAGCTTTGCGCCCCTTGACCGTAAAGTACCAGAAGAGACCGCCTGGTGCAAAGCGAGCGTGGTTGCCGTGGACGCCTCTCCCCCTCCCGAAATCAGTGTGAGAGAACCATAGACTGCTCTGCAAAAGAACGCGCCGGCCCTGGCCCTGCGGCCTTATAAAACTGCTGGTAAATCAAAGGGTTTCAGGATCTTATCAAGTTCTACGGGTTTGCCGTTTTCATCGTCAACCGTAACTTTGGTAAAGGTCCAGCCTTCTACCCTGTCCGGATCGGTTCCGGCTTTCAGGAACGGTTCAGGGTTAAGGACAAAGACCAGGTCTTTGTCGTTGGCGTCCATATCCTTGGCCCACTCAAACAGGTTGCCGTCTCCGAGGCTTACCCCGTAATGATCCATAGCTATATGATAGCCGATTGCCTCCCGTTTCAACTTGACAATCTGCTCATACGAGGCAAGAGGCGTTGGTTCTCCCTGGTACTGCGGCGTTTCCCTGCCAAGCTTTGCTCCTACCGTGATCCTGTTTTCCTCAAACAGGAAATGTTCCGGTAGTTTGCGGGGATCAAGGCCGGCAGCAATAAAGGGAGCGGCGTCAAATTCGATCATCACGTCGTAGCGGGGGCTTTCGGCGAAGTTCCGGCTCCAGATAAAGCGTGTAGTGCCGTCGGGGGCCGTGAGGGACCAGCCGCCGTTTGCGTCGTCCGGCCGGACCGTCTGGGCTCTCTGTTCCAGAAGTGCGCCAAATGATTGTACCGAACCGGTTCCCACTACATCGAGTTTCCTGCAGGAAACCGCCGTCAAAACAAGCAGGGCGCAAAAGCCCGCTCCAAACACGTTTTGTTTCTTTTTCTGTTCCTCGTTCTGTTTCTCTTTCATGCTGCGTTACTCCTATTACAACAGGTTGCTATGACCGCGGCGCTGCGACCGGGTATGATTTTGGTCTCCGTGCCGGCTTAAAGCGTTTTAACCGCAGGGCATTGGTCAGTACCGATACGGAACTCATGCTCATGGCGGCGGCGGCGAATATGGGATTGAGGAGCGGTCCCCCCAGAATGTACAGAAGGCCGGCGGCTACGGGTATGCCCAGCGTGTTGTAACCGAAGGCCCAGAACAGGTTCTGTTTGATGTTACGGATCGTCCGTCTGCTCAGTTCAATGGCCGTTGGAACGTCCATAAGATCGCTGCGCATCAGCACAATATCTGCGGACTCCATCGCCACATCGGTACCGCTTCCAATGGCAATACCGATATCCGCCTGGGCCAGCGCCGGCGCATCGTTAATACCGTCTCCTATCATCGCCACAAGCCGCCGCTGGGGGTTCTGGGAAAAAAACCGGTGTTTCCTTCCGCGTGGCGTCCCCGGCGCTGGTTCTCCCTGTTCCTGCAGTTTTTTTATTTCCGCCACCTTGTCCTGGGGCAGTACCTCCGGTACCACGCGGTCGATTCCCGCCTGCCGGGCGATGGCGGCGGCGGTCTTTCTGTTGTCGCCGGTGATCATGATAACTTCAATTCCCATATTGTGAAGAGAATCGACGGCCTCCCTGCTGCTCGTTTTTAGTACATCCGCCACTGCCACAATCCCCGCAATTCTGCTGTCCAGGGCAACGTACATGGGGGTTTTTCCTTCCTCTGCCAGACGGTCGCTTGCCGCTTCCAGTTCCGCCAGGGCTATGCCGCGCTCGTCCATAAGTTTTCTGTTTCCTATCAAAACACGGCAAGGCTGTGTTTTGGTCCCTGGTTCAGGGGGTAAACCGGGCGTCCCGGCAGGCCCGGCAGCGCTAAGGGCAAGATCCACTTCGATGCCCCGGCCGGTTATGGCAAGAAAATTACTGGTGCTGAAAATTTCCAGTCCGCGGTTACGTGCGCCGCGGACAATGGCCTGTCCCAGCGGATGTTCGGAACCTTGTTCCGCGGAGGCGGCGATTTGCAGGAGCAGGTCTTCAGGGCGTAACCGCGGGGGCGTTGCGGGGGCGGCGCCCCCGCTGAGGGGGGGGGCGGAAGACCGGCTTGCCGGGCTGAAGCCGGGGGGGAGGCTTCCCCCCCCAACAACAATAGTATCGGTAACTTCGGGCTTCCCCTCGGTAAGGGTCCCGGTCTTGTCAAACACAATCGTATTGATCCTGTGGGCAATCTCCAGGGCCTGTCCGCCTTTGATAAGGATGCCGTTTTCCGCGCCTTTACCGGTTCCCACCATGATTGCTGTGGGTGTGGCAAGGCCCAGGGCACAGGGGCAGGCAATGACCAGAACGGAGATAAAGATGGTAAGGGAGAACTCCAGTGGCGATTTTTCCGGGGGAAGGGCGACAAGTCCTGTCCGGGCGGCAGCGAACCAGGCGAGGCCGGCTGCCAGGGCAATGGCACAGACGATGGGAACAAAGTAGCCTGACACAATATCCGCCATCTGGGCGATGGGGGCTTTGGAACTCTGGGCGTCTTCCACGAGGCGGATAATTTGGGCCAGCGCAGTATCGCTGCCGACTTTGGTTGCCCTGAAGTGGATGAGGCCGTTAGCGTTGATGGTAGCTGCGTACACCGGATCGCCGGGTTTCTTGTCTACTGGCATGCTTTCCCCGGTGAGCATGGATTCGTCTATGGAACTGGTTCCCTCTGTTACGGTGCCGTCCACGGGTATTTTCGCCCCTGGTCTTACCAGCACAATGTCGCCGGGGATCACTTCGTCGATGGGGATCTCCTTTTCTGCTGTCCTGCCTGAAGCGCTGTTTACGATAATGATCGCCGTTTTAGGCGCAAGGCCCATGAGACGTTTGATGGCCTCTCCGGTGCGTCCTTTTGATATGGCTTCCAGGGTTTTCCCCAGCAGGATCAGTGCGATGATGACTCCGGCGGTTTCAAAATACAGGGATTCTACTGCACGAAAATTACCCTGGTAGATTTGCCAGACATTAACGACGCTGTAGATAAACGCAGCGGAGGTACCGACGGCAATAAGGCTGTCCATGTTGGGGCTGCGCTGGAGAAGATTTTTGAAACCAACTGTGTAGAACCGGTATCCTGCTGCCATAATGGGGATAACCAGGATCAGTTCCGCCAGGGCGTAGAGTAAGGGGAAATTCATGGGGGCCAGGGCTTTGGGGAAGGGCAGGACAAGACCTCTGATCATGGGGGCCATCGCGATGTAAAGCAGGGGGAGGCCCAGGGAAACGGCGATAATGAATTTGATCTTGAGTATGCGTATCTCTTTTTCCTTGCGCAGTCTGTCCGTGTCTGTGCCTTTTGACAGGTCAAGGGCCTTGTACCCGGCCTTTTCAACTGCCTGTTTTATGGCCGACACCCTTATCAGTGCCGGATCGTAGTTCACCGTGGCTTTTTCGGTGGCAAGGTTTACGGACGCGCTTTCAATGCCCTCAAGTCTGCGGATGGCCTTTTCGACTCGCTGGACACAGGCGGCACAGGTCATCCCGCCGACTGCCAATGTATAGCTTTGCATTTTTTTACTCCTTCCGGCGCCTTTTGGCTAACTTCTTCGCCATCTGGCAAAAATACCCTTTGCCTCGTTTAGAAAATTCCGTGAAATCGTGATGGTTGTATCCGTTACTGTCTTGTTGGCCGCAGAAATGGGAACCGGATTACAGCCCCCGGAACGGATCCCTACCTGACTCATGCGGAAGCGGTTACCGCAGTTCTGGCAGACCAGCACGGTTCCCTGCTGTTTATAAAAACCCCGGCCCGATGAGTAACATACCTGGCAGGTGTTGAAAGCCGTGCGTATCGTTCCGTCGGGGGCCTTGACCGCCAGAATCTCAAGCCGGGTTCCCTCAATATCGACCGGATAAAAGATCGCGTTTTCCGTTAGTTCTGAAAGCTGGATAACCAGATCCTGATCGGCAATCGCGGATTTTACCACGTTTTGCTGTGCGGAAACAACGGAAGCTGCGGCGCTCATGAGCGCCAGAAACAGTAAAACCCCGCGTATCCCTTTTCTCATGTTCGTTCCCTCCTTATTCGGGCCGTCAAAGCGCCGGCCCTGCGCTTATTGTCCGGCGTAGGTCTGTTCAAAATAAGCGTCCGGATAGAGTAATGTTTCGTGTTCCGAAACTTCTGCCTTTACAGTCTCGATATTGACACTGTCAAGATCATCCACCACCTTTACGTAGCCGTAAAACACGTTGTCCGCGGTGGAAAAATCAAAATCACCGGTGGGTGTAAGTCTGATGATGTTTTCCCCCTGTTCCATATCAATGCGCAGGGAATATGAGGGGAAGAGAAGGCGGCTGTTCCCCGGATCAAGGGAACTATTATCGATGATCCACAGCGCCGGAATAAATTTTTGAAATACGACAATTGCCGGCTCAATACCGTCGTCAAGAAGGCGGATAGCCGCCGTCTGATAGCCGTCCGCACGAATTTCGGCCAGTGCAAGGCCATCTGTGGGGATTGTTACGCCTGCAGGAGAGGGCGCCGCATTAGCCTGTCCGGCTGAAAGCGCCGGGGAAGAAGC
Organism: Treponema sp.; assembly: GCA_031278715.1. GTDB lineage: Bacteria > Spirochaetota > Spirochaetia > Treponematales > Breznakiellaceae > JAISFT01. The sequence continues at coordinate 2,733 of JAITJW010000039.1, read as the reverse complement.
GGCGTTTTCCCTGTCTTCCCGGTCCCCGGCCGTCTGCTCGTCCTCTACCACGGTGATGGAACCGCGGATCATCCCCATCCAGCAGGTGTAGGTGAATCTGCCCGCCCTTTCGGGGGTAAACTCGATCAGGTTTTCGCCGGGGCTAAAACGGTGTTCGATCCGGTATTCCCTGAGGATCATACTGTTGTTACAGCCGTTGATGCTCCCCGCGGGGGCGTTGATTGTCCATTTTACCGGAATGCCCTGCCGCACGGTGATCGCCGGGTACTGCCCGGGGCTTAGTGTGGAAGTAACAATCTGGACGCCCTGTTCGATCCGGAACGGGACTTCCGCCGGGGAAACTGCAGTCCTCTCCGAGCCCTGTGGTACGGCGGAGATTCGCGCTGCCGGGGCCCGGCTGAGGGCCGGGATCCTGCGGAACGTATCAAAGCTAAAACCGGAAAGACCGAAACCGTAGCCCAGCATGGTCATACCCATGACTGTTATAAGAACCGCCCCCGCCTGTACCACCCGGTGCGTAAAGGCCGGTCCTTTGGCAGCGCCGCTCAGGAACGAACTTAAAGCCCCGATGCCGAACATCAGCGGAACTGTTCCCGCGCCGAAAAGGAACATGGAAACCGCCCCGGCCAGGGGGCTCCCCGTGGACAGGGCGTAGAGCTGCATGGCCTGCAGGGGTCCGCAGGGCATAAACCCGTTAAGAAGACCGGCAAGCAGCGGATTCCTGCCCCCGGCAAAGATTGAACTTAAACGCCGGTGGAGTCCTGCAGGCATGAGCGGAGTCAGGCGGCGCAGGGCCGGAAACAGGCCAAGCATGTTGAACCCCATGATCACCATGAAGATTCCGGCAACAATTTGAACGATACCCTGAAAACGCCCCGATACGCTTATCACCGAACCCAGGGCCCCAACAACGGCGCCCAGCGCCGTGTAGGAAACTATCCGTCCCGCGTTGTACAAAACCGGGGGAAGCAGCGCCTCCCGGCGTTTCCGCGGAACGCCGCCTTCAGGCAGGACCGGCGCGGCGGGGGCTGAAATACACTGGGAAAGGTTAATCCCCCCGCACATGGCCACGCAGTGAAGCGACGTAACAAGGCCAATGATGACCAGCATCCCCCAGCCCATCCCCGCCTGGGCCAGGGGAAACGCGGAGGCAAGGCTGCCAAGTCCCAGGCCCCGCACAAGCGCGTACAGGACAAAAATTGCCGCCAGCTTCGCCGCAATGTCCACAAGGGAACGGGGATTCCGGGCATCAGGAACCTGGTAGCCCAGATTCCCGACAAGCGCCGTAATCTCGTTGAACGTGATTATTGCGGCGTTGTAGGTAACGGAGGCCGTGCCGGTAGTGAAATTTACCGCGGCGTCCTCGATGCCGGGGGCGCCTTTCAGTTCCCGTTCGATTCTGTTTTGGCAGTTTACACAGGTCATACCGCCGATACGGAATGAGACTGATTTCAAATTCGCCTGCATACCGGAATTTCCCCTGCGCACAGTCTATCCACGGATTCGCAGTTACGGTGTATACGCCGCTTCATGGTGGTATAACTATACCCTTGAATTGTGTCTAAATTATGATCTTCTGTAAATTTTTCACGTTAGCCTGGTTTTGGGGCAGTCCTTTAAGGTTCAATTCCCGGTATTTTCCTGGCGGAAGGCCGTAGCGTTTTTTGAAAACCCGGCAGAAATAGTTGACATCGTAGATACCCACCCGGAAAGCCGCTTCCTTAACGGGGAGTTTTTCACTGCACAGAATATCCAGGGCGGTCTTTAGCCGCAGTTCTTCCAGGTATTTCCGCGGACTCTGCCCCATGGCCGTGGAAAAAAGCCGGGTAAAGTGGGAACGGGAAAGCTGCGTGGCGGCGGCCATTTCTTCTACGGATATATCCCGGTAAAGGTTATGCTGGATCAGGCTCAGAAGTTCCCCAAAGGACTGTTTTTCCCGGAAATCCCAAGCCTTACCGCTCTCTTCTATCAGGGACATACAGAGGCCGTAACTCCGGGAAGAATTGTCAAAAGGACTGGTAACTTTTTGGGCAACGAGATCCTGTAAAAAATCCCGGTAATGTTTCATGGTCTGAGGTGTTTCCCCCGCGTCAAGGACATTGCCCCGGTAATTTTCCACGGTTTTAACGGCGCGCATCGCGTCCCGGCCCGTCATCACCAGAAATACGAATTCCCAGTGTTCTGAATCTCCGGGCAGGTAGTATACATGATCCCCCGGCACGGCGGCGAGCATAAGGGAACCGGGCAGAAGCTCCTGGCTCCGGTTCGCCGTATCTATCCGGCCCCGACCCGAAATGGTGTACTGCCATACCGTGTAGTACGACAGATCCCGGCGGTTTCCCTTGTTGTAGTACTCCGTGCCCATTTCCCTGTTGTGGCCGGAGAGGATCGTCAGGGCATGGAGAGGGTATTTTCGGCTGGAATACCGGGAGGAAACCTGCGCAAAGGGTAAAGCGGCAAGATCATCAGCAAGATCATCAGGCATGGACTGCCAGTATATCCGGAAACAAAAAAAAGTCCAATCGTGCTATAAAAAGCACAAAGGTCATATTTCTATTACCGGAAAATTGTGGCACCCTGTCTGTACAGACGTTTTAACTGCAAGGGAGACACCGTATGAAAATTGCATTTATCGGAGCGGGCAGCGTGGGCTTTACCCGCAGACTGGTTGCCGACATCCTTACGGTACCGGAACTCCAGGAGATCGAAATTTGTCTTGAAGACATCAGCGCG
>JAITJW010000036.1 GCA_031278715.1 Treponema sp. | reverse complement strand
AATCCCGCCTTCTTTTAGCCCATCTCGTTTTTTGCCATCCAAAAAAACTAAAAACTAAACCCGAAAATATTCATTCTCTAAAGAATAAACATCCCTACCCTTTTAAAAAAATCTAAAATAAGATTTTTAGGCTCCAAGTATTTCTTTTTGTTCTAGTTAGATCTAAAATATAGGAGATTTTTGAAGAGGGTTTAGCTCTAAATCTTCCTAAATTCATTGGAAAGAGCCAGAATATTTTCCAAGGATGTTCTGTCTCTTGTTTTTTTTAGGCATTCTAAAATTGTGTTAAACAATTTCCTTTACTGTTTCTAGCAACTTTTAGTTTTTGCTCTCTTTTCTGTTTTTTGGCTTTTGTTCTCTTTTTGTTTTTTGGCTTTTGTTTTTAATACTTTCTCTTTCACGGAGGCTGTATGCTTTGCCCTAAATGTGGCTATAATAGCTTCGACTCTAATATTGAATGCCCTAAATGCAAAACGAATCTCACAAGGATCAAAAATCAACTCTACCTAAAAGAGCCTCCGTCCAGGGAGATCAACTTTTTTGATTCAGTGGAATCCGAGAGTACAGGCCCTAATCTCGTAAAAGAACCCAACACTTTCGAACCCTAATTAACCTTTCCACAAAGTTCCAGAACCACTCTGAAATAACCGCAGTTAAACTTTCCCAAAAATTTTTAACCCTAGCCTAGTTTTAAATGTCTCTAATTATTTCAAATATTTATCCTTTTTTTAAAAATATCTCTTATTTTTAAAAATTCTCCCACAAACATACATTTTTTAATTCTTTAAAAATGTCCGCTGTCGGTTAAGGTATGGTGTTGTTCTCCAATATCGATTCGTTCTCCAATATCGATTAAAGTTCGGTCTTTTTTACAATAATCCTTTTTAAAATAATCATTTTTTTAACCTCGTAAAAAATTTTTCGGGTAAATTTTTCTCCAAAACAACTCTTATCTTCTTAAAAATAGTCTTCTTGGCAAATCAAGCCTTTCTCTAGCAGCCCGGAGGCCTGTATGCTCTGTCCTAAATGCAGCTTTAACAGCTTTGACTCCAATATTACCTGCCCCCATTGCAAAAAAGATCTTACGTCAATCAAAAGGCAGTTATTTTTAACTGAACCCACACCCGGACAAATCAACTTTTTTGAGATTCTGAACGCCTCTGGCGGGAAGAGTGACGGGGAAAGTCAATTCAAGGTTCCGGAACCCATCTCTCCAGGAGCGGGCTTCTTTGACGCCGATGAGATTACGGCGAGCCCGGTGGAAGAAGAACCCTTAGGGTTCTCGAATGACTATGGGGGCGCTTACACACCTAGCCCAACTCCGCAGATGCCACCCCCGCCTGCTCCCCCAGATTTATTAAGTAGTCCTCCGCCACCCCTCACACCTCCACCGGATCTGGCGCCTCCACCCCAGGCTCCCCCCCCCCCCGCCCCCCCAACCCCAACCGGGCCCCCCCCCCCCGCCCCCCCCCCCCCCCCCCTATAGTATTCAGTGAGGAATGAGGAGTAAATAATACTCAGGGAGTAGTGAATAGTATCTAGTGAGGAGTGGACAGGGAATAAGGGGCGGTGCCGAGTGAATAGTGAGGAGGCAGGACGGTACCCAGAGGACAGTGAACGGAGGGTGTTAAGACAACACAGGGCAAGATACACGAATAATTCCCCTTTTTCAGCCTGAATTTGATATTGGACTAGGTTAGCATAGGGGAAAGGACCGTGTCAAGTGTTTTTGACGTTTTCACGAATTTTTTGTAAAATTTTTTGACGATCTTCCGGGCATGAAATACCAAACCAGGCCAAGCTATACCAAACCATACGGTACTATAACATAAAATAACGCAATATACCGTAATATACCGCAACATATTGCACAGTTTTCTATAGATTTCAACGTTTTTCAACCTCGTAACATCCGTGCCGGGAGATTGGAATACCCGTTACCGGATCCTTATCGTATTAAATATGTTTTCCGGCGTCAGCTTTTTTTCATACAAACGCTGATTTGGCGCGCCATATATGCCAAAAACCAAATGATAGGGGACGTTTCTTTTGTCAACATGCTGACCTATCTTGTCGTTACCTCGGTAAATATTAGAGTTGCAAGGCACAGCAGTAGCATGAAAACATGCGCGTGGCACTGACATTCCCCGCACGGAGGAAGAGCAGCTTCGTGTTTGCCTGGCCCATAAACTGGGCCATCTCTTCAAGGGCCGGCCCATTTAAGCCGAAAATGTAGGTGATGTCCCAGGATCTTTTGAGCGTCCTGATCCAGGTGATCAAGTCCTGGCAGGTTTTGGCCGTTACCGGCGTACTGATTGTCTACTTTTTTTTGATCTCCTATGCGGCACGCAGCCACGGGCGGCCCGGTTCAAGGGCACGGACTGGCGCCGCGGGCAGGGTGAAGAAGGGTCCTGCCATCAGCGGAGAACCGGATGTGGAGACCCCTGAAGGTAACGATCTGGGGCTGACGGAAGAGTGATTTTCCCCTTCCACAGGGGATCCCTTGCGATACGCAGTTTTTTTAGTCTGACCAGTTCTTCCAGTACCAGTTTTACCTCCCCCGCAGACCAGCCGAATTGTTCCAAATCCCCAAGATGGGCCGCCGCCTCTTCCGGGCTGTAGGCCCGCCGGTTACGTCTGAAGAATGGAACCAGCCCCGTTGCTTCCCTCAGTTCCGGCTGGGCCTTGCCCTCGCAAATATCGCAGCAGTTTTCTGGTGGTTTCTCCCCGCTTCCCTGGTAGTCCAGCAGGGAAAGCAGGGTCTCCCGGCGGCAGCTTGTAACATTTCTGGCGTAGTCCAGGAGTCGTTGGATCCGCTGTTTCGCTGCCTCGTCCCTGGCCCGTCCCAACTGCTGCTGGTCGCCAGGTCCCCAGAGAAGGTAGGCCTGGGAGGGTTTCCCGTCCCGCCCGGCCCGGCCCGACTCCTGTAGATAGGCCTCCACCGAGGGGGGGCAGTCCCGGTGGATGACGGTACGGATATCCGCCTTGTCAACACCCATGCCGTAGGCGCAGGTCGCCGTCAGCACGGCGTGGGGGTTGCCGAAAAACCACTGTTCCACCGCGGTTTTCTCTTCCCTGGAAAGTCCCGCGTGGTAAAAACGGATCTCCCGTCCCAGGGCTTTGCCGGTAAAACTTTCCTGCAGGTAACGGGCCAGCCGCTCGGTTCCACCCCGGGAGGAACAAAATACGATGGCCGGCAGTTCGTTGCGACTAATGAGGTCCCGTACGGCCAGGTTCCTGAGTATACAGCCCCGGGCGGCGTAACTGATGTTACTCCGATCCGGGTTCCCGATGATCCGGTGGGCCCCCCGTCCGCCAAAGATATAGGATTGTATTTTTTCCAGTACCGGGGCGCTGGCGGTGGCGGTAAAGGCCGTAACCAGGGGCCGCCGGGGTCTTGTGGCCTGGGTTTCGCCGGCTTCGCAGGCGGCGCCAACTTCGCAGGCGGCGCCAACTTCGCAGGCAGCGCCAGCTTCGCAGGCGGCGATGATCTCCGCTATCCGTAAATAGCTGGGCCGGAAGCTTTCTCCCCATTCGCTTACACAGTGGGCCTCGTCGATCACGACATGGGCGATACCGAGTCCGCCAAGAATGGCCATTATCCTGGGATTGAGCAGGACCTCCGGGTTGGCGATGATAAAGCGGCTTGCGCCGGACCTGATCTTTTCCCAGATTTTTGTCCGTTCTTCCCCGGATTGTCCCCCCCGCAGGAGTACCGGTTCGAAACCCCGCTCCCGGAGCCGTCGTTCCTGGTCCGCCATGAGGGAGAGGATGGGGTAAAGGACAAGGGTGGGGCCGGGGAGCAGCATGGCGGGAAGCTGAAAACACAGGGATTTTCCCGCCCCGGTGGGGAGGATCACGATCTGGCGTCCCATATCATCCCGGTCATCCTCTGCGGGTACGGCGGCTTCCAGGATATTGCTGATCACGAGCCGCTGGTAGGGGAACAGATAGGGAAGGCCAAAGAGTTCTTTAACCTTGTCCCCCAGGGGATCGCCGGTAAAATCAGGTTCCCCGTCCGGAATTTTCCCGGTATTTCTTGCCGGGTCAAGAGCCTTTTCGGTAGTTTTTTCTGATTCCATATCTATATAGTGGGGGCGGCCGTGCATGGTGATTCGAAATTCGGAAAAAATTTACTCGCGTAGACGATTCTGGCAATTTTTGCTATAGTTTAGGTATATGAGCAAAGCTAAGGGGTTTCAGGTAAACCAGAAAGTTGTGTACCCCAGTCAGGGGGTTGGTGTTATTACCGCTATTCAGGAAAAGGAATTTAAAAACGAAAAGATTCCCTACTACATGATCTACCTTGAAGTATCGGATATGACGATTATGGTACCGGTGGACAAGGCGGTGGAGTTGGGGATACGTCCGATTGTTCCTTCCAAAGAAGCGCAAAGAGCACTGGAACTTATCGGTGAAGATTTCGAGCCTATCACATCGGACTGGAAGGAGCGGTACAATAAAAACCTGGAACTGCTGAAAAAGGGGAGTGTCTCCGATATTGCGACGATTGTCAGGACCCTGTACCACCGCAGTAAGGTGAAGGAACTGCCCATTCTGGAACGGAAGCTTTACGATTCGGCCCTTAAACTGCTTGAAGATGAAATTGCCTACTCGCTGAGGAAGTCCCGGGAAGAGGTGGAACACATGATTTTTACCCGCCTGGAGTCCCGCTGAATCAATGGGCGCGTCCTTTGCGGCGATAGTTACCGCCGCGGGTTCCTCCGCCCGGATGCGATGTTTCGCAGAATCTGCGGCAGAATCTGCGGTAAATTCTATGGCAGGCTCTGCAGCGGCTTCCGCAGGAATTCCGGTAAAAAAGGAGTACCTTCCCCTGGGGCCGGGCTATTGTGACGCTGAGGGGAAGCCCCTTACCGTGCTGGGGGCTGCGGTTTCGGCCTTTGCCCGCCTTGATAAAGAAATCGGCGTTATCGTTGTTACCGTGCCGGCGGATGGTGAGGTTCTGGCCCGTGCCGCCCTGCCACGGGATCTGTGTGAGTCCTCTGGCCGGTCCGGGCGGCCAGCCGTGTTGTTTACCGGCGGGGGGCCTAGCCGCCGTGATTCGGTGTACCGTGCGCTGTCCCTTCTCCGTTCCTGTGAATCTTCCTGGACACCCTCCTGGGTACTTATCCACGATGGGGCCCGGCCCTGGATTAGCGCGGACCTTATCAAACGGGTGATGGACGCGGTAGTACAACACGGGGCGGTTGTCCCCCTGGCGCCCCTGTTGGAGACCCCCAAGGAAATCGATGGGGGGGGTCTTATCCTGAAGCATCTGCGCCGGTCCAGCCTGGGTCTTGCCCAGACGCCCCAGGCTTTTGCCTTTCCCCGGATCCTCCGGGCCCACCAGCGGGCCGCGGAACAGGCGGCGGAGCGGGGGCTTGAGTACACGGATGACGCGGAGATATGGGGGGAATTTTGCGGTCCTGTAGCTACCGTAGCGGGGGAGCGGGGGAACCGGAAGATCACCTACCTGGAGGACCTGGCGTGATCCGTGTTGGCCTGGGCCGGGACCTGCACCGCCTTGTGGAGGGCCGGCCCTTCCTGCTGGGGGGGCTGCGGATCGAATCGGAACGCGGGGAGCTGGGACATTCCGACGGGGATGTGCTGGCCCATGCCGTTATCGATGCCCTGCTGGGGGCCGCGTCTCTGGGGGATATTGGCGCCCTGTTTCCCCCATCGGATCCCCAATGGAACGGCGCCGATTCCCTTGTGTTACTGGGGCGGGCCTGGGACCTGGTGCGCCGTGAGGGCTGGGATCTTGTCAACCTGGACTGTGTGGTGTGTTGTGAAAAGCCCCGGTTGCTCCCCCACCGGGACGCGATACGCGCCGCTCTGGCCGGGGTTTTGGGAGTAGGACCGGACCGGGTGTTTGTAAAGGGTAAGACCGGGGAGGGTCTGGGGCCGGTGGGGGAGGGCCTGGCGGTGGAAGCCCTGGCCCTGTGTCTGCTGGAGCGGAAAGATTTGGATCGGGGGGAACCGTGAAGAAAGGCCGGGATGCGGGAGTTCCCTGGGATCTGATCGTAACGGCCCTGGAAAAATGGCGCCGGGTTCTGGAGGGTCCCTCGGTAGGTACGGTGGCGGAGCAGTACAGCCGGGATCCCTGGGCGGTACTGGTTTCGACCATACTGAGCCTTCGTACCAAGGACGAAGTAACCCTGGTAACTTCCGCCCGGCTTCTGGAAAAGGCGAAAAGCCCGGCGGAACTTGACCTGCTCAGCGAGGCGGCGATTGCCGCGCTTGCCTATCCGGCGGGGTTTTACCGTACCAAGGCGGCAAATTTGAAAAAGATCGCCGCCATCCTTCTGGAAAAATACGACGGCAGCGTACCTTCCGATATGGATGAACTGCTTGCCCTGCCCGGGGTGGGGCGCAAGACCGCGAACCTGGTACTTATTGAGGCCTTCGATCTGCCGGGGATCTGTGTGGATGTCCATGTACACCGGATCTGTAACCGCGCCGGCTGGATTCAGACCAGGAACCCTGAAGAAACCGAGATGACCCTGCGCGAGGTTCTGCCCCGGAAATACTGGAAGAGGATCAATGCCCTTTTAGTCCTCTACGGCCAGCAGGTATGCCGTCCTGTAAGTCCTTACTGTTCCCGCTGTGTCATTGCCCCCCATTGCGGACGGAACGGCGTGGAGAAAAGCCGCTGATCTTGTCCTCAAAAAATGGTATGGTAACGTACCGTAACGGCCGGTAATCGTTACGGTGCTACAATCGTCCTATGTTTGGAGTTTTTTCATGATTACTCTGGAGCGGGTACGGCTGGTAAACTGGCATAACTTTGAAGACACCCTGATCGACATTGGGAACCGCTGTCTTTTGGCAGGGGACAACGGATCCGGCAAGTCAACCATTATCGACGCTATCCAATACGCTATGGCGGCGGATCTGCGCAAGGCAAAATTCAACGCCGCGGCGGGGGACCGCAAGGGGGGCCGGGACCTTATCGGTTACGTGCGCTGCAAACTTGGGGCCGACGATACCGAATACTACCGGGGAGACACGGTGGCCCATGTGATGCTGGAATTTTCCGTTAGCGCGGGGAGGAGTACGGCGGTTCTTGGCATTTTTACCGCGGCGGTCTGTGTCGAAGCTTTTACCGACGGCAGGTTAACGGAGCATTTCTGGGTGGGTAGTGGTATTTCTGTTGCCTCGGTTCCCGTGAGGACGGCGGAAGAGGCCCAGGGGAGTCCGGGGATTCCCCTGGTGTACCGCCAGTTCCGCGATCTCCTGACCGTTTTCAATGTCGTTTTTTACGATTCGAAAAAGCTCTATCTGAGGGACTTTACGACAAAGCTGGGAGTATGGCGGCGCTACGCGGAGTACAATCCCTATTTGGAAGCCTTCACGCGGTCCGTAAGCTTTACCCCCCTGGTATCGGTGGATCGCTTTGTCTGCGATTACATTCTGGAAGACCGGCCCGTGGAAATTACGACGATGAAGGACAACCTGGAAAGCTACAAGGAAGCGGATCGCCAGGCGCGGGGGGCGGAGCAGCGGATAGGAGCCCTTCAAAAGATATGCGGCAGGGCGGCGGAGTGGCGGAACTACCAGGGTCTTATCGTAAAGCAGGAGTACCTTAAACTCAGGATAGAGCGGGACCTGGAGGAGTACAAGCGCCAGGGCCTGCTCCGCCGTCTGGCCGAAATTGGGGAAAAGACGGATTTTCTTAAACGGGAAATAGAAAACCTGGAACGGCAGCGTTTCGAGCGGGAACAGGAACAGCGGGAAACCGATGCCAGCCTTGCGGTTAACGAGACCCATATCCTCTACCGGCGCATCGAAGAGCGCATCGAGCGCCTTCAAAAGGACCTGGAGGAGGAACAGCCCAGGGCGGAGCGCTACCGTCTGCTCCGTTCCCAGTGCGAAGCCCTGTTGGGCAGGTCTCTGGGGGACGATTCTCAGGCCGATACCCGACTGGTCGAGGAGGAAGAACAGAAAAGCCGGACAGAAAAAGAAGATGCCCGGAGATTAAGAAACGAGCTTACCCTGGCCCTGCGGGATGTCCAGACGGAATTGGCGGATTTGGAACGGGGAATAGCCCGTTATCCCGGCCCCTATATGGCCCTTCGGGAAGCCCTGGAAAAGGCCGGCATCTCCGCCTGGTTCCTTTCTGATGTCGCCGAAATTGACGATCCCCTCTGGGCGGACGCGGTAGAAGGCTGGCTCAACACCCGCCGTTTTGCCCTGCTGGTGGCCCCCGCCGAATTTCAGCGGGCCCTGGAAATTTACGATACCCTGCCCCGGAATGTCTCCGGGGTTCCGCTCCCCAATCTTGAAAAGATGCGGGACGCCGAAAAACAAAAGGGGAGCCTTGCTGAAATCGTCAGTGACAGTTCCCCTTACGCCCGTATCTACCTGGATTATGTGCTGGGAAGGGTGATCCGCGCCGGCATTGAAGACCTTAAGCGCCACAATTTTGCTGTTACCAGGGAGTGCATGACCTATGGGAACCACACCGCCTCCCGGATAGGCGAGGATGTGTACCGGCGGCATTACCTGGGACAGGCCGCCCGGAAGAAACGGCAGGAATTTCTTGTGGCCGAAGCGGAACGGCTCCGGCGGGAACGGGAGGGCGCGGAGCGGCGGGAAAAGGAAGCGGAGATTAAGGAGGACGTTTTTCACCGGGCGGGGCGGACCCTTATCGAACTTCAGTTCCTCCTGCCCTCGGTGGGGACCTGTGAAAAGCTCAGCGCCGATCTGGCCCGTTCACGGGAAGAACTGGCTTCCGTGGATACCCGGAGTTTCCGGGAACTCCAGGAAAAGCGGGATGCCCTGGCCCTTGAGATTAGGAAGCTTGAAGTGGAGGTCAACCGCTGTCATGAAAGTCTGGGGGGCCTGATCCGCAGCGATGCTGCCTGCCGGGAAGAACTGACAAACCTGACCGTATCCCTGGAAGAAAAAGAGCAGGGTATCCGCTCTTTTGGCGAGGATCATCCTCTGGAGATCGGCGAATGTGAAAGTTACGCGGAAAAACAGTTCGAAAAAAATACCATTCAAGATCTGGAAAGCTCGTATGAGTCTACACTGAAAAATTTCAGAAGCCGGACGGAGAATCTTAGAAAAGAGTATCAAACCCTGGTCCAGGCTTACGACAGGGAATTTAACGCCCTCCTCTCGCTGGAACCGGCGGAAAATGAAGAGGCAGAGCGGATTTTGAGGCGGCTTGAAACCTCGGAACTGCCGGAATACCGGGAGAAAATCGTCCGGGCCCGGCAGGATGCGGAAAAGGAATTCAAAGATCATTTTATTGCCCGCCTTAACGAGCTTATTGAGGAGGCGCGGGAAAGCTTCAGGGAGATCAACGATATCCTGCGGTCCTTGAGTTTTGGCCGGGATCAGTACCATTTCAGCCTGGAAGAACGGAACGACCGGAAGGGACAGATCGAGATTATCAGAAAAGCCGCGGCCATTCCCTCCCAGGATGACACCCTGTTCTCCCAGTTTACCGATCCGTCGGAGTTAAAGGCCGCCCAGGATCTTTTTGAACGGATACTCAACGCCAATCTGGATTCCCCGGAACTGCGGAGCATCTGCGATTACCGGACCTACTTCCGTTACGATATTAAAATTAAGGAAACCGATGTCATTGATCAAGGTACGGGGAAACCTCTGGAGCTTTCCCTGTCAAAAGTGCTGCGGGAAAAGTCCGGCGGTGAAACCCAGACCCCCTACTATGTGGCCATTGCTGCAAGTTTTTACCGGTTTTACAAAAGTCAACCCGAAACTACCATAAGGCTTGTGATGTTTGACGAGGCGTTTAACCGCATGGACGATGAGCGGATCGGTAAAATCCTGAAATTCTACCGGGACCTGGATATTCAGATTATAAGTTCTGTCCCCACCGAAAAAATAGAGGCCATTGCCCCGTATATGGACCGGATCAACCTGGTTATCCGCCACGGTTACTCCGCACGGGTCCGGGATTTCCACAGCGATACTGAGGCAAAGGCCGGAACATGACGGCCTGGGAACGGCGGATCATCGGTGCGTTTACCGGACGTTACCCCGCTTCCGCCGCGGCCGCTATCGGGCCCGCATCTGTTCCTGCCGGACAGGGCCCGGAAGAAGAAGCCCCCCCGGTCAAAGCGCCCCGCCCCCTGAGAATCCGGCCGGACCGGATATTCCCCGGTATTGACCGGGCCCCCCCGGATGACCGGGAATCGTTTCTGGAAGCCGCCGAATCCCTGGAAAAACGGGGCCTCATTTCCCTTGTCTGGGCCCGCCACCGGAAGGGTGAGATCCTTTCCGCCCTGGTGTGCCGGAAGGCGGAACTGCTCTACGAATATGCCGGAGAACCTTCCCCCAGGACAGGCGCCGAAACTGTCCGGAACCTGGCCGAAACTCTGGCGGCCAAAGAAAACCACCGCGTAGCAGCCTTTCTTTCATTCCTGGCCGGAAATTTTACGCCCCTGGACGCCGCAGGGGGAATTGACCTAAGGGCAGTAGAGGATCTGGCCCGCCTTATCCGTTTCCTTTTTGACCAGGACCTGTACCGGCCGGAACATATATGGCGAAAAAGAGTCCGGGGCCTTACCACACGGGCCCTGTCAACGGCGCTCTACGGCGATTCCAAACGCCTTGAATTTCTGCTCAATCTTTTTAATCCCCTTCTAAACCGTGCCCGCCGGCAGGGGGTCATTGTTCCCGATTTCTCTTTGCTGGACCGTTCGTTCCCGGAAACGTTTATTGCGGGGAATATTACGCTTGATTTTGCAGGTTCCCATGACTCCATCAGTATTGCAGGAAATATTTTGGGTCTTCCCCTGGAAACGATCCTGAAACTGCGGCGTATACAAGCACTTTCCCCTGGGGAAGATGAGGAAGAAGCCGCGGTTTTGATGATAGAAAACAAGGAAACATTCTTTGTCCTCTCAGAATCCCTGCGGGGCTATGCCTGTTTCCTCTACGCAGGCGGTCATCCAAACCGGGCGGTCCGGGCCCTGGTCCGTCTGCTTGCCGAATCGGGCTTTAGGTTTTACCACGCCGGTGATCTGGACCCCGACGGCATCCTTATCCTGCAGGAACTGGCGGAAATTGCGGAAAAAACCGTAGTACCCCTGCGCATGGATGCGGACACCTTTGACCGGTACCGTGGCTGTGCCAGAAAACTTGAGCCGCCGGTACTCAGGCGGACAGCCTTGATCGATGAGGCAACCCGCTCTATCCCCGGCATGGCGGAACTTATCCGGCGCATCGAGGAAACGGGGATGGGGGTGGAGCAGGAAATTATTGATTACCGGTGCGCATTTCCTTGACAAAGTTCTACCCTTCTACTAGCGTGTTTTTATGCCTGCTGGTTCCGGTTTGTTTTCCACGCTGCCCGCTCATTTCTTTTCTCCGCTGGTGGGGGTAAACCGGGAACACTACGGGGCGCTGCTTGTGCTGTACTACCGGCTTTTTCAGGAAAATGCACGGGGACTTGAACGGGAGCAGGTGATTCGTTCTTTTACCGAATACCTTGGGCTGCACCGGAGTACCCTGGCCGACGAAGGGGGCGATGAGCTTTCCTTTGCCGCTGAAACGGGGGACGGCGGGGACGATAAAACGCCGGAGCTGGACTTTGATTCTGCGGAAACGGACCGGAGCGGGACGGGGGAGGCTGAAACCGGGGACCGGAAAGTGGGGGAGCGGGCCCTGGCGAACCTGTTTCTCCGCCGGCTTATCCGTACCGGCTGGCTTTCCGAAGAAACTTTGAGTGATTACAGCCGGGTCATCAATATTACCCCCCACGGGCGGCCTTTTTTTGAGGCCCTGGCCCGGGTGGAAGAAGGGCTTAAAACCGAATACGAAAGTCATGTTGTAGCTATCTACTCCCTTCTCTGCGGGGATGCTGCGGCGGAAAACGGACACTACGCGGTGCTGAACGCCCACAGCAGTACCCAGACCCTTATCGATTCCCTTAAGGTGTTGTCCCAAAGTATCAAGGGCCACTACGACCGGCTTACTGCCGATACTGCCTCGCCGGATATTAGTGGTATTCTTCACCTTCACTACGATCTTTACGCGGCGGATATTCTGGACGGCGCCTACAAGCGGCTTAAAACATCGGATAATCTTTCCCGCTACCGGCCCAGGATAATCAAAAAAGTGGGGGACCTGTTGGCGGACGAAGCCTGGCTTAATGAAAGCGCCCGTAAACTTTCCCGCAACAATTCCCTTCCCCAGGCGGATAACCGGCGGAGGCTTGTGGCCATGCTGGAAGATATTCGGGATACCCTGCGGGCGGTGGATCCTCTGCTGGAAGATATTGATCGCCGGAACATGCTCTACTCCCGTTCCAGTGTAGAGCGGGTCAAAGCTCTTTTGGAGCCGGACTCCACCATTGCGGGAAAATTGGGCGTCATTATCAAGGAACTATACCGGGGGAATGTGAAAGACGGGGAGGATGGCCCCGGGGAACTGTGGCACGCCCTGGCCCACCGGCTTCACCGTGTCAGGACTTTTGCCCGGGAGTCGCTCTACCATCGTTACCAGCGGGAGAGCGCCGGGTTTAGCCGGGAGGTCTCTCCTGTGGACAGGGAAGCTATGGAGCGGGAAGAGGCGGAGCTGCTTATCCGGCTGGGGCGGCAATTGGGGGTTAAGCGCATCGGCGAATGGCTTGACGATCAGGGCGGCAGTGAAGGGCTTCTTTTTGCCGGGGATCTGGTCCGGGACGAAAGTTCCTTTATCCGTTTTATCTACTCCGTCCTTTACGCGGATTCCCGTCCGGCCTTTGGGTATGACATTGAGGATAACGAGGATGGGGATTCTGCCGGGCTTAGAGCCGGCGGCTATGTGGTTCCCGATGTACGATTACGGAGAAAGACATGATGCAGGATCTGGAGGGTCTTAATCTTATTACCGAGCTTACCGAAGCCGATTTTGATCTTTTCAGGGCCGCGGTAAAAACTCTGCTGACACGGACTTTTATTATCCGGGGCATTGACAGGGAAGAGGAACTGTACCATTTTACCATTCGGAACGGCAGTCTTTTTGACGCGTGGTTTTCCTGCATGGATGCGGGTTTGATACGGGACGAGGGCCTGGGGGTAATATGTTTCCGGGGCGGCGGCGATACCCGTATCCGGCTGGGCAAGGAAGAAACCTGCGCCCTGCTGACTGCCCGGCTTCTTTATGAAGAAAAAAGGGTGGAACTTAGTCTTACAACTTTTCCTGCAATTACGGTTTTCGATTTTGTGCAGCGTTACAATGTTCTGGTGGGGGATGAGATTAGGAAAACCCGCCTTGTCGAGGTGCTGCGCCGTCTGCAGTCCCACAAGCTAATCGAAATTGATTCCCGTGATCCTTCCGATGCCGAAGGGATGATCATACTCTACCCCAGTCTTGCCATGAGCGTTGACCGTGACAGTATTGATGAGTTATTACGCTCCCTTTCCCGCAGGGAAAAGACGGAAGATGATGCAGCGGAGTATCCCCCACAGCCCCCGGAGGGGGAAGCGCCGGAAGGGGAGCTCTAGCAGCCTGTTGTACAACAAACTGCTGGCGGCCCGGAAGAATACGAAGTTCTCCCGGACATTATTTTGCCTTTTTGTACGTAATGCCGCCCGAAATAAACGATCCGTTATTAATCGTAATCGTAAAGGGTTCTGTCGACGTTATCGTAATATTACCATTATTATCAATACCGATGCCGTAGCCGCTGGACGGGTTTAATGTTACTGTTTGATTTGAAACAGAATACACGCCATTAATGTTATCGCCGCTTAACGAGAACAATGTCAAGGCCCGCTGGAGATCAGGTATTGAGGTCTCTATCGTATAAGCTGAATCATTGGCAAAAATGTATGAAATACTGCCGGCAGATGCAGAAAAAGTCCATGTACTGCCCACTATTTCAACTATTTCGCCCGTTTCAACCGTTTGCGCGGTAATCGGTACGGAAGCCGCCGGGCTTGACCCGCAGCCCGCCATCACAAACCCGATAACTACAAATATGCCGCTTAACCTTCTATGCAAAAATGTATTTATCCGGATCTGCCCACGAAGTAGGCGGCTTTGTTGACAGACACCGGCTAAACGCTCCAACAATAAAGAGGATAGGTTGTGAACAAACCATAAGAAACTGCAACAAATTTGTGTGTACGCTCGTGTGTGTGTGTGTGTGTGTGGGGGGGGGGGGGGGGGGTTTTTTTTTTTAAAAAAATTTAAAATTTAAAAAAGTAAAAAATAAAATTAAAAAATTAAATAAAAGGGGAACATAAATGGTTAC
>JAITJW010000191.1 GCA_031278715.1 Treponema sp. | reverse complement strand
CCGGGGCACACTGGCCCGGCCTTCGTGCTTGAAAACGGCGGATTCTTCCTATGCCGGGAACCGGCGGGTTTGTTCAGGGGGATGTATGAAGGTTATAAGGGCTGCGGAATTTGACGGCTATTGGCGTTCCCTTTCGGCAAATCAAACGGGTTTGGGGAGCGGTGATCCGGTGGACGCGGTGGTTCAGGAGATAATCGGCGCGGTGGAGGCGGAGGGGGACCGGGCGCTGCGCCGTTATGCCGCGTTGTTTGACAGGAGTTCCCCGGAAAAACTGGAGGTGGATCCTCTGATCTCCAGGGAAGCCTGGCGGGAACTAAGGGCCGGCGAACCGGAACTGGCGGCGGCTATGGAACTGGCCGCGGTGCATATTAAACGTTTTTCCCTGGAACAGAAAAAGCAGTTTGTGGATTTTGAATACGAAATGGAGGAGGGGCTTGTTACCGGCCAGCGGGTGATCCCCGTGGAACGGGCGGCGGTATACGCGCCCGGCGGGCGCTTTCCCCTCATTTCCACGGTTCTGATGGGGCTTATTCCCGGCTGCGCCGCCGGTGTGGGGGAGCTGATCCTGGCCTCTCCCCCCGCTGGGGACGGGCTTCCGGACAGGCGTATTCTTGCCGCCGCGGCCCTGGCCGGAGATCTGGGGGGGCTTTTCCCGCGGATCTTCTCTATGGGCGGGGCCCAGGCAATTGCGGCCCTGGCCCTGGGAACGGAAACGGTTCCCCGCTGCGACCTGATTGTGGGGCCCGGTAATAAATATGTAGCCGCCGCCAAGAGGCTTCTCTACGGCCGGACGGGGATTGATTTTATCGCCGGTCCCACCGACGTACTGATTATTGCCGGGACAGGGGCCGGTTTTCCCTCCGCCGCCGATGTGATTGCCGCCGATATGCTGGCCCAGGCGGAACATGACGGCGACGCCCGTGCCAGGGTTTTAGTCCCAGAGGATGACGGTGAAACCTTGATCGCCGGGATCCTCGCCGCCCTGGAACGGCGGCTTGACCGGTTTCCCACTGCGGCCATTGCCCGCGCTTCTCTGGATGCGGGGGGTCTTATTGTCAGCTACCGGGACCGGGAAGAGGCTATTCGTATTGCCAATGCCATTGCCCCCGAACACCTTGAACTGCTGGTTGAGGAACCGGAAGCCTGGGTGCGGGGGCTTAGAAACTACGGTTCCCTTTTCCTTGGCGCCCTGTCCGCGGAGGCGCTGGGGGATTACAGCGCGGGGATCAACCACACGCTGCCCACTTCGCGGAGTTCCCGTTTTACCGGCGGTCTTTCGGTGCGGCACTTCCTTAAAACCCTTACCACACTGCGCTGTCTTCCCGGTCCCGGTTTCCAGGCGGCCCGCCGGGCGGCGGAGATCCTGGCCGGGGCGGAGAACCTTCCGGGCCACGCCCAAAGCGCCGCTATCCGTCAGGGGCTGTCCGGCCCGATCCCCAGGCACAGCGCCACCGCCCGTTCCCGTCCGGGAAAGCCTGAATGAACCGGGGTGTTTAGGACGGCTACCTCATCAACTGCGCCGTCGGCTACACTGTCAACTGCGCCGTCGGCTGCGCCGATGGGGAAGCGCAGAACGAGGGCGCTTGAGCCCCCGCCGTCCAGATTAAGGGCATCCCCGGCGCCAAGCTGTTTAAGAATGAGGGCTGTTTCCGCCTCGGTGGCGCCCCTGTTCATAAGGCGTCCGCCGTTGATGGCGATAAGGTAGAGGATTCTGCCGTCTGCCGAGACTCCCGCGGCGCTTCGGGCATAGCGGGGGCTTTTCTGCCGGGCCCGCCCGGTAAGTTCCCCGTCCCGCAAGATGCAGTGGAACCCCCCGGTGGCGTGGAGGATCTCCGGGGGAAGCGTTTCGCCGGGCTTGTCCCCCGAATCGGTTACGCTGAGTTCCCACTGGCCAACAATCGCCGCCCTGCCGTCCCGGTAAAACACCAGCGCGTCGAAGCGGGGTACCGGCGGGGCGATAAGCCGGCCTTCACTGACGCCCAGACCTGCCACTTTCCGTTCCTCAGCCTCCCGCGCCGAGGAAGGCGTAAAGGGGACGGTGTTAATGCCCACCACAAGGCCGTTGTTCCGGACAAAGCTCGACACACGGGTACTGGCGACATGGCCAAACCGGGGGATACCCTCCCCCGTTCCGGCGCCTATCAGGATCCGCTGTCCTGCCGGCTGCCGGGTCTCCACTGACGCTTCCCCGCGGTCCGGTTCCCCAGGGTCCGGGGCGGCATAATTCAGGCTGATCCTGACAGCCCAGAATTCCAGACGGGGCTTTTTGATCCGCCCCGCAAAGGCGGCGTAGTCCCCGCCCGCCGGCTGCCAGTAGGGTACTATGGCCGGAATATCCGGAACGATGACGGGATGAATATCGGACTTGGAACGGAGGATAAGGCCGGAATCCTGATGTCTGCCCGGTTCGGGCTTAAGCCCACTGGGGCCGCCCAGTGCCGGGGGGACGGTAGAACAGGTGGTAATGAGAAGTAAAAAAAGACCGGCCGCCCACCCGCGGATTATGATTCGCGGGTCAGGCGGCCAGGCACTGCAATTCACTAATACTCCGAACGGCCTTTACGGGACTTCTTCATAAGTTTCCGCTGAATAGCCTTCTTTTTCCGGTTCAAAATGATAGAAGGCTTTTCGTAGTACTCCCGCTTTTTAAATTCCCTGATGATGCCTTCCTTTTCCACCATACGCTTAAAACGTTTGATAGCCTTTTCCAAAAGCTCGTTTTCATCTACCACAATGTGGGCCAAAAACAATCACCCCCTTTCCTTTTCAGATTGTAGATAACGCTTATAGACCGTCTCCGGGACGCCGAAGGTCTCCCGGATAAATTTAAGACTATTGCATTAAACTATTACTATATCCACAATTATTCCACTGTCAAGAGCCTGCGCGCCTCATGTCCGTGATGATAAGCTGGGGTTTTCCCTCCCCGCTGAACCAGTTGCGGGTCATGGTAAAGGCCAGGTCCACCACATCGTTCAGGGCGAATTCACCGGGAATCTTGTCCGCTGCCTGCCAGTACAGGGCGGGCCATTTGTAGTTTCCAATATCCAGGGTCATCTTTACATGGGGCGCGCCGTTTTTCCCTATCAGGCTAAGGTCGGAGATCCGGGCTTTCCGGGTCATAAACGTAAGGGGCTGGTTATCCTCCCCGTAAGGTTCAAGCTGTTCCACAATGTCCAGGATCTCCGCCGTCAGGTAGGCGGGGGGGAGTTCCGCGTCAATTTGTATGGTCTCCTCCTCAGCCTGGGCGAATTCCATAGTTTCCACGATGTTTTGGAGCCGCAGCAGCAGTTCATCCCATTTGTCCCGTTCCATGCTAAAGCCCGCAGCGTAGTTGTGGCCCCCCCAGTCCAGGAACAGGTCTGCACACTGTTCCAGCAGGGGATGGAGGTCGTAGCCTTTGATCGAGCGGAGGGATCCGATGGCGGTATCCCCGGCAAAAGACACAACCAGGGCCGGAACGCCAAAACGTTTTACCAGCCGTCCGCCCATGATCCCCGTAACTCCCCGGCTAATATCTTCCCCAAAGGCCAGGGCCAGTTTGCTGCCAAAACGCTCAAGATTCTGCAGGGCCAGGGGTTCGGCGATATTCCAGGTAAGTTCCCCCAGTTTCTTCCGCTCCTCGTTGAGGACGATAAGCTGTTCCGCCAGGCGGTCCCGGACCGCCGGATCCTTTTCCAGCATCAGCTTCACGGCGATTTCCGGTTTCCCCATCCGCCCTGCGGCGTTGATCGCCGGACAAAGCTGCCAGGAGACTTCCTTGCTGCCAAAATGGGAACCCGCGAGTCCCAGCTTATAGAGGAGTTCCGCGATACCTGGCCGGGGTTTTTCCTTGATCGACTCGATGCCCCCCCTGACCATAATCCGGTTTTCGTCCAGCAGAGGCATAATATCCGCCATCGTTCCCAGGCAGGCAAGCTGGAGTGCCTCATCGTCCTGGGCTGTCCAGAGTTTTTCCCGCTTGTGGACAAACGAAATAAAGAGGTTGAGGAACACATCCAGTTCGGTGATCTCCTCCTGCGAGTAACGGGCCAGGCGGGACTCCTCCCGCAGCCTGATAAGGCTCTGTCCCCGGCTTTTAGGTATCTCCTTGGCGATCTCCGGGGCAATATCCAGCATCGAGATTTCGACCCCTTTGCCGAAGATCTTCGCTAACATGCCGGTCTGCAACGGAAGGTCCCAGCTGAGGATCTGCTGGCCTTCCAAAAAAGCGGGAAGCCTGGTATCGGTAATACGGACCATGCCGGGAACCACGGTTTCGGTAAGCCGCCCCACCACCGACAGATTCCTCAGTTTGACGGTTTCGATGATCCACGCCTCGTTAGCCGCCCGGACGTTGAGAAGGCAGAGGTCCTGGCCGTAGAAGCTGCTCCGCTGGGCAAAGCGCAGGGCGCAGGCCAGCTTAAAGGCCACACCGCAGCCGGCAAGGTTCCGGAAGGGGTAGCAGGAACCGTTGGGCCCGCCGGCTTCAAGTTTGGGGTTGACTATGGCATAGGCCGGGGGCAGGTCTTCCGGTTCCGTACCCTGGGGGTTGTGGTGATCGGTGATGATCACGTCTATCCCCAGCTCGTTGGCCCGCTCTATTTCCGCCATATTGGAGATTCCGCAGTCAACGGTAATGATAAGGGTCCCCGAATCGGCGGCGAATTCCTCTACCGCCCGCCGTGAAAGACCGTAGGATTCATCCCCCTGGGGAAGGCGCCAGTGCGGTTCCAGTCCCATAGCCGAAAGGGTCTCCCAGATCAGCACGGTACTGGTAATACCGTCCACATCCCGGTCCCCAAAGATCAGTACCCGTTCTCCTTCCTCTTTGGCGTTGAGGATCCGGTCCACCGCGTCCTCCATACCGGGCAGGTCGAAGGGATTACGGAGGTAGCGGGGATCGTTTTCCAGAAAGTACCGGATCGTCTCCCCCCCCGTAAAGCCCCGGCGTACCAGGATGGAGGCGGTAATGGGACCACAGTGGTATTTGGCGTCCACATGTTTGACCAGGTCCGGGGATATTTCCCGTTTTTCCCATCTTGCTGCCGTTTTAGCCATACCGTATCTCTTTCATAACAAGTTTCTCCGGGGAAGGAGCGGCCGCCGCGTACTCAAACGCCCCTTCAAGGATGGGGATGGCGGCTTTAAGGCTTTCCCGGTCCTTTCCCCAGGCCGTCATAAGGGGGTCTCCCTTTTGTACCAGGGCCCCCGCCTTTTTGTGGAGCTGCAGCCCCACATCGGGGCTTACCGGGTCTTCACTGCGGTTCCGCCCGACCCCCAGGCCAATCCCGGCCTGTCCAATCTTCCGGGCGTCTATGCGGGAGATGTAGCCGTCCTCCCGTGCCGGGATCTCCGCCCGGTGGGGGGAGCGGTAGGTTCCCAGCATCGCAAGGAACCGTTTCTGGTCCCCGCCCTGGCTTTCGATGTTTCGCAGGAACAGTTCCCTGGGTTTTCCGCCGGCAAGGGCTTCGAGGCAGAAGCGCCGTCCTTCTTCGGGATTCCCGGCCTTGCCCCCCAGCATCAGCATCCGGGCCCCAAGTTCCAGCGTCAGTTCCATAAGGTCGGCGGAACGCGCGGCATCGTACAGGGCCGGATCCAGGCAGGTGTAGCACTCCTCCACCTCAAGGAAGTTCCCCACCATACTTCCCAGGGGCTGATCCATGTTGGTAAGCAGGGCGATGATCCTGAGTCCCAGGGCGGCGCCGGTATCCACCAGGGAACGGGCAAGCCGTTCCGCCTCTGCCGGGTCCTTCATAAAGGCCCCGGAACCGTACTTTACGTCCAGGACCAGGGCTTCCGCCCCTTCGGCCTTTTTTTTGGAGAGGATGCTGGCGGTGATAAGGGGGATGGATTCCACCGTGGCGCTCACATCCCGCAGTGCGTAGAGCAGCCGGTCCGCGGGAACCGTGTCCCTGGTTTGGCCGGTCATGGCAAAACCGTCCCGTGCCAGAATCTCCCGGAATTCGGCGGGGGACAGGCCGGTACGGTAGCCGGGGATAGATTCAAGCTTGTCCAGCGTCCCCCCGGTGTGGCCAAGGGCCCGGCCCGACATCATGGGGTCCCGAAGCCCCAAACTTGCCACCAGGGGGGCCAGGATCAGACTGGTCTTGTCCCCCACACCGCCGGTTGAGTGTTTATCCACCAGGGGGCCAGGTATTCCGCTCAGGTCCATCCGCCCCCCGGAGCTGAGCATCAACTCAGTCAGGGTCGCGGTTTCCTCGGGGCTCATACCCCGGAAAAAAACCGCCATAGCCCAGGCGGATACCTGGTAATCGGGGATCGTCCCCGCCACAAACCCGTTGATAAGGAAACCCAGTTCTTCCCGGGAAAGCTCACGGCCCTCCCGCTTTGCCATGATAATGTCTACGGCCCGCATCCATACTCCGTTTGAAACAGGTTCCGGGGATTAAAAGTTCCATGTCGGCAGTTCCCGCCCCAGAATCTCCGCCATCAGGGCAGTTACAACCACACGGGCCTGGGTAAGGGACAGCGGATCCGCCGTAATTCGTAAGATCCGCTCCGGTGTATGTTCCTGCACCGCCAGAAGCCAGCGCCGGGCGCCGGGTCCCAGGGGCAGAAAGCGGTTCCCCGGTCCGGCCGGTACGCTCCAGGTAAAGCCCCCCTCCAGCCGATCAAACCATACTAGTCCATCGGGAGAGGCTTCACAAGGGCGGCCCGGTTCATCCAGGTCCGGGCGCAGCCCCAGAAAGGCCGCCCAGTTCCACAGGAACTGGATAAAAATACGCTGCGCAGCCCCCTCACCGGCTTCCGTCAGGGCATCCAGACTGGTCCCCGCCAGGGACAGGGCGGCTTCCCAGCCCCCGCCCCCGCCGTGGGAACCAAGAATCGTATCTGCTATGGCATCCGCCGTCATGGCCCGCTCATACAGTTCCCTAAGACCCGGGCGCCAGGACCGGACATCAAAGTCGTTTACCTTGTGGGAATTCCGGACCGGGTCCCGGTAAACCCACAGTGTCCCCGAATGAAACGGGGACACATGGGCGCGGAGCCTGCTCTTGGGCCCCCCAAAAACTGTGGCCCGCAGTATTCCGTGTTCAGCGCAGAGAAACCACGCTTCCCGGTTGGATTCGCCGGAAGAAGCGGTTTTTAGAACCAGGGCTTCGCAGGTAAAGGTCCGGAGCATGGGGTATTATAGCATATCTCCGGCGCTGGAGGCCAACGAAGGCCAACGAGGTGGATAGCTGAGGCTGTTCCAAAACCGTGCGCGTTTAGCGCACAGTCAATTAGTTTTGGAACAAGCTCAGCTATTTATAAATACGTATCCCCAGGCTGGCAATAACACCGGTACGTTTAGGATACGATTCCGTGTCAATGATATGATAAGGATAGGAGAAGCCGTCATTGGGATTCCCGTCAATGTCGGTCCAATATGAAAAAACCATGCCCGCTTCCAGAGATAATTCTATGGGCAATGTACGGAGACTGTGGGTAATACCTCCCTTGATTATATGCGACCACTGATACGCCCCATCGTGCAGAAAAAATTTACGCAGGCGGAGATCACTGCTTCTGTTGAATTCAGCAAGTTCCGACAAATAGGAACTGCCGTCAACTGCCCGTTTACCATAATCCGCCCCGTGCCGTATCATCTGGAACTGGGCTTTTACCACGGTACCGCTTGTGGGAATGGTCTGGAACCTCAGCTTTATCTCATCGGAATTTGGCGGCAGATAATAACCAAGACCGTACCCATGATTGGTATACGCTTCTTCCATTGGGCTGGCATACCAGGGAACGCTTGTTTTCTGGTGCGTGTAACAATAGGGCTCAATTTTTGTATAGCTAAGATCCAGTGAGGCAAACGACAGCCCGGGCAGCAAAACCTCAAGACCGCACTGCCATGCGTACATTTCCCGGTCAAGGATAAAAAAGTTTTCCTCAAAGTTTACTTCATCAATGAAGAATGAACCCCATATAAAACCAAGCCCGCTCTTTTTCAGCTTGAGGTTTCCGAAAAACCCAATGTTGTCAAAATCGCCTATATTGTTTTGATAGAGCATATTGTCGATTAACGGGAAAAGGTAGCCAAGTTCAAACCGCTTGGGCCAGACCGAACTTGTACCAAAATCAATGTGGATAAAATTGGCAAAATCAAAATACGCCAATGAAAGCGAAAAGGCGTTCTGAAATGTTCGTGATGATGTTTGTATACCATTCGCGTTAAAATATTCAAGTATTCCGGTAAGGCTGGAAAAACCAAACCATGAGAAAGGCTGAAAGGATAATTCAAAACCGAAAAACGGCTGGGCCGCTTCGTTTAACACAAGGCTGCTGCCCTGGTCCATAGCCGCCCATTCATGTTTTTTTCTGCCCATGCTCCAAAACAGTGTATCATCAAACGCCGAACCGAATATTTCACATAACAAACTAAAACCGACTGAAGAGGTGTCAGGCCAGCCGCTTGGTCCTCCCGCGTTCATTTCATCAAGCGGAAAGATAAAACCATCCCAGCGCCCGTGATAGGAGTAGGGGAAATACGACAGGGGATTTCCGTAAATAGTAACTGTTTCATTCTTATCAACTTTATACTGGTATTCCCCAAGATAGGGGCGCCTGGCGGATAACAGACCAACGCCGATTTCAAAAGAATATGAAAAGGCATCCCCTATATCTCCCTTGATGTGGGCGTCTAGCCACGTATCAAATCCGCCATAGAATTCGTTTTGTTCAAAATAGAACGCGCCGGAACCGTTCAACCGGGAGGAAATGCCAATTTCAGTGGAGAGTTTTATTCCGCTGCTTGTCTGGCTCCGGATGTAGAATGTCCCCTGTGATAGATCAAGGTTATTATTTGTTTCAGCACGGATGAATACCGGCAGAAAATAACCGGTCATCAACATCGAAACAAACAGTATTTTTGGCATGATTGACCTGTTTTTCATGTTTTCCATACCTCTGGTAATATTCCGGACCGATGTACCACCCGTCCGGGTGCTTTGTCGTGAGGAATCGTGTTTTTTATTTGGTGTACCGGATGATGTACCGGAAAAACAGCCCGTATTTGGCCGTCGTAGATTAATATGATGGGGGGGGGGGGGGGGCTTGTAATGTGTCGCAAGGCTCCCTAAACAAATTTTTGCGGATAGTCGTGTTTTGTCAGGCCCCGGCTGCCGGAGTCTCCGGGAGGGGACGATACATGAA
>JAITJW010000210.1 GCA_031278715.1 Treponema sp. | reverse complement strand
AGCTATTCCCAAAACTCGGTTAGTTTTGGGAATAGCTTTGGAAAAAGCGGCCAAAAGTCCGCTTTTTCCTCTAAATCTAAGGTTGCTTTCCCAAAAACTGAAGTTTTGGGAAAGCCTCTTGTATTAGTGATGAAGATACTATGGGGAAAGGCCGGGTGTCAAGGTATTCACAGGACCCGTGAAGGCGTTTCCCACCGAAGGCCGCTCAGTCTGGGCAAGGGCCAGAGATCGCCATTCCCCAATCTGCTCCCTGCTGCCCAGGAAGCTCCACAGGATCCGGGCGGAACTTTCCCTGCCGATGCCGTAGAGGGAGTTTCCCAGGTAGTAGGCACAGCGGTAATATTCCGCACCGTTCATGTACTCAAGAAGATCGGTCCGGCGCCCCAGGCTGTCCGCCAGATTCTCCAGTGATTCAAAAACAAAGTCGTAACGGTCCCGCCGTACTTCTTCTATGAGTACGGAATTTTGGATAAGAAAGGCAAACATCAGGTGTTCGGCCGCCCGGTTATACCGGTTGAAGGCGTAATAATAAAACCCCAGAAGGCGGTGGGCCTTCTCCACGGAACCGTTGTTGTAGCGGTACATGACAAGAAAACGGGTGGGGCCCGAATTTTCCAGGGTCCGGGTCATGGAATTCCTGGTAAACTCACCGGAACTTCCCGACCACAGGGGATCCCAGGGCTGGCCCCGGGTATTGCTCCCCTCCACAATTTTCAGGAGGGTCTCCTCCATAAGGGTAAAATCCTGGCGGGCCCGGTACAGATCCGCCATTTTGTAGAGCAGATCAAGTTCAAAATCCGGGTCCTCAAAGCGGGCGCTCAGGGCCAGGGCCTTCTGGTACTGCCCCAGGGCCAGGCCCAGTTCACCTTCCACACGGTAGACTTCCCCTATCCAGTACTCAGCCTCCGGGTAATCCTTGAATTTTCCAAGTTCCTCAAGGGCCCGCAGGGCGGAATTCTGCAGGTTCTCCTGGGGGAAACGGTAGTACAGCTCATCCAGACCCTGTTGCACATCCACGTAGTTCCGTTCCCTTGCATATCCGTCAACAATATCCAGGGAATCCCCAATGGCCCGGACTTCGGGGATAGACAAAAAATTGATAAAATCTTTTTCCATGCCGGTATAGCGGTTATAACGCTGCCGGCGGGCATCTTCAAAAGACAGGAGGGCGCTGCCGTAATCTCCCTGACGGAAGAGCAGTTTTCCCTGCTCCATGATGTACCACCAGGGCCGTTCTTCCTGAGACTGGGCACATACGGCCCCCAGGACAACGAAGATAAACGTACAACAGCGCCTCCTGAACTTCATCCGGATGCCTAGAGCCAGATCCGCAGACCCAATTCAGCTCCCCAAACCCAATACAGGGGATCGCCGCTGAAGTTGAGCCCAAGGCCCGGTACCACGTCCGCGAAAAGCTCCAAATTGGTGCTGAGATGCCAGGACAGACCGACGGGCAGCCGGAGGCCAAGGGCGGCGGAAACGGTGTTGCCAATAACAAAATGGCCGAAACCGCCTATACCCAAAAACCAGTCCAGGTTGAACGAACCGTCCCGTACCAGGTCGTCGTCGATGAGGTAGTAGTCCCCCGAAATACTCATGGAAAAGGGATCGCCAATATAAGCCGTAATACCCCAAAAGAGCGGCAGGCCGGACAGCTTGAGGCTGAGGCCGATGTTGCCACTGCCCGCCGCGGCGCTGGCGCCGCCGCCGCCTCCAAAAATACCCAGGCCCAACCTGCCGCCGGGATGATCGGCGAACGCGTTGACGGTCAGGAGACCGGCCACACAGAACAAAAGCAATTTCTTCTTCATTCATAACTCCTTATGGGACCGTCTCAAAAACCCGGACGGTCCCCCATAAAAATTTTGAGATACGGCGTTTACTACCGCTCCCATAGTGTACAAAATTAAGACATCCTCTCCAGCTTTTCCAGTTCCTCAAGAAAAGCGGCGTCTGCATCTTCCGCCCGGACGGTCCGGATAACGGCGCCGTGACGGAACAGCAAAACTTTGTCCCCTGCCCCGGTGATCCCCAAATCCGCTTCCCGCGCTTCTCCGGGACCGTTTACTGTACAGCCCATAATGGCGACGGTCGCCTGTTTGGGCAGGCTGTACAAGCGGGACAGCCAGCGCGCCGTAAAGTCGTGGGTATCGAAACTGTTCCTGCCACAGCGGGGACAGGATACAATTGTTATCCCGGACTTTCCGCCGCAAAGACCGGGAAGAAGCCCCAAAATCTCCCGTGCGGCAATTACCTCGTTCTCCATGCTGTCCGAAAGGGAAACCCGGATGGTATCACCGATACCGGCGGCCAGCAGATCCAGAAGCGCCGCGGTATTCCGCACGACCCCCGCTACAAGGGGTCCGGCCTCGGTTACACCTACGTGGAGGGGAACTGCCGTGGGGCCCAGGGAATATCCCCGCCCGGTAAACAAACGGTTTGCCTGTATAGTATCGGCAATTCCGGATGCCTTCATAGAAACAATACAATCAAAAAAATCAAATTCCTCACATATCAAAAGCTCCCGTGCGGCAGCTTCCACAAGGGCCCCGGACCGGTCCATCTCCCCCCGGTCCACCAGGAGCCGCAGATCCTGGGGCAGGCTTCCGGCGTTGACCCCGATACGGATGGGCCTGTTCCGGGACGCCGCCTTATCAAGAACAGCTCCCACCTTGTCGCGTCCGCCGATATTACCGGGGTTGATGCGTATTTTGGCAATGGGAAAATCAAGGCAACGGAGGGCAATCCGGTAATCGAAGTGGATATCCGCCACCAGGGGAAGGCTGACACGGGAGGCCAGTTCCCCCAGTACTTCGGCGGCCCGGAGATCGGGAACGGCAAAACGGAGGAGGCCGCAACCCATAGCGTTAAGGCGGCCTATGCGGGCCACGATCCCCTCCCCGCTGGAACCTTTGAGGTCCCCGGCGGAGAGGCGGTCCTTCCACATGGTCTGGATGACCGGCGGCCGGCCACCGCCGATAGAAACGGCCTCTACATGGTCAAAGCCGCCTATTTTTATAGTCCGGGTCTTAACAGGCACGGCCGCAAGCGTATTCGATACTAAGCCAACTATCCCAGGCTGATCATCGAAAGGACCATCGCGAAAAGGGCGACGGTTTCGCAGATACCGACGATGGCGATGTACTGGGTAAAGCCTTTGCCGGTTTCACCCTGGGCATCGGCGCCCGCGGCCCCTGCCTGGCCCTGGGCAATGGCGGAAAAGGCCATTGCAAGGCCGGAGGCCAGGCCGAAACCCAGGTAGAGCCACTGGTTGTCCGTGTTTGCCAGGGCTGCGGTCTTCATCTGCATCATCAGGATAAAGCCGTAGAAGGTCTGGGTTAGGGGCGCGCCGCCAAAGGCAAGCAGGGTCATGGGCGCGGGCCTATTGCCGATATAACACTTCTTCCACGCGCCGATTACCGCCTGGCCGGCAATGCCGATACCAATTGCCGAACCGACCGCGGCAATACCCATCACAAGACCGGCGCCTAACAATCCTAAATTCATGATAACTCCTATTTAGGGCGGCGGAATCGCCGCCCAGGTCCAACCGAACATCAGCACAACGTGCTGACTTTAACAAATTTCTTGTATCCAAACCTACTTGTCCGAAAAGGGCTTATAGGCCGTACCCGACCAGGCCAGACCCACATGGCTGGAAAACTCCAGCGTGTTCAGCCGGACCCCGTGGACCAGCACCGAAAGCACGTTGAGCGCAATGTTAAGTCCGTGGCCAAAGACCAGGAGGATGATCCCTAAAAACACCAGGAAGTTCCCCAGCAGGGGGCCCGCCAGGGTATTAACCGTGGAAGAAATTGAAGCCCCCGCCAGCCCCACCGCCCAAAGCCGGATATAGGACATAATGTCGGAAAATATGTTGGTAATTCCCAGGACTACGGAAATGATGTTCTTGAAACTTTCCACAACGGATTTCCCGACACTGCCCTCGTAATTGGCAAACATAAAGTTCAGAACAAAACCGGCGGCAATGGCACAGACGCCCAGCGGCAAAAGGGGAATCTGCCGTATATCGTTACTTACCACGAGGAAGAGGACCACGTTGTACATCCCCGCCAGCATGGCCACGTTCCCGATGTCAGCCAGGAAACGCAGGGAACCGGTTTTGAGGTTCCGCCCTATCCCGATGATGTGGCCGATGGAAAGCTGGAGCAGGGCCAGGGAGAAGCAGAAGATCATGAGGTTCTGATCCACAACGGCCTTGGCTTCCGGCCCCCGGGCCGAGACCGCCCCGGAAATGAGGGGCAGGGCAATACCCTGCACAAAGGCCGGGAGTTTCAGGGGATCAATGCCGAACCAGGTACAGGTAAGGACCCCCCACAGGATATTGGACGCGCTGAGGAGGAGCAGCATCTTGATAGCCTGGGGAACCCCTTTTTTCGCGGTTTTCAAGGCCGCGATAAGGCCGATACCAAAGAGGAGGCAGCCGTAACCTGCGTCCCCGAAGATCATCCCGAA
>JAITJW010000164.1 GCA_031278715.1 Treponema sp. | reverse complement strand
CAATAGCCGCCATTGCGGTGTTGCTTGGTTCCTGTTTGAATCCCATCGATTTTAATCCGGAAGACTTTACCCTTAACGTTAACGTTACCGGATCGATCAAAATTGAGGATGTGGCGGTTACCTGGCTTATCAACCGGACCAAGACCGTGAATGTGGTCAGTTACACCATAGACCGGGTTCAGGCCGGGAACGAGACGGACGACCAGTACGTCTACCCCAAAAACTACGGTTCGGTACCCTTCAGTACCGGGGTGTATGCCTCCTCCTCCGCGTCCTACCATACTCCCACGGAGATTCCCTATACCATCACGGTGGTATGTGAAGACACCGCCGATAATAACCAGCCCTATATATTTGGCCCCTTTAACGTCCAGTTCCCCCGTGCCCAGGACTACAAGTACTACCTGTACTGGACCACCGGCGGCCAGCTTGTCCTGGTTGAAGAGGACAAGATGACGGACCTGCCCCCGGACCCGGAGGATAACTTCCCCGATCCGCAGCCTTCCAGCGTCAATGCCCAGACCTTTGTAGTCCTCAACGTAACGCCGGATAAGAACCTTACCGGGGTAGAATTCGTTAAAGCGCCCTATATTTACGTCCTGGCTAACGAGCCGCGAGCCAAAGACCAGGAGATGATCCTGTTGGCTTCCGGTTCTTACGATGTTAAAGCCTACTATGCCGGTGGTGAAACACCGTCAAGAACGGCGATAGTTACCAAAGAAGACGGCAGCATGGCGGTAAGGACGAACTTCCTGTACTTCTACAAGACCAATACCGGGACTTACGATCTAAGCCAGTACTGGCCCCCGCTGGCCAACGATGCGGCGGAAGGGAACAAACCGGAAGATGCGCTGCTTGACAGCCAGGGGATATTGGAGATACGGAACAATGCGGTGGCGAACAACCCCCATGCCCTCATAGCGCGGATCAACATCAACGGGACCGAATACCCGGACAGCACGAATACGACAAGTTACTTTGCCCCCGGGGACCCGCCGCTCAGGTACATTCTGCCGGTAGGGTCTGTGGATGTTATGTTCAGGCCGATGGACCAGACGTATTACGGGCAGGTAAGCCGGCGTAGCATCCAGTCGAAAACGGTAACGGTACTATCGTACATCAACGATCTGGGTAATCCCTTTGCGTTTCCGGAAGGTACGGGTAAAGGTTCCGGGCTTGTCAGGATAACCAACAACTCCACCGCCCTGGTAACCAGCATAGCGGTCTACAATAAGACCGATGTAACGAACTCCCTGTCCATAGGGTACGAGAATTTTAATCCCCCGCAGCCGGTTAATTACGGGAAGGTGGGGCTGGTACCGGTAGTTGGCACTGATCTGGTTCCTCTGAACAGCGGGGAAATGCAGTTAATCCAGGTAGTACTGGAGACCACCGGGGGTACGGTGGTGCTGGAACGGCTGGCCGCCCTTAACAATCAAATTGTAGATATTGTAATAGCCGAGGCTAATTTGAACCCCGGCGGGACTGGTGATGGTGGCCGTTACGGGTCAAAAGTTACCGTAAGGAACCAGACCACTACGCCGACGAAGATCCTTGGCATGTACGTGTACAATGTGGCGAATGAGGCAAATATGGCGATATACTCGCTGGATATTGCCAATCCAGACGGGCAGGCATCTCTTGATGTACTTAGTACGATAGGCTTACCCATAGTGGAGGGGGCCGACTACAAGGCCAAAGTCGTTGTACACGGCAACGGCCTGACGGGGATAATACATAAGGAGTTTGACCCGGATAATAAGCTGTACAGCACGACCCCGGAGTCGCACGAACGGTTCATTACGCTTACGCAGGCGGATTTGGAGACGCAGGCCCCCGGCTTAATCGAAACCTTTGTTCCGGTTACCGGCGTAGAATTTGATTCCAACCCCTATACGATGCAGCTCTATACCGAATCCGATCCTGACGGCAGCAATCCGGCGGTTATCACGGCAGGGGCCCTCAATGCGGTGAACCTCAAGAACCTTGTGAAAAAGGTGTTGCCGGATACTGCGACGACAAAAGGCCCGATAGTCTGGGGTTCCGTTACGGGGCCGGGGAGTTCGTATGTGGACTTCAACCCCAGTACCGCCGTGTTACGTGTTACCGGGATTGCCCCGCAGGGCTCTACGCTTAACGTAGAGTTCGGCATAGAGAATGCTGTGGGCACGGTAACGTCCAAGACGGCCTTTACCGGTGACCTTGAAATCAACCTGAACTACACCCACATCCGGTATCGCGACGCAAAGGTTACGAGTTTTACCATTGCCGGCGGGGTGGAGATAGAGGAAGGTAAAACCCTGTCCCTGAACAGTCTGGTAAGCCTGAATCCGGCCTTACCTTACTCAGGCGGCCTGCCGATAACGGCTTCTGATCTTACCTGGAGCATCGTTTCGACGGGTACGACCAGCACGGGTTCCTCAATTTCCGCCGGAACGCTTACGGCGGGGACGGCGGGGACGGTCAAGGTGCAGGCCACAATGCCGGCAAGCAAAACCAGCAGTGGAAGCGCCATAAGCGTACAGCAGACCATTACGATCACGCAGGGCAATAACGGCCATGTAAACATTACCCGCATATCCGCTGACAGCCCGGTTATTCCATTCTACACCAGGAACGCTGTGGTGGGCGGGGTAAAGAAGAAGATCGTGTACACCGGCGGGGAACTGTACCTGCAGAGCAGCCTGCGCTTTACCCTGGACAATGCCACGGTGAAAGCCCCTGTCCGCTTAAGCATTGTTGATGGTTTTGGCGCTTACCAGCAAGTGGGGCTCATAGAAGTTCCCAGCGGGTCGTCGTGGGTAGGCAGCAACAATCTGATGGTCAGGCAAAATGTCCTCCCCAGTAACGGCGGTGATCGTTACCTCTTGCTTGCTGAGGGTGTTCCTATTCCGGAAACTGGGGACCAGGTCAAGGTACGGGTAACCATACCAAACGCCAATTGGAGTAACGGGAGTTTGGTTAACTATGTGCAGCCCCTTGAGGAAGCCATAATCGTTACCCTGCTGGAAGTCCACTACGCCAATAGCATCGTAGACCTTCCGGAAGATTTCAGTGTTACTAACGCGGGGATAACGAAGGGCGAAACAATCGATCTGAAGAACCTGACCTACCTGGCTTCCGGTACCTATACGTATAGTGGTACTATGTATCCTATAACCGAGGATGATCTTACCTGGACCATCAAAACTGGTGGAGGCTCTGGCAGCCTTTCCGGTTCGAAGCTCACCGGTACCAACGCCGGAACGGTTACGGTTACAGTTACCCTGCCCGCTGCCAAGAACAATGGGGACGCGATATCCAGGGACATAACGATCACCGTCAAGGATCCGCCGGCGGTTACCCCGTCTACCTTTACCCTGCGTATCATCAGACCGAATACCCCCAATCAGATCGACAAGATAAAACAGGTCGTTCTGGTGCCGGTAGACAACCATACTTACAGTGCAGCCGTACTTAGTACGGGGTATACCGGAGTTAGGTGGAACTATACGACGAAGTACATCTCTACAGTAGCGGAATTCAAGGAGATGTATCCTGATAACGGGAGCAACCGGTACTATACCTTGTCGACTGAAAGCGCCGGGGATTTGGGTGATGAGGACGACTGGGCGGACATATCCGTCCCCTGGCCCGCGGGTAACGGGGGTTACTATATCTTCTTTGTTGAGGCAGACGGTCATGTCCGCAGCTACTGCAAGGCTTCTACCAAACCTTCTCCTGCATGGCGTTACCCCGCGGAGACAGACTTCCTGTTCTTCATACATCCCGATACTCTCTACGAATACAACCGGCTGCCGATGTATATGTCCAAGGCCGATGGCTACAAACGGGCGCCAACGGATATAGGCGTATCGTACCAGGAGGTTATCCCCATCGGCTATGACGACATCGACAATGTACCCACCATTATGCTGGACAACGGGGTAGGTAACAGGCTCAATCCCAACTATCCTGCCGATATTACACGCTGGTTTAAGTAACTGGCAGCCCGCTGCCCTGGCCTTATGGCTAACGCCATAATATGGCTAACGCCATAAGGCCAGGGCAGGTTTAACCACGCTTACTGGGCCGCAGGCTGCCAGCAGCCTGCGGCCCTCTAGCCCGTGCGCCGGTAAGCAGGTAGTATTGACATCCTTAATCAACGATAAAGTACCCGTTCGGTATAAATTAATCCGTTTGATGAGCCTATTATTATGGGCTGTAAAAAATCCTCTAAGTATAGCGGCTTTCCCAAAACTAACCGGGTTTTGGGGATAGCTCAATATGCAACCATCAAATAGTGTACAAGGGCGATTTTTGACCTTATGGCTACGCCATAAGGTCTTGAGATTTTAAGAGCGAAGCGCAACAAACTCCTAGCGGAAGGCGGGCAGCCAGGTTCCGTGGGCCTCGATAAGTTCATCTACCATCCTGACAATGTCGTCAAGCGATAGTTCCGCCTGGGTGTGGGGGTCCATCATGGCGGCATGGTAGACGTGTTCTTTTTTGCGGGTATGGGCCGCCTCTATGGTCAGAAGCTGAACGTTGATGTTACTCATGTTCATGGCCGCAAGCTGAAGGGGCAGGGGTCCCGAATAGCAGGGGTTTACCCCGTTCTTGTCTACCATGCAGGGCACTTCCACACAGGCTTCCCCAGGCAGGTTGTCGATAAGTCCGCCCCGGTTCAGCACATTACCGCCGATCTTGCAGGGAACGCCGGTACGTATCGCCTCCAGAATATACGAAGCGTACTCGTGGCTCCGCTCGTGGGCCAGCTCATTGGACCGGCTCAGGTTTTCGTACTCTTTTTTCCAGCCCGCTATCTGGCTTACACAGCGGCGGGGGTATTCGTCCAGCGGGATGTTGAACTGCTCAATAAATTGCGGATAGGCCCTTTTGATGTAAAAGGGATTGTACTCCGCGTTGTGTTCGCTGGATTCGGTACAGTAGTAACCCAGTTTCTCGATATAGTCAAAACGGACCATGTCGCCGTGCTTTTGGGTTCTGTTTTTCTCCCGTGCCCGTTTTTTAATTTCGGGGTACAGATCGTTTCCCGCCCTGTCGTAGAGTTCAAGAAGCCAGGCCATGTGGTTGATTCCTGCGATCTTTTCCCGGCGGCCTTCAAGTTTGTCTTCCATGTCCAGGCTTTTCAGGAGAGATTCCGAACAAGCCTGAACGCTGTGGCACAGCCCTACGGCCTTTACGCCGGTATAGCGCAGAATATAACCGGTAAGCATGGCCATAGGGTTGGTGTAGTTCAGCAGCCATGCATTGGGAGAAACTTCCTCCATGTCGTGGGCGAAGGCCTCCATCACGGGGATGGTCCGCAGGGCCCGCATTATGCCGCCGATCCCCAGCGTATCGGCAATAGTTTGGCGCAGTCCGTATTTTTTGGGTATTTCAAAGTCAATAATTGTACAGGGATCGTAACCGCCCACCTGGATGGCGTTGACGACAAACTGGGCGCCCTTCAGCGCCGCCTTGCGGTTTTCTACGCCCAGGTAACACTGTATCCGGGCCCCACCCCCCTTGCCACGGTTTATTGCGGAGATAATTTTTTCACTTTCCTTAAGCCGTTCCCCATCAATATCGTAAAGAGCTATCTCGCTGTCTTTTAACACCGGCGTACACATGCAGTCGCCCAGCACATTCCGGGCGAATACTGTACTACCCGCCCCGATAAAAGTTATTTTCGGCATGGTTTCTCCTTGAAGTTCGTACTACCATAACACCTCTCATGACATTTCTCAAGGCACCCGAAATACCCCATTTCAAAATGTTACCGAAAGGCACCTTTTTAGAGCGTTCCGGATATGGTATACTCCCCCTATGAAACGTTTATATTTGCCGGAATGGTCCAAGAGCATCCGTCTGGCTGAAGAAGAAGATGATGACGAGGAGAAAACCGGAAATTCCGGGGCGGATCCCCTCCTGTCCAAAATGTTGAAAACGCGGACTAT
Source organism: Treponema sp. (assembly GCA_031278715.1). Taxonomy (GTDB): domain Bacteria; phylum Spirochaetota; class Spirochaetia; order Treponematales; family Breznakiellaceae; genus JAISFT01. The sequence continues at coordinate 7,858 of JAITJW010000164.1, read as the reverse complement.
TTTACTTTCCGGTGAGATTAAGAAAGATCTTGCCGAGCGGACTATCCGGCAGCTTCTGTTGCTTGAAGACATGGGGGACGATCCTGTCCGTGTTTTTATCGATTCCCCCGGAGGGGACGCGGACGCGGGTTACGCCATTTTCGACATGATCCGTTTTGTAAGGCCCCCGGTCTGGACCATCGGTATGGGGCTGGTGGCCAGCGCCGCGGCGATCATCCAGCTTGCCAGCCCAAGGGAGCGGCGCCTTGGACTTCCCAACAGCCATTACCTTATTCACCAGCCCCTTTCGGGTATCCGGGGGGTGGCCACGGACATAGAGATTCACGCACGGGAGCTGGACAAACTGCGGGCCAGAATCAACCACCTTATCGCCGACGAGACAGGCGCTCCCTTTGACCAGGTTGAGCGGGATACGGACCGGGATTACTGGATGAACGCTGTCGAGGCGGTAAGCTATGGCCTTATTTCCAGAGTTATTACAAGCCGTAACGATCTGCCGTAACCAGTCTTCTCCGGTGGCGTCTACAATGCGAGTATCGCCAGAACGGGGCTTCGGGGGACGTGGTATATCACATGGTTGATCTGGTAGTTTTTCTGGGGAATCCTGGCCGGGAATATGAGCGGAACCGGCACAATGTGGCCTGGCTTTTTGCGGAGCATCTTCCCTTCCGTGCTTCCCTTCTGTGGCGGGAAAAATTCAAAGGTGTTTATGCGTGCCTTGAATCGGGGCTTGTGGACGGATATTCTTCCGCCGGTCCTGTACGGGAATTCCCTCCCGCCGTTCCCGAATCCGGCCCGGCGTATGAGGAGTCCCCTCAGAAGCCGGTGTCCAGAAAGCTGCATTTTCTTAAACCCCAAACATTTATGAACGTATCCGGGGAAGCCGCCGCTGCCGCCGCGGCCTTTTTTAAGATCGGCGCCGAATCGATCCTGGTGGTTCACGACGAACTGGAACTCCCGCTGGGCACGGTTTCCCTAAAATGCGGCGGGGGTCTTGGGGGGCATAACGGGCTGCGGTCTATGAAACTCTCGCTGGGTACGGCGGATTTTTGGCGTTTCCGTTTCGGCATTGGCCGTCCCGATGACCGCGCCCCCGGCCAGGGGGGACCGCCGGGAAGCGGTAAAGGTATTGTAGAGTGGGTACTTTCGGATTTCAGCGCCGCGGAGGAGACGATTCTGGACCAGGTCTTTACCGGCGCCCTTGCCGCCTTTACCGCCGTTTTGAGAGGGGAACCGGCGGTTCTGCTTCCGGTCTGGGGGAAAAGACAACTGGCGCTCTAGCAGCCTGTTGCGCTTGTGGAGTAACTGCTTGTTGCGCTTGTAGATTTTATGGATTTTGTGGCCTTAGTGGGGCGGTCTTAAACTGTGACGGCCCCTTAAATTCATACCCATCTGAGGGAGGAATGTATGCTGTATCCCAAGCGGGAAAAGCCCCTGAGTGTCGAAGATTTTAAGAATCCCGGTAGCGAATACCGGGCCACGCCTTTCTGGGCCTGGAACACCAAACTGGACAAAGATGATCTGGTCTGGCAGATCGAGCAGCTTAAAAAGCTGGGTTACGGCGGGTTTCACATGCACGTCCGTACCGGCATGGCCACCGATTATTTGAGCGATGAATACATGGCCTGTGTGCGGGCCTGTGTGGAGAAGGCCCGGCAGGAACGGATGCTGGCTTGGCTTTACGACGAGGACCGCTGGCCCTCCGGGGCTGCCGGGGGTCTTGTAACCCGTCAGGAACAGTACCGTATCCGGCACCTGCTGCTGACCCGCCGGCCCTATGGCGTTTCCGATGAAGTCAAGGCGAATCAGGATTCCAGAGCCGCGTCTGAAAGGGCCGAAAACGGTGTACTTGTCGGCTGTTTCGATGTTACCCTGGACCGCCGGGGGGAACTGGAAAGCTACCGCTCCATTGGAGCGGGGGAAGCGGCCAAGGGAATAAAACTCTACGCCTACGCGGAAACGGCCCTGCCTTCTCCCTGGTACAATAACCAGACATACGCGAACACCCTGGACCCCGCCACGATCCGGGAATTTATCCGTGTTACCCATGACCGCTATTTGAAGGATTTCTCCGCCGACTTTGGCGCCCTCATTCCCGCCATTTTTACCGACGAGCCGCAGTTCTCCCGGAAGGGCACACTGAACTACGCCCTGGAAGAAAAGGACGTAACGCTGCCCTGGACGATGGACATTGAGGAAAGTTACCGGGCAGCCTACGGCGGGGAAAGCCTGCTGGCAGGACTGCCGGAGCTGCTCTGGAACCTGGCAGGGGGGCGGGTCTCCATCATCCGTTACCACTACCACGACCACATAGCCGAGCGCTTTGCCGCGGCCTTTGCGGACCAGTGCGGGGCCTGGTGCGCCAAGCACGGCCTTATGCTTACCGGCCACATGATGGACGAGCCTAACCTTGAAAGCCAGACACATGCCCTGGGGGAGGCTATGCGCTCCTACCGCTCCTTCCAGCTTCCCGGCATCGACATGCTCTGCGATTCCCGTGAGTTCACCACCGCTAAACAGGCCCAGTCCGCGGCCCGGCAGATGGGTCGCCCCGGCGTTCTTTCCGAACTTTACGGGGTAACGAACTGGGATTTTGACTTCCGCGGCCATAAGCTGCAGGGAGACTGGCAGGCGGCCCTGGGCGTTACGGTCCGGGTGCCCCACCTTTCCTGGGTGTCCATGAACGGGGAGGCCAAGCGGGATTACCCGGCCACCTTTAACTACCAGGCCCCCTGGTACAAGGAGTACCCCTATGTAGAGGATCACTTTGCCCGTCTTGCCTCGACTCTGACCAGGGGCCAGGCCCTCTGCCGTGTGGGAGTCATCCACCCTATTGAAAGCTACTGGCTCCACTGGGGGCCACGGGAGAATACCCAGGCTGTCCGGGGAGAGATGGACGAGAATTTCATGCGGCTTTGCGACTGGTTGCTCCGGGGGCTTATCGACTTTGACTATATCTGCGAATCCACGCTGCCCCGGTTTTGTGATCCGGAGAGCATCAGGACCCCGACAACAGGAAAACCACTGTTCCCGGTAGGTCAGATGGGCTATGAGCTGATCATTGTACCTGCCCTGGAAACCTTGCGGACCGGTACCCTGGAGCGGCTGGAAGCTTTCCACCGTGCCGGAGGCCGGATCATCTTCCTGGGCAAGGCGCCTGTTTATGTTGACGCAGTTCCCGGGGAACGGGGCCGGAAACTCTGGGATGCCTGTGAGCATATCGCGTTTGAACGATTAACGGTTCTGGATGCCCTTGAGGATCTGAGGGACCTTGAGGTTCGGGATAACAGCGGTGTCAGGACCCATAACCTGCTCTACCAGATCCGGGACGAGGGGAACAGCGGCCCGCGCTGGCTTTTCATTGCCCATGCGGACAATCCCGTAAACTCCGACATGCCCAGACCGGAGCATCTCCGTGTCAGCATACGGGGGGAATGGGCGCTGAGCCTCTACGATACGCTGAACGGGGAGATTGCACCATTAGCGGCGCAGCGGGAAGAGGGCCGGACCACGCTGGCCCTTACGTTCTACCAACACGACAGCCTGTTGGTCCGGCTGGATCCCCCCGCTGCTGCGGCTTCAGCAACTGCAGGTTCCGCAACTGCGGCTTCTACAGCTACGGTTTCCGCGACAGCCCCGGTCCGGCCTCAAACCGCCGGATCCCCTGCCCAGCAGGTTCAGTATTTTACCGGACCGGTACCCGTAACCCTTGAAGAGCCCAACGTGCTACTTTTGGACATGGCGGAATTCGCCCTGGACAAAGAGACCTACCGACCACGGGAGGAAGTCCTGCGGCTTGACAGCCTGCTCAGGGACGAACTGAACTGGCCCAGCCGGGGAAACGCCTGGGCTCAACCCTGGGTGGAGACGGACAAGTCAACTCCCCATACCCTGCGCCTGCGTTACACCTTTGACAGCGAACTGGAGATTCGGGGAACTGAACTGGCGCTGGAAAACGCCGCCGCCACGCAGGTAACGCTGAACGGGGAAGCGGCGCTTCCCACCCAGCTTTGGTACGTGGACAAGTGCATAGGCAGGGTCAAACTCCCGGCGATTAAACGGGGGACCAATGTACTGGAAGTAGAGTTCCCCTATGGCCGTTCCGTCGATGTAGAGGCAATGTACCTGCTGGGAGACTTTGGCGTCCGGGTGGCAGGGTCTTTTTCTACCCTTATCCCTCCAGTACGAACCCTGGCCTTTGGGGACATAACCCGGCAGGGGCTTCCGTTTTACGGCGGCAACCTCGTGTACCACCTGGAGGCGGAAACCCGTGCTTCGGAACTGGTACTAAGCGCAACGTACTACCGCGGACACGTACTGCGGGTACGGGTAGACGGCGTTGACCGGGGGGTTATAGCGTATTCGCCCTACCAGGTGAAAATACCCAGCCTTTCGCCAGGCAAACACCAGGTGGACATTGTTTACTTTGGCAGCCGGATCAACACCTTCGGCCAGCTTCACAGCAATATGCGGGGCGGGTACTGGTGGGGGCCGGGCTCCTGGCGGACAGAGGGTCCTACCTGGACCTACGAGTACCATTTCTGGCCCCAGGGAGTACTCAAGTCCCCGGAGCTAAGGTAGGCCGGTCCTGGCATCCTGACACAGTTAAACTTGTGGATTTGGGCGCATCCCCGGCTTTGCCGGGGACCGGGCTTTCCGCTCCAACAAAAAACCATAAACCCGTGGGGTAACAAAAAAACCGGGAGGTTTTTTTGTTACCGCGGGTTTTTGTTCCGTCAGGTTTTTTGTTCCGCTTCAATCCCTTGCGCTCGCAAACGCTACGCGTTTGCGTAAAAATTGTGTGTGGGTGTTTGTAATTCCCTGCCAGGAGACCAACCTACAATTTCATTGCTGACTGCGTACTAGGTTATCCTGTGCTTCGCCTCTTCCCAGTACCTGTCCATGAGGGCAAAATGTTCCGGTCCCAGATCCCGGCCGCTTTCCTTCATCTTTTTTTCCACGTGCTTAAAACGCCCCTCGAATTTTACGTTGGTCCGCTGCAGGGCCACCGAGGGGTCTACCTGGAGGTAGCGGCACAAGTTCACTGCAGAAAACAACAGATCCCCCAGTTCCCCTTCCAGGGCTTCGGTGGAGGGGCTTTCCCCCGGCGCGGGAGCGGCAAGAACCGCCCTGGTCTCCTCCAGTTCTTCCCGGACCTTGGCGATTACACCCTCTACATCCGGCCAGTCGAACCCGGCCTTGGCGGCCTTTTTCTGAAGCCTGAAAGCCCGGTCCAGGGGCGGGAACCCCCGCGAAACCTGATCAAGGATGCTGTCCTTGGGTTTTCTTCCCTCCTGTTCCACCTTAATCCGCGCCCAGTTTTCCAGAACCTCCGCGGAATCCTTTACCTTTAGCTCCCCAAACACATGGGGGTGGCGGCGTATAAGTTTTTCCGCTATTCCGTCCAGCACCTCCCCCACGGTAAATGTTCCGTCCTCCTGGTGCATGTAGGAGATCATCGTCACTAAAAGGTACAGATCCCCCAGTTCCTCCCTGATGTGGGCGGGGTCTTTCCCGTCTATGGCCTCTACACATTCGTAGGTTTCTTCGATAAGGTCCCCGCGCAGGCTCAGGGGATCCTGTTCCCGGTCCCAGGGGCAACCGCCGGGACCGCGGAGCCGGACGATAACATTGTAGAGAGCGCGAAAGGCGGCGGAAACTTTTTCGGCAGCCGGATTGTCCGCGGTATCCATATTACCGGCAATATCCGCACTACCGGCGTTATTCGTACTACCGGCGGTATCCGCACTACCGGCAGTATTCGCACTACCGGCAGTATTCGCATTAGCGGCGGAATTTGGTATCATGACTGTTCCACCGGCCGGATCGCCAAGGTTATGAGCTGTACAAAGTAGTTGATTTTTTTATACGCATCCATGATCCGGGGGGCCAGGGGAGTTTTGGAATAACCGTCCAGTTCCTTCCAGTTAATAACAAGCTCGTTCTGTTTTTTCGGAATATCGTCCGAAAGGGCTTTCATGTACTTGCCCACCGTGATGATATGCGCCGCCGTGGATTTAACGATGCCCAGGGCCTCCTCATCAATAGTGTTAATGATGCTGGCGATGTACCGTGCCTGGGTCCGGTCCCGGTCTACCCGCAGCAGCGCGCCCCGCAGCCGGGGACCGTTACTACCTTTTTCCGAAAGGGTTTCGTCAAGTTCTATGATGGAGGGAATCGTCTCCAGGGCCCCGTGGAAACCTTCGGACATTTGCAGGGAACCGGTGTTGCTGGTCCACTGCCCCCGGATCAGCACAATATCACAGATTTCCTGTATTTCTTTGGAAAAGAAATCCTGCAGGAAGGCCGTAAGGTAGTTCAGGGCGGCGGCGTAGACAAAGCCGTCCAGACCTTTCCCCGTGTAAATTCCGCTGGTCCGCTCGTTGTAGTAGGTAAGCCGGGTTGTGTCTATCTCCCCGAATATCGCCCGCAGCAGTATTTCTATTTGGGCGCTTCGCTGGCTTTCCGTAATGACGCCGATCTGTTTCCATACGTCTTCCCGTTTTTCTTCCAGCCACGCGGCGCCTAACTTGACGGAGGGGTTCTGTTGTTTCCCGTCCCAAATAGGATTTTTGGCGGCGTGCCGTACAATATATTCGATTATTTTTGACTGTTTAAGATCACCCAGGTTGAGCAACAGCGCCGTCCACTGATCGTAGGGGATGCAGTCGGTTCCCCCCTTGATGGTTCGCAGAACCGAAAAGGCGGTTTTCCAGTCGTCCTGAGGATTGAGGGAGGCGATGGCGGTGTAAAATGTTCCAAGTTCGTCTGTCAGCATATCCGCTCTGACGGCGGCAAATTTAAGGGGTGCGGTAAAGATCCCCTCCAGCATGGCGGAATCGAATTTTTTAAGAAAGCTCACAAAGTCGAACCGGACAAACCGGGAAAACACGGTGATCAGGTTATAGCACTTGTCCGCGGCAATTACCCGGTCCCCGTCAAAGGTGGTCGTAAGGACGCGGTAATCTTCTTCCAGCTGTTTAACCAGCACGGCGGGATTCGTGATCTTTGCCCGTTCCGTAATGGCCTCGTTACTGAGTTTCCGGGCGGTTTCCTGGGCCTGGGGGGGCATAAAGTACTCAATGACGGAACGTTTAAGCTGCCCGGAATTTTCCACCTCGTCTATAAAAACCTGGGCAGGATAGATGGTCTTGTAGATGGCGTAAATGTACTGGGCAAGGGAAGGGTCCACTTCCTCTGACTTAACCCGGTAGAATTTGGCGTACTTGTTCTGGGCCAGTTCCCGAATCGTTTGTTTAATCAGCATATCCTTGTCGGAAAGCGGTTCGTTTTCTTTTCCAAGAAGCGAAAAAACCTTGTTAATTATGTTGTCCGGCATCTGCCTGTCCCCCTCTTTCTGGTAGTTTGCGCCTCGCGCATAAAACCTCAGGACCTTATGGCGTAGCCATAAGGTCAAAAACCGCCTGAAAAGGCAATTTTTTACCCTTTATATTATCGCTGAATTCGCTTTTCGATCAACCAAAGGGACTTTCCGGGCCAGGGCCGGCGTATATAAATAAACCCACTGTGGTACCCTGGGTTTAGAGATCTTCCGGAGTCCTGGCAACCTGTTGCAGGGGGATAGGTTTTTATGATTTCACACACGAGACAAAAGACTGCGGACGGCCTTCGGACAGGTGTTCTCCGTTCAGCGCCCCTCACGCAGACGGCGGTTTTCTTCTTCCAATCGCCGATTTTGCTCCTGAATCTGCCGGTCTTTTTCCTGAATCTGCCGAATCTGTTCCGCATATTCAGCCGCAGCCTCTTGTCGGCCTTCCCGTTTCGCCTGCACTAGCTTGCTCTGCGTGTCCAGCGCATACTTGTACTCACTCATTAGTCGCGCTCGTTCCACCTCGTC
>JAITJW010000015.1 GCA_031278715.1 Treponema sp. | reverse complement strand
TTTTTCCGCTTTGCCATTGATGCCCCTTCCGCCTCTGAATGAGTCCGGGAGCTTGCAAACAGCCGGAAAACCGGCAAAGACTCCCTGATCCAGCTTAACACAGCATACCATGAAGCAGATGTTTGTTGAATAGGCATATAACGCCATTTTCATATATGAAGCAGGAGACTTTAGATGTTTCAAATGCCTTATACCGCGCCCCTGGAAAAAATGGCTGGTCTGGAACGGCGCTTATTGGGAACTGGACGACGGGCGCCTTATCCATGACCGGGGCCTCCGCATTATAGGAAGTGTTTCATCAATGGCAGTTTGTTTCCCCCATTCTTGACGGGGGATGTGGCGGTGTTTTTTTTCCTTGTTTCATCATTAAGGAGCAGCCTCCTGTCCGCTTTAGCGGTTAGTGCCGGGAAAATTTTCACCACGGAGTTTCGGAGAGATTTCATCATTTACGAAGCCGTGGGGCTTACTGCGCTATGCTTCCCACGGTGCGTCTATAAGCGGGTAAATGCTACGGTATGCGGGGGATATGCGGAAATGGAGGGCGGGCGGCGGGGCGGTACGCTCCGCCGCCCGTTTACCTGCCTGGGGAGGCCGCAGAAAGATACGACATAGGGGCGAGGGTGGCTCTATGGTCTCTGCTATGAATGAAATTAAAGGCCTTTTTTCAAGGCCGGCATAAGCCCCAAAATGGTTTTATTATGCGTAATTTTGTTAGTCATTCTGAAAATGACATCATATTCTCTGAGTAAAGGTGATATGCAATGAGTGGCCGTAAGCAAATGGGACTTGACTAATTCTTTATAATATAAGGAATTAGAGTAAATAAGGCGTACTACTGAATAGGTATGAGCAATGGCGGCGAATGTATATGACGTTTTGGCCCGCCCATAAAGCAATGCGGAGCATTGCGGCGGGGAAAAACCCCATAAAGGGCGCAAGCCCGACTGGGGTTTTGCGGAGCCCGGAGCGACCGTAGGGAGCGGAGCATATACAGACCTGTTGAGACTGTCGAATAAGTCCGGCAATAGGTAAAAACCACTATATATGGTGTATTATAAGCAATTGATACACTACATATAGTGTCCTAAACCCCTCCGAAACACTTTTTCGACAGCCTCGTTATGCGAAGTACCCCCGTACACCAATCTTTATTTGAATATTACAAGTTAAGCGGCCAACAACCTTTGAGTCAAAGCCGCATTTGCCCACTCTATATTATCCCTTGCGTTGTCAGATCTAACGACAAAGTTTCCTACCAAGAAAGGAACGCCGCTGTCTGTGGAAAGATTCAATACCTCTATGCCAGCATCGTACCAACATTTATTTTTTGACTTAACAATGGAATATCTGCCATCATATCCAACCACTAAATCACCGATATTGACATCAAAAGCGACCTTCCATCTTGGTACAAAAAATCCATTTTCTTTAACCTCCATAACCAAAAGAGGGTGAGTAACCGAAACCCACATAGCGTTGTTGAAACAAATTATCTCCGTGATCGTGTACTTGTGAATTTCAGTAACAGCGGTTGTTCCTCGTTTTTTCTGGTCCATATCCCAAGTGCTAATCTTGTCCCCCACTTTTAAGGAGCCGATGGGAACACCTCCATCAGCATCTGTCTGAACAAGTTCAAACTTTGGAAAACATCCGGCCAAAAGAACGGGGGTAGCACCATAAGTGTTAGGTCCACATCTCATTACCGGGGTAGCATCGTAAGCATTAGGACCGCTCTCTAGAACTGGCTGAACATTGGAAGTATTAGGTCCACACACCATAACCGGCTGAGCATTGGAAGTATTAGGTCCACAAAACATCACCGACTGAACACCAAAATTTGCCATAAAGCATCCTCCTATAATTTATTATTCATGAGCCATTCCCAAAACTCGGTTAGTTTTGGGAATGGCTTTGGAAAAAGCGGCCAAAAGTCCGCTTTTTCCTCTGAATCTAAGATTGCTTTCCCAAAAACTGAAGTTTTGGGAAAGCCTCCAGAGTTATGAGAATGTGAAAAATAATAAAACGGAGACTCTCCCACCGGGAACAGGGTTCCCGGTGGGAATGAAGTCCCCACACTAGCCGGTTTTTGGGATTGTCTTCCCAAAAGCGGCTTAGGGCTTGTTTTTCCCCTTAAATTCAAGCTTTCCCGGGAACTGATGTTTCGGGAAAGCCGTAAGGGTACTACCAGTTGCCCCCGCCGTAACCGCCGGCGCCACGATCCCGCCGGGGTTTATCCATCGCTTCATTCACCCGGATCTGGCGGCCTTCGAATTCACGGCCGTTGGTCCCGGTGATTGCCGCGGTGGCTTCTTCATCGGTACCCATTTCCACGAATCCAAAACCCTTGGAATTACCGGTTTCACGATCAAAAATGATCTTGGCAGAGGCTACATTTCCGAATTCAGCAAACAAATTACGCAGACCGTCTTCGGAAGTGTTGTACGAGAGGTTCCCGACATACAATTTCTTGGCCATTGAGAGGTTTCCTTCATCCGGTTATATCAAAACTCCAGAATTCCCGCTTTTTCAGTCCGTAGCTGCAAGAACGGGGCCTCTGTTCCTTTGATACGCGGCCGGATTCCGCTTATATACACGTCCGACTATGTGGACGACTCCATCCCCCTTTCTGGGAGATACAGGATGCTGTGAATTGATGGGGATAACGGAGACCTTGCGGAAGGGAAAAGGAGGAATTTAGAAAAAGAAAACCTCTCGGCGGAAGCATCAACTCCGAAAAAAACACTGGAAATTATCCTACTCATCGAAACTGGTTATAGCATATCCACAAGTTTAAAAAGCGTCAAGTGGTCATGGTGATTTTTATGAAAAAATGGCGATATTTTCGAAATACATTTTGGTTTCATATAAAAGCCCAATCAAAGCCCGGCAGCTTACCGGCCTTGTTCCGGGCCGGCCTTGAACAGGCTGCGAATGGCGGTTCCTATGGTTCCCACGGGGATAAAAGTCCCCCCGTCAAAGGATTCCGGGGTTTCCGCCGGGCCTTCGGAGGCCAGGGGGCCAAGGAAATGGGTAAAACCCAGGCCCCGTGCGGTCCGCAGACGGCCGGTAAGTCGGCGTACGGGTCTGATTTCCCCGGTCAGGGACAGTTCCCCGGCGATCACCAGACCCGCGGGCAGGGCAAGGCCAGTCCGGGCGGAGTATATGGCGCAGCCCAGGGCCAGTTCGACCCCCACTTCCGCAATTCTGATACCCCCGGCCACATTCACGTAAATATCCTGATCGGAAAGCCGTATCCCCAGGTGCTTTTCCAGGGCCGCCGCCACCCTGGACACGCGGGCAGAGTCGATCCGGTCGGAAAAAATCCGGCTTATCCCCCCTTTGGCGATCACCGTAAGGGCCTGGATCTCCACCAGCAGGCTGCGGCTTCCCTCCAGCACGGCGGCTGTGGCTACGCCGGGGGGAAGTTCCCCCTCCCGCCGTACCAGGAAAAGCCGGGAGACATCCTCTACCGGGGAAAGGCCATGTTCCCCCATGATAAAAATACCAATTTCGTCCACCGAACCAAACCGGTTTTTTGAAGCCCGTAAAAAGCGGCTTTCCCCGTCATTGATGGTAGAGGCGGCCCCCTCAAAGTAGAGTACCGTATCCACTAAATGTTCCAGGGTCTTGGGGCCCGCTATCAGCCCCTCTTTGGTTACGTGGGCCACCACAAACAGGGCCGCGTCATGCTCTTTTACCCAGGAGATAAGTTCCCAAACGCAGTACTTCATCTGGTTCAATGTACCGGGGCCCTGGCCGGCCTCGGTACTGTAGAGGGTCTGAGCGGAATCCACCAGGACGATCACGGGCTTTACCGAGTCCAGCAGGGTATTGATGTCTTCCAGCCTGCCGGAACAGGCTATTTCAATCCGGGATGCCTGGGCGAAAAGCTCCAGACGGTCAGCGCGCATCCGTATTTGCCCGGCGGATTCCTCTCCGGAGATGTAGAGAATCCGCCCCCTGGTCCTGGCGGCGGCGGCAATTTGAAGCAGCAGGGTGGATTTGCCTATTCCCGGTTCGCCCCCCACCAGGATGGCGGAACGTTTCATAATTCCCCCGCCCAGTACCCGGTCCAGTTCGGGAATACCGCTTTCAATCCGGCTGCCCTCCTGGGGGTCAACCGAAGAAAGGGGCAGGGACTGGGGCGGTGTCCCCGCCGCGGCCTTCCCGCTAAAACCTGTGCCGGAGATCCGGGCTCCGGGAACAGGGCCGGACGCCGCCGTTTCTGTCAGCGTATTCCACTCCCCACATTCCGGGCAGCGGCCCAGCCACTTGGGTTCCTCATGACCACACGAGGAACAACGATAGACAAACGCCCTCTGTTTTTTCACCTATATCGCGCTGTGTTCCGTCCGCTGGATAATTTCATCCTGAATTTCGGGGGCCAGGTTGGTGAAATAATCACTGTAGCCTGCCACCCGTACCATCAGCGTGGCGTATTTTTCAGGATTCTTCTTTGCATCCAGCAGGGTTGCCTGATCGATAACGTTGAACTGGACCTCGAAACAGCCGCAGTCCATAAAGTGCCTGATAAAGTCCGTAATGGCCTTTTTCCCGTCACTTGACGCGGCAAAAGACTTGCTAAAGCGGAAATTGGTAGCGATGCCGCCTATACCGTAGCTCTGATCCAGCTTGGAAATGGAACGCAGCACCCCCAGCGGTGAATTCCGGTCCATGCCCTGGGAAGCCCCAAGGTTTTCTGACAAGGCTTCGCCCTGGTGCCTGCCGTTGGGAGTGGCGGCGGCGTCTTTGCCAAGCATGCCGTGCATGATCCACGCGAAATAGCTGGGGTGGAACGTAGCGGCGTCGCCCAGGCAGTGCCGGTATTTTGTCAGTTCCACACGGATAAAATCGTAAAGGTCCTTGGCAATCTCATCAACGTTATCGTCATCGTTGCCGAATTTGGCACAACGGTTTACAAGGTACTGGCGCATCCGCTCCTCGTCCTTGAAGTCGGCGGCACACAGGCGGGCCAGTTCCTCAAGGCCGATCTTCTTTTCCTCAAAGACCGCCGTCTTAATGGCCGCAAGGGAATCCACCAGCGTAACATAGCCGGGGAAGCAGGGGTAGAAGAAATTGTACTTTGCCCCGCCCGCCCCCGAATCTTTACCCCGTTCAATGCAGTCGTTCAGCAGGGCAGACGCAAGGGGCGACGAGTGGTAGCGGCTGGTGTAGAGCGCGTAGTTACAATTTAGGACGATTGCCTTTTGGATGATCTGGGCCAGTACCTTCTTCACCGCCGTGTAGAAGCTGTTAAAATCTTTCAGATCGTCATCGTTTACGGGAATATCCTTGAATTTGTCGTAGTGTACATGCACGTTCAACGCCTGATCGGTACCGAAAAGAACTTTTCCCCTGCCAAGGACGTATTCCAGGGCCTTTGTCGGGTTGATATAGGGACTGGCTACCTGGATATTGGAACAGGCAATGGGGGTAATTTCCACACAGGTGCTGTGGATGTACTGCCGGGCGTCCACAGGGTCTACGCCGGCGTCTTCAAGGCCCTTACGTACGATGCGGTCGTTGAATATGGACGGCTTGGTATAGCCTTTTGAAATAATGTTCACACATTTGTCCAGAATGTGCTGGGGCATGTCGTTGGTATAGGCCACCGAAACCGACGGGTTAATAAGGCCGGTGGTTTCTATGGCTTCAATGAACATCTCGGTAAGCTCGTTCCATACCGGCTTGTCCTGTTTATCCACGCCGCCCACCATAAGGGAACCCGGCCAGGTGTCGTAGATCTCGTTCTGCTTGAGGTAGAAATCGGCAATAATGTCGTAAGCCGCTTCCCTGGTAATACGGCCCTGTTCAATGTCCCGCCGATAGAAGGGGTAGAGGTAACTGTCGGGCCGGCCAACCAGGGATGTATCGCCGATAAGGGCAAAGACAAACTCGGTATACCAGACTATCTGCAAAGCCTCGTAAAACGTCGTACAGGGTTCATAGGGGGCCTTTTCGAAATTCTTCGCCATAGCCACATATTCGGCTTTCTGCGACGGCGAAGCCGATGAATCGGTCTCCGCCTCTGCCAGGGCCAGCAGCTTTTCCCGGAAACGGCCGGCAAAACGGCAGAACGCCTCAAGGGAGATCTTTAACGACCGGTAAAACGCCGTCTTTTCCGCGTCTTCGGGGTTATAGTAGTCAAGGGGGGTCAGTTTCTCCTCGATTTGAGCGAGGATCGTCTTTACCCCCTGGGTGATGATCAGCTCATAATCCACCACCCGGTGCCCGGTTGCCGCCGATCCCCACCCGCTCAGGCGGCCTCCCAGTTTTACGGCCTCCCGGCCCTTTTCGTACTGAGCCTGCTGATCGGGCGTAAGGACGACATCATGGGAGTACCGTCCTGCCAGAAGCTCACCGGGGGTAACTTCCACGGTGTAGTTGTCAAGGATGTACGCCTCGATCTTCGCCCGCCGCACGTTGTGGGACCATTCGTCGCAGGTGTCCATATACGCCTTGCCCCTCAGGTACACCATCTCGATCCAGTTGTTCGGATGATGACCGTTCGCAAAGGCGATCTCTCTAAGGGCATCAACCCGGCTTTTACCCTCTAGTGCCGTTACTGCCGTTTCCATATAACCTCCAATTGAAGTGCTTTTAGCGTGTCCGCCAATTTTTCCATGAGTGTCCCCGACGGGCCTTCTGTCCCCCGGGCGGCAAATTCCCTGCCCAGGGCATCGTACTTGCCGGCGCAGATGTTATGAAAGGCAAGAAGCTCCACGGGCAACGGCCTTTCCAGACTTTTGATAAAGCTGCCGGTTTCACGGATACTATCCACACTATCATTATAATACGGAATCACCGGAATACGGAAGAGAATGTCTGCGCCCGCCCCGGCAAGGCGGCGCAGGTTCTCCAGGATACGCTCGTTGCCGACCCCGGTTCCCTTCCGGTGCAGTTCCGTGTCCGGGGCTTTGATGTCGCAGATGAAGAGGCTGGTAAGGGGAAGGACTTTTTCAAAGGCCTCCCAGGGGACATTCGAGGCCGTCTCGATGGCGGTGTGTATACCCTCCACCCTAATGGCGGTAAAGACTGCGGCGACAAAGTCCGCCTGTAACAGGGGTTCACCCCCCGAAAAGGTAACGCCCCCGCCGGAACTTTTCATCAGTTCCCTGTCTTTGAGAAGCGCCTCCGTCATGTCCCCGGCGCTGTACTCTTTCCCAGCCAGGCTAAGGGCGCCGGAGTAGCAGACTTCGGCGCAGGCGCCGCATCCGGTACAGGCGGATGTGAACCGGGCCGTCGTTTTTTCCTCCCGGCGCAGGGGGCAAGCCTCCACGCAGGCCCCGCAGCCAATGCAGCGGGATGCCATAAACTGGATTTCCGGCGCAGCCCGGAGGGATTCCGGATTGTGGCACCAATAACATCTGAGGCTACAGCCCTTGAGAAAAACCGTGGTTCTAATCCCCGGACCATCGTGAATCGAAAAACGCTGAATATTGAAAATCAGTCCGGAATCACCGCACATATCCTAATACACTATTCTACCGGAACGATACTAGTCAATTGTGCGCTGGTCGCAGGCCAGGGCAACAGGCGGCCAGGACCTTGTCGTAGTTGGCCAGGTACTCCGTGTCGATGATCCGCAGTTCCGGGTGGGCGCGCAGGTACTCAACGGAAGCCTTGACCCCCTCGTAATACGATACCCTGGCGGCAAAGCCCGGGACAAAACGGCGCAGCTTGGCGTTGTCAAAGAGGAAGCTCAGCGCCTTATCCCCCACAAGATCGTCGTGCAGGTGGGGCAAGATCTTAACAATGGTATCCGTAGCCACGTGGACCACCACAGCCTTTTTGCCTACAACCCGTTCTATCTGCTCAAGGTACTGGTTCCAGGTAAGGGCCTCTTCCCCGGTAATATGGACGGCGTGCCCAAGGGCGTGGTAGTTCCCCATAAGTCCCACAAAACCCCGCGCAAAATCCGCAGCGTGGGTAATCGTAAAACGACTCTGCCCATCTCCGGGGACGATGATAGGGAGCCCCTTCTCCAGCCGGTCCACCAGGGTCCAGGGCTTGCGCCAGTTTGTAAAAACAAACGGAACCGTCCCCAGGCAGTAGGTCCAGTTGGGCCGTACGATGGTACCGGGAAAGTCCCTTTCCCGGTACGCGTGGTTCAGGGCTTCCTCACAGGCAATCTTGCGCCGGCCGTACAGGGAATCGCGGTTCCGCAGCGGGGTGGACTCCGTGGTCAGGTACTGGCTGTCCGGTTTTTGGTAGACGCAGCAGGTGGAAACAAAGATATACTGGGCGCATTTCCCCTCAAAAATACGGATATCCTGTTCAATCTGTTCCGGCAGAAAACCGATAAAGTTGGCCACCACGTCAAAGCGCCTGCCTTCAAGGGCCTTGTTCATAGCTGCCTCGTCCCGCGCATCACACTGAATAAGCCGGACCCCCGGCGGGACGGTCCGCTGTCCCCGGTTAAGCAAGGTAATATCCCAGCCCTGACTCACGGCGTATGTAACTACATCCGTGGAGATGATCCCCGTACCCCCGATAATAAGTGCGTTCATACCTGCCCCCATTAGTTCAAAACTAACCGGGTTTTGGGATTCACTCAATGGTATGTGGAGGGACTATACCGGCGGCCCCTGTGTGGCGGCTGTACGCTGTTTGGGCATTGGCTTGACATCCGTACAGCAATACGGTAAGTCCTCATTCATCCGTTCCAGCAGTTTGTTGTGCAGTTGGCGGGGCTTGGGGATGGCAGGTAAAAAAATAAAGCAGAAATTGTAGGGCCTATTCCAAAATCAACAGATCGTTGAATAACAGCGATTCTATCTGTCCCAGCCGGAGTTCACCGTTAAAACTCCGTAGAATTTCGGCCTTTGCCTTTTGTTCGTCCAGAAGATCCAGTTCATCCTGGGAAAGGCCCCCAAAGTAGTCCTTGGCGATTTGGCGGAACTGGGGAACCTTGGCGGCAAGTTCCTCGGTAAAAGCACGGTCAGTGGAAGGGTAGGGGAAGACAATCGAAAGGATCACCGTTGCCCGCCGGCCCGCCGCTATTCGCATCCGGCCAATGCCGGTAAACATACCGGCCCCGGAAGCGCCGTTTCCTTCTTGCATGTTGTCCCCGGCTCCCCCGGCCGGTGCAGCGTCCTCAGTCTGCGGCGCTATGCGGGAAGAAGCGCCGGAAAAGGCATCCGGATCCACAAGCAGGACGTACAGGGTACCGGCCCCAATAACCAGGACCAGAGTGGCCAGTATAACGGTAAGAACAGCCGTAAGTACCCGCAGCCGGCGGTTGGGAGCGGCGCCACGCTGCCTGCTTTTTCCCGGCCGGCT
This sequence comes from Treponema sp., assembly GCA_031278715.1. GTDB lineage: Bacteria > Spirochaetota > Spirochaetia > Treponematales > Breznakiellaceae > JAISFT01. The sequence continues at coordinate 6,149 of JAITJW010000015.1, read as the reverse complement.
ACCCTTCCCATGCCGCCCGTTCTGCCTGGACCGCTCGTCCCGCTCATCTTTCACAAGCCGGGTTCCCCGCGCACGTTCCGCGGCGGCCAGCAGCCCCGGAGGAATGGAACCCTCCTCCCCGGCACGGAAAGCGGAGCCCCGCTGATCGTCCGATCTTTGCCTGTCTTTAGCCAAGACTAATCCCCGCCTCCGCGAAACGGCGGAGTATCGTCAAATTTACCGCACATACTGTTCTCTCATAATCCGCCTGCCGGGACACAAAGTAGGTAAGAGATACCTGGCAGACACCTGCCCCAACCGACAAAAGGTTTACCAGCGGGGTATCATCAAGACCCGGCTGAGTCGAACATATCTCCCTTAAAATATCCAGGGCCCCTTCAATTTTGTCCGGCCCGTTTTCTCCCTTCAAGTTCAAATTCTGGATCACCTTGACATGCGGAACGGCGCTAATATTTTCGATAGGAGTATTGGCAAAAATACTGTTAGGAATAATAACTATCCGGTTTTCCACGGTCTGCAGCCGGGAAGTCCTTACCCCCATCTCCGTGATAATCCCGTCATAGGCGCCAATTTTGATCCGGTCGTTTAGCTTAAAAGGCCGGTCCACAAACACCGTAATAGAACCAAAAAAGTTGGAAAGCGTATCTTTGGATGCCAGGGCCAGGGCAGCGCCCCCCAGCCCCAAACCGGCCATCAGGGCGCTCACATTGTAGCCCAGAACCCGCAGGATCAGCGCCCCGGTGATAAGGGCAATAACCGTTTTGAAGAATTTGCGGAGTACAGGCCGAATGTCGGTTTCCCCCCCGTTGGCCTGGCCCAGGCCCCGGATTGGGACCAGCCGCAGGATCATCGCGTCAAAAATCCGGTACACAGCCCAGGCCACAATAACAATAAAAGCGGATTCAAGACCCCGGTTAATCCACTTGTCAACCTGCTCGTGGAACTTTAACTCCTTAATCCCGATAGTTGCGCCCACCAGGGCCACCGCTATCCCCAGGGGCTTTTCCAGCACCCCAATCAGAATATCGTCAATATCGGTACTGGTTTTCCGGCAGATGTAGCGCAGAATTCCCCGCATTATAAACGAACAGACCTTCCCCGCCCCCAGCCCCCCAAGAATAAAGGCGGCGCTTATAAACCACTGCTCTACCGTATTGTTTAAGAACACCAGCCCAAGAAATTCATCTATCATCACCGTTCCGCCCCTCCCGTTTCCCGGCAGCAGTCTCCTTTACTTCCCATCCCGGCCATTGTATGATACTAGCATAACTTGAAACCCGGAGGGTAGTATGATCAACCAGAGCGGCAGCATGAAAACCGACAACGGTACGGTAAAACCCGTCAAACCCGGCGACACCATAATCACCGGAAACGGCGCCTCCCACAGCATAAAAAATACCGGCGACACCCCGCTGATCTTCCACGCTGCCATCGTTACGTATTAAAAAAAAGGCTTTGTTCTATGCCCGCCAAAATTTTAAGTTCCGCGTCGTTGGCGGCAATTTTATTTTCCGCGTTAAGGGCAAAGGCGTTGAACTCCGGGTAAGCGCCGGCGGGGAAGGGGCCCAGGGACCTGCTATGGGCAAGGGGGCCGTTAATCTCAAATGTCATAAGCCGTTCCGCGTTAAGCTGCCGTCTGCCCCCCCGGTGTTCCAGGCAGTTTTCCGCGTGGATAAGGAATTCAGGGCTTTTTACCAGCAGGCGGGTAAACATGGGGGACAGGTCCTCCCTGGGGTAGAGGAAAAGGTTATGAAAAACGGTTCCTTCCGGCGGAAAGGATTCCGAAGCCCGGAGGGGGGAAACGGTGGCCAAAGGCGCGGCCCTATCCTGACCGGGGGTTCTGTCCTGAGCGGCGCTACGGAACATGACAAAGTCCCCCAGGGGCCGGGGAGTTCTGTCCCCAAAAATAAAATACTGATCAAACAACGATTGGGCCATCCCGTTCAGAACCCGGTTTTGTTCCCGCAGTAACGCTGTTTTTTTCTCAATGCCCGAAAGGGCAGTGAGGATCTGCCTTTGATCGTCCGGCGGAAGCAGGGCAATTTCAATATCTTTGATGCTTTCCGGCCAGGGCGGACGAAACAGCGCGGCGCGGGGAAGGGCGTTAAGGCAGCGGCAGAGAAAACGAGGTTCCACTTCTTCAACACAGGCCAGTATATGAACGCGGGTGCTGGCGGAAAAGCGGCCGCTTGCCACAAAAACCGGCACGGAAGGAAGATTGCGCGGCGGGGCATCGGCGAACAGCAGGTATTCCCCTTCATAGGCAAAACTGTTGATGCGGGCAATGATCCCCTGGGGACCGTAGTAGGGGAATTCACCGGCCTGCTGTTCACACTGACGGCGGGACAGGCTGAACCGTTCCCCGTCAAGAAACCGGGTTATATCACCTAAGCGCAACACTACGACACGGGAAGCCATCTTAATCCTCAAACCTGATTTTTCGCAGATTCTCTACCAGCTGGCGGCTCAATCGGGAATCTTCCCTGACCAGTTCCTCAAATTCCGCGCGCAGGGCGGCAAAACGGACTTCCTGGCCTGTGTCTTCCCCGGTTTCGGGAATTCCCAGATAAAACGCGGGGTTAAGGTTGTACTGCTCTTCCCGGATCTGGCTTAGGGATATTGATACGGCGAATTGGCGAAGGTCCCGGTAAGGGGCCGCCTTGGGAAAACGCCAATTGTGGTAGGTCCGGGCAATACGGCTGATATCTTCACCGGAAAATTCCCAATGCCGCCGGTCCCGGCTCCGCCCCAATTGGCGGGCGTCAATAAAAAGCAGCTCATCGGCGCGACGGCCCCGTCCGGCCTTGGCACGGGATAAAAACCAAAGACAGGGATTTAAGGCGCCGATGATCCGGGGGGGAAGGTTTACTACACAGTCCAGCAGCCGCCCGTCCACCAGGGTCCGGCGGATCTCCCGGTCCCCTTCCCGGAATGAACTGAGGGAACCCCTGGACAGCACGATGGCCCCAAGCCCCACAGGGGAAAGCCGGTCCAGCACGTACTGTATCCAGGAGTAGGGATTCTCGCCGAAGGACGGACAGGCGGTTATAAAATCAAACTTCAGGTCCCGAAAACGATCCCGCTGCAGAGGACTGTCCGGGTTTAACAGTATATCTGTGGTGTCGATGTCCCGGACAATCAGGTTCATACCGGCAAAACGCCAGGCTTCCAGGCTGCGCTCCTGGGCATAGAAAGAAATGTCCGGCAGCTTTCCCTGCCGGCTGGTAACAAAATCCGCGGCCCCGGTCAGAAAAGCAGCGGACCTGCAGCAGGGATCGTAGAAACGGCCCTGATAGGGCTCCAGCATGTGGGCCAACAGTTCGGCAACGCAGTGTGGAATTGGGGTTTCTCCGGTTTTACCGGACCGGCCCCTCCGCGCCGTGGAAGCCCTCAGATTTTCCAGCGGATCAGGGCCGGAGGTTTTTTCAAACCGTTCCCACAGGTACTTAAAAGTCCAGGCGGCTTCCCGTGCGCAAAGATCCTCAAGAAAGCGCCCCAGTTCCGCCGGGAACAGCGATCCATCCTCCGGGGGGCGGGAGGAGCGGCCGGGAGGGTATTTTAGAACATCGGGGAACAGGCCCCGCAGCAGGGGATTTTCCCGCTCAACGGCCCGGATCGCCCCGGCAATTTCCCGAAGTTCCCCGGCGTTCTCCCCGGTGTCCTTTCCGGCCCCGGCGTTCCCCCCGGTACTCTCTCCGGCCGGATCGTTCCGGGGGAAAATCCGGTCCCAGCGGACGCAGTCCGGAACAAAGAACCTTTCCGGGCTCCTGTTACGGTCCGTAGCCTGGCTACGGTCTGTAGCCTGCCCGGAAGCTTCCGCCGCCGGGTCTGAATTGTTCCCGCCTTCCGGGGCATCCGCTTTTCGCTGCGGAGGGAAGGCGTTTTTGGCATCGTATTCCTCGGCGGCGGCGCAGATATAGCGCAGAAAAACCAGACCCAAAATTGCCGGACGCCGGACAGGGGTGGTTTCGGGCGGGATGATTTTTTCCAGTTCTTTCCGAAGTTCCCGGTTTTGATGTCCCATATTACCGCAGGCGCTTTATAAAATCCCCCACATCGGTGGTAAAGCGCAAACCAATGACCCCCTCGTTGGATTTTCGGATAATTTTAGCGAAGACTTCGTCTCCTGCCGAATTAACCATTTTTATATTTTCGAACACTTCCAGGGGTTTTTCACCGCTTTCGGGGATAATAATAGCCTTTACCACAGATATGGACAGTACATAGTACCGCATCTGCACAATCTCGACCCGTTTACCGTCGATCCGGTAACAGACTACCGGAACCGGCGCGGGAAGCCGGGTAAGGGGAATCTCGTTATTTTTAATTTCCAGAAAATACGGCGCCCCAATACCCTCAATCTGGTATACCATGATAGGTTCTTTCAGGCCCTTGGCCGATACTTCCAGAGTCTGTGCCACCCGCAGTTCCGCCTTCACCAGCCGGTAGGCATTTTCCGAAATTAAGACCTGATTACCGGTACTAAAACTTTCAATACGACTGGCAAGATTTACGTTACTGCCGATAACATTGTACTTCATGGACTTGGTAGAACCGATGTTCCCGACAATCGTTTCCCCGGAATTAAGGCCAATTCCCATTTCCATCAGCGGGTAACGGTTTTTGATATTCCACTCGTTTACGTCGTCCATGGCAAGCTGCATTTCCAGAGCGCAGGCCACCGCGCTGTCGGGGTGGTTTTCATAGGCCACGGGCGCGCCGAAAATGGCCAGAATACCATCCCCCAGGAATTCAATTACCGTTCCCCGGTACTTGTGAATTACATCTACCATGTCGCTAAAGTAGTGATTCAGCATCGTTACCGCGTCTTCTACACCCATCTGCTCCGACATGGCGGTAAAGCCCCGAATATCGGAAAACATGATGGTGATATTCTGTTTCTTGCCCCCCAGGGACAGACCATCCGGCGTATCCAGCAGGTCTTTTACAATTTCATCGGAAAGGTAACGGCCAAAGGTTTCGTTAAGGGCCAGAACTTTTTTTGTTTCTTCTTCCACCATCTGCTGCAGATTGGCGTTAAAAGTGTTGAGCTGTCTGATTTTCTGCTGGTAGAGGAATAACATGACGCCGGAAGCGCAGATGGCCGCCATAATGGCGATAACCTGGAGGATGTAACGCTGCCGGGTGGCGTTCCGCTGGGCGATGATCCTATCGTCTGAAATATCGACACCCGCAACACAGTACAGATTCCCGTCCTGGCCGTACATGGGGACCAGGGCGGAGATAAGGCCGTCCCAGGTCATTGTGTATTCATCAAGATGGGTGGCAATGGGGACCATGCTCTGGATAAGTTCTTTGGAAATATCTTCCAGGGGAAAAAACGTTTCCGGCGTACACATTTCTTCGGAGTAGTCATTATCCACGATGTATTGTATTTCATTTTCCCTGTACGGCCGCCAAAAATACGCATACAACACCTGGTATTGTTTGGAAAATTCCACCAGCCGGTCCTTAAGCGCCCGGTATCCGGGGCTGAATTCCCCCTCCGCCGTATAGATATCCTCATGCCCGTGGTATTTATCCAGTTCCTCAACCTCGATATAATTTGAAAGGGCATTGGCGGAGGCCAGGAGAAATTCCTGTATGGAAGTCTCCATAAGGCTGACCGTATGCCGCAGGTTTATATTTGCGTTAACTGATAAAAACAGGACAATGAGAGAGCTGAGAAAGAACATGAACAGGGCGATATTGTTCCGAAAAAAAACCTTTGTACTCATGGACTTGTCCTTGGTGGCCTCGATAGGATAGGGAAAGTATCGCACAAAACCGGGCCCTCTACAACCGGGCTGCCCGCGGGGGCCCCGTGAGCCGGCGGCGCCATTTCGGGGTCGAGGGGGCGCCGTTTCCGACCGGGGGAATAAAATCCGCCCGGACTTCGAGATCCTTGTCTGAAAAGACAACAGTCATGACCTCGTCAAATACAACGTTAAAGTAACACCGATTGCAGCAACGCAGTTGGCGAATTCTCGATTGAATAAATCGCTGCTTCCTTAGAGACTCTACTCAATTTTGAACTTCGCCACCTCCTTCACCAGTACATCAATACTCTCTTTGTTCTCCCCGCTGATAGTATTAACCCGGTTTACCGCCACATTGATCTGATCCGCCCCTGTGACCATTTCGTTTAT
>JAITJW010000007.1 GCA_031278715.1 Treponema sp. | reverse complement strand
CCCGCGTTCAGCATCACGTTAAGGCGCTGTTCGGAATCGGCGTAACTCATGGCAGTAACATCGACCTTAACGCCGGTGTCGTCTGTGAGTTTTTTGGTAAAGGTATTGTTCTCGTAGCTAAAATCCGTCGCCCAGCGGCTGATGCCACCGTAAAAGAACATCGAAATGGTTACATCGCCGTTGGCCAGGCGGCCCGATTTTTCACCCACCGCAACCGTTCCACCGGCGGTTTCGGTCTTTCTACACCCTGCCAGCATCCCGGCCAGGGCGCAAACCAATAATAATACTGTGAGCTTCTTCATAGAGCCCTCCTCAAAAAAATATAGTTACGCAGACGCATATACGCGCATGCGGTAAACCCACTGAAGGAACCTGAAAAAGAGGCAGTAGCGGTACTCGGGGATAAAACGAGTTGGCTTAACCGATGAGGCTTTCCCAAAACTTCAGTTTTTGGAAAAGCAACCTTAGATTTCCGATCTCTATAATTGATTAAATAAACACAACGGGGGGGGGGGGGGGATATTTGTTATTTACACTACCTGTAAGGCTCATTGTAAAACGTTCCCCCTTCGAAAGACAGGATACCCTGTTCGGCGAATCGCTGCAAACCCGGTTGGTTTGCGGATATTCGTTTAAGTAGAAACAGGATACCACGAAACGTGTTCCCCTGTCAACAAAAAATTCACAAAAAATTCTTAAAAAAACAAATTTGCAGCATCGGGCCCGGCGGCCCGTCGAACACGGCGCGTGCAAAAAAGTATACATCCAATACTGTCCGTCCGGACCGGCTTCTAATCAACGCGAAAAAACTCAAGTCTTCCCACATTGATGCCGAAAATGGTTTGAATTAGATAGACCAGGAGGACCGGTATCCGCGGTGCCGTACTCCCGGCTTTGTCAAGCCAAGGCAAGGATGCCTTGGTAGAACGTTCAAGGAGGATGATATGATCATCAACCACAATCTGTCCGCCATGTTCGCGGACAGGTCCCTCAAGGTTACCCAAAGCGACCTTAGCAAAAACCTGGAAAAACTCTCTTCCGGCCTGCGTATCAACCGGGCGGGGGACGATGCTTCCGGTCTTGCGGTATCCGAAAAAATGCGGAGTCAGATCCGGGGCCTCAACATGGCTTCCGCCAATGCAGCCAACGGCATTTCATTTATCCAGACTACCGAAGGCGACCTCCAGGAAACCCAGGACATTCTCCAGCGGATTCGGGAACTGGCGGTCCAGTCCGCCAACGGCATCTACAGCGATGAAGACCGGATGATGATCCAGGTAGAGGTTTCCCAGCTGGTAGATGAGGTGGACCGGATAGCCAGCCACGCCCAGTTTAACGGCATGAACCTGCTCACCGGCCGTTTTGCCCGCTTAACCGGGGATAACGTGATCACCGCCTCCATGTGGTTCCACATCGGCGCCAACATGGACCAGCGGGAACAGGTGTTCATCGGCACCATGACCAGTAAGAGCCTGGGCCTTGGGAATCTGCAGGAAGATAACATCATAAGCCTGGCCAGCCCTGAGTCGGCAAACCAGGCCATCGGTACCCTGGACCTGGCCCTGCGGACCGTCAGTAAACAGCGGGCCGACCTTGGCGCCTACCAGAACCGGCTGGAACACGCCATTATCGGGCTGGATATCGGGGCGGAAAACCTGCAGGCTGCGGAATCCCGGATACGGGATACCAACATGGCCAATCTTATGGTTGACTACACCCGGACCCAGATTCTTAACCAGGCGGGAACAGCAATGCTGGCCCAGGCGAACCAGCGGAGTTCTTCCGTCTTGCAACTTCTCCAGTAACGTAGTATGATAAATTTAAGAAAAAAGTTTTCAAAACCAGCGGAGTTTTGAAAGCGGTTCCGGTATGTGCCGGGCTGTTCTTAGGCGGTTTTCACCGGATCCGGTAAAAACCGCCGGCGATCTTTGACATACACCCCGCGTTTAGAAGGTACGGCGGTGTGGAACATCTTTTGCGGATCCGGTCAATTCGGGTCCCCTTACCACCGGGTAAGAAGGATGTTTCGCCCCGTATGGGCATGACGGGTGGGAGCGGCGCGAAGCTGCCCCCGGCGTGTCCGGTTGTGCGGAGCGGCTCCGGGCTATGGACAGCCCGGGGTTACTAAACGCAAGGAGGGTACTATATGATTATAAACCACAACATGAGCGCCATGTTTGCCAACCGTGGTCTGGGGGTAACCCAGGCAGCGGTGGGCAAGGAGATTGAGAAGCTCAGTTCCGGTCTGCGGATTAACCGCGCCGGGGACGATGCCTCAGGACTCGCGGTTTCCGAGAAAATGCGGAGCCAGATCCGGGGCCTCAATCAGGCGGAGCGTAATATCCAGAACGGTGTGTCGTTTATCCAGACTACTGAAGGCTACCTTCAGGAAAGCCAGGATATCCTGCACCGTCTGCGGGAGCTGGCAGTACAGTCCGCCAACGGAATCTATTCCGATGAGGACCGGCTGCAGATCCAGGTGGAAGTGTCCCAGTTAGTCGATGAAGTCAACCGTATCGCGAGCCATGCTCAATTTAACGGGATGAATCTTCTGACCGGCGCGTTCGCCCAGACAGACGGAACCAGGACCATGCTGCTTCAGGTAGGGGCCAATATGGACCAGAACGAACAGATCTTTATTGGTAATATGACCGCTATGGCCCTTGGCATACAGGACGCTCAGGGTGAGGAAGGATTCCTCAGTATCGCTACACCGGAAGAGGCCAACATGGCCATCGGTACGGTGGATAATGCCTTAAAGCAAATATCCAAACAGCGGGCTGATCTTGGGGCTTACCAGAACCGGTTCGAGATGGCCGTCGAGGGCGTGGCAATTGCCGCGGAAAACCTGCAGGCCGCTGAATCCCGGATTAGGGATGTGGATATGGCTTCCGAGGTGGTTAATTTTTCCAAGGATTCTATCCTTACCCAGGCGGGAACTGCCATGCTGGCCCAGGCCAATGTGCAGACCCAGTCGGTGCTTCAGCTTTTGGGCTGACGGTGAACTAATCCCAACGAACACCCCACAGGTGCCGCCGGGCAGTTTTACCGGTAATACCCTTAAAGCGGGGCTAATTTGAACATGAAAGGGGTAAAGAGGCTGCTGGACGTTGTCTTTTGAGCCCCCGGGATAGGGAAGTTCGCGCTCTTCCCTATCTTATTTTGATTTGATTTTCGTCATGGATGACGATGATTATACATGGAGGTAACTATGGGTATAGCTATCGTTGATACGGGAGGCAGAGTTCGTGGTTTAGCGGCCGATTCCGTCCCCGAATCTTCCAGAATTCGTATTCAGGCTGGTTTTGAGGGACGGGAACCGTTCAAAAACGGAGAAAATGTCGCCGCTATAAAGGCCCTGGCCGGCAGGAACAGGGAAATATCCAGTGTCGCCAAAGATCTTGAGCAGATCAGCCTTTCGTTTAACCGCCGGCTGCAATTTGTTGTGGACCATAAGTCCAACGAGATCAGCGTCAAGGTCATTGACCGGGCAACCGATAAGGTGATCAAGGTGCTGCCGCCCGAAGAGCTACAACGATTGCACTCCAGAATAGAGGAAACTATCGGCTTTCTTTTTGACGAGACTGTTTAAGACATTCCTGTCCCGGGACAAGTACCGGGTACTTTGCGGCGGCCGTATGGGATTAGGGGTAACATGTCCGATATTTACATACCGGGGATAAAAAGCCGTTTCGATACCGACACGATCATCGAAGGGCTTATGTCCGTTGAACGGCTTCCGCGGGACCGGGCCCAGCGTAACATTGATCAATTGGCGGCGCAAAAAGGCTACTGGCAGGAAGTTGGCCGGCGTATCTCTTCCCTGCGGGATGGCGCCCGTTCCCTGTATTCGTTTCAAAATCCCTTTACCGAACGGATTGCCCAATCCGCGGATGAACAGGTTATAAGCGCCAGCGCTACACGGGAGGCCTCCGAAGGGGAGTACCATTTTACGGTCAAACAGATAGCCCAGGCGGATCGGTTCCTCTCCCGGCCTCTTGAAGATTCGTTCCGGGTGGACGCGGGAACCTATACCTTTACCGTGGGAGACAACGAGATTTCGTTTGAATTCCGGGGGGGTACTCTTAAAGAATTTTCCGATATGGTTAACCGCCGGGGCCAGGACAGGCTGGGGGCCAGCCTTATCGCGGTAGAACGGGGAAGCCGGGCCCTGCTTATCGAATCCAAGGTAACGGGCGCGCAAAACCGCCTTGGCTTTACCGGGGATTCGGAACAGCTGGCCTACCTTACCGGTATGGCGGAACGGATAGACGATTCCCGCCGGGAAATTCCCTTTGCGGAGAACACCTTTACCTACCTGGCAAGCCCGCAGTACGTCAACCTTGACGGTTCCACCCTTTCGGTTTACGCAGGCGGGGCGGTCTCCGTACCGGTAAACCCCGGTATCCGGGCCAATGCCCCCTGGGTTATTCAGTTTGAAACCTTGACAAAGCTCCTTCCGGAGGAAGCCGGGCTGGAATCATCGCCCCCATCGGGACCGGATATTCCCCCCGCGGGAAGTATCAGCTATGGGGACATTACCATCGAAAACGATCCCGTTTCCGCCCCCCTGCCACCCTGGACCCCCCCCTCCCCTCCCCCGCGGAAGGACGATATGGTGATGCTCAGCCTGGTCTTCTCCGACGGCAGCAAGGTTTCCCTTCCCGCGTTAAACGATACGGCAAGTTTTACCAGCCTCCGCTACAACCTGGACGAACTGGGCAGGGGGAAAAACATTACGGCCCTGGAAATTACCAACAACAACACCCACCGGGATATTTCAATCCGCAACGTACAGATATTCAACCCCGATGCCCTGGGGGGCTTCCGCCCCCGGAACCCCGTCTCCACCGCGCAGGACGCGATTATCACGATGGAGGGAATCGAGATCCGGCGGGACACCAACACCATTGACGATCTGATCCCCGGCGTTACGATAAACGCGCGGGGGGTTTCTTCACGGCCCGTAACCCTGACGGTTGAACCGGACCGGGAAGAAATTAAAAATTCGATCATAAGCCTGGTGGGAAACTACAACCGTCTTATGGCGGAAATGAATGTCCTGACCCGTAACGACACCACAGTCATCGAGGAGCTGAGTTACCTTTCGGACGATGAACGGGAGGCTATGGAAGAACGGCTGGGCGCTTTTTCCGGGGACAGTATCTTAAACCAGTTCAAAAACAGCCTGCAGCGGTCAGCGTCCACGCCCTACCCTACCTCCGGGGAGGAGCAGGACTACATACTTTTGGCCCAGATCGGCGTCAGTACCGACGCGCGGCGGGCGGGCGGGGGTGGTTACGATCCCTCCAGACTGCGGGGTTATCTGGAAATAGACGAGAAAGTCCTGGATGCCGCCCTGGAGACCAAGCTGCCGATGATCCGGCAGCTATTCGGTTACGATACGGACGGGGACCTTATTGTCGATTCCGGGCTTGCCTACACGATAGAAAACCTCTCAAAGCCATACGTGGAATCCGGGGGCTTCATTTCCCTTAAAACCGGTACTATCGATTCCCGAATCAGCCAGGACCAGCGCCGGATCGAGACGATGGACCGGCAGCTTGCCGCCAGGGAGGCGCAGCTTAAGCTGCAGTACGGCGAAATGGAAGGGGCCTATAGCCGCATGGAACAGTTGTCCAGTTCCCTTGACAGCCTGAGCCAGCAGAACAGTACCGGTAGCAACAGGTAGCCGGCTTGGTTATAATCCGGTGCGGTCTTTGACCGCCAGCAGCCTGTACAGGAAAACGATTCATGAACATTACGATTGACGGTAAACTGGCGGATATTACCCTTGAGCAGGAAAAAACCATAGGGGATGTACTTTCGGCGCTGGAAAACTGGCTGCGGGGTTCCGGTTACCGGCTTTCCGGCATCAGGGTAAACGGAGAAACCGTAGGTGAAGCTACCCTGGACCATTTTTTTAACCGGGATATTTCAACGGTGCAAACCCTGGACCTGCAAACCAGTTCCTGGGCGGAACACGCGATCCAATCCATCGTGTCCCTCTACGGCATGCTTGAGAGGCTGGAAAAATCGGCTTACACGGAACGGGAAGCTCTGCGGGCAGAATGGACGGCCCTGCCGGGGGCCCGGTTTCTCAGGGCCGAACTACCGGAACTTGGGGCTATGGCCGAACAAAGTTTTGCGGGGGAAGGGGCCGCCCCCGGAGAACTGCGAAGCATCCTGGAAGAACGGCTGCGGGAACTGGAAAACCCCCGCGGGGAACTGGCCGCTTCGGAGTCCCTGATAGAAGCCCTGGCCGGGCGCCTGGAGGAGCTTCCCCTTGATATTCAAACCGGCAAGGATCGCAGGGCAGCGGAAACTATGAGTCTTTTTTCCACAATTGCGGAAAAACTCGTCCGTCTTTTCAATTTGTTAAAAATCGAGGGCCTTTTCCCCGAAAATATAACTATAGAAGGGGTGCCGGTGGTGGATTACATTGGGAAATTTGATTCTATCCTAAAAGACCTTATCCGGGCCTATGAGGAACGGGATACGGTTCTTGTGGGGGATCTGGCGGAATACGAACTGGCCCCCCGATTGCTCCAATTTTACACCGCCATTAAGGTATAACGGGAGGGTTATTTGTACCAATTACAATTACCGCAGTTCTACAAAGAATCCAATCCGATGGATATGGTCTACTTCGGTATAGGATTGGGAATTACGATCATCGTTCTGGTGATCGTAAATATTTCAAGAAAACGGCTTGGAATTACCGACTCCGGCTTTACTGCTTCACGTCCAAAGTCCGGCGGTAGTTTTGCCATTCAGAAATTCTCCCGTTCCATCGGACTGGATTCTTCCCAGACCAAGATGCTCTCCTTTGTCATGAAAAACGGCGGAACCACGGACCCGGAACGGATGCTCCAGTCCTCAGCGCTGCTGGACCGGCACTTCAGACAGGCCTACCACGCCATTGAACAGACTACCGGGGCCGAAGATGAAACCCAGCAAAAACTTTCGGTCCTTTTCGCCACACGCAACATCCTGGAATCGACCACCGGCGGGGGGGTGGGGGTTAATTCCACGCGGGTAATTCCGGAAAACACCCCGGCGGTCCTTATCGTTGACAAGAACAACTACCCCGTCCGGGTCATATCGTCACGTGGGGCCTACCTCCTGGTGAATAACCCGGTAAACGCGCTGGGGGACATTATCCCTATTGGCCGGAACAAACCGGTTATCTTGTCTTTTTTTACCAAGTCCAGTAACGGATTCTCCGTCCAGTCCACAGTCTACGGTACCACCAAGGCCCCTGGGGAAGGCCAGGTTCTGCAGGTCGTTCATTCCAGCACGATTAAACGGCTTTCCCAGCGCCGTTTCCGCCGGCGTATGATCGTCAGCCCCGCCGAATTCAACCTGGTATGGCTAGAACCGGGGGCACGGAAACATGAACAGAAGATGGTGGTGGACAAGCGAAAGGCATCGGGCAAAATTTTAGACATTTCCGTTGGGGGTTGTTCCATCCAGACAGCCAGCGTTATATCCGCGGGGGTCCGGCTTAAGATCGGGTTTACCGCCAGCGGCCAGCACATCGTGGCCCTGGGGGAGGTACTGCGCATCAACCGGAACCGGACCGGTACGGTGATGCACATCAAATTCCTCAAGGTACCCCGAAAATCCCTTAATCTTATCAATGCCCTTGTATTTGAATACATTGATACCTAGAATATCAAACAGGTTGTAAATATTTGTATGCCCGCTCACTCTACCGAAAAAGGTGGTTACGTTAATGAATATCCTTAAGATAAAGAACATTGTTCGCAAGGATGTACCCATATACTACCGGAGGCTCTATAGCGGTGTGGCCGTTATCGAAATACTCAACAAATCCCATGATGTGCATGTGGATTTTTCTATTGAACACAAACCTACCGGCCAAAAAGAGATACTTATCACAGTTATCGACGGAATTGATTACCCCCTGGTACCCGTTAACGCCGCGTTAAAAAAAACCATTGACGAATTGGACTCTTCCGGGGGGCTCCCTGACTGAATTCCGCTCAAACTCCCCCGGGGAAACCCGTGCCCTGGGGCAGCGTATTGCCCGCCGGCTTGGGCCCGGCCAGGTGCTTGCCATGCAGGGCGCTCTGGGCGCGGGAAAAACCTGCCTGACCAAGGGAATTGCCCAGGGCCTGGGCGTGAGCGAAGAACTGACCAGTCCTACCTATACTATCGTTTCCGAATACGAAGCCCGGCCCTCAGGCGGGCCTCCCCTCCCCCTCTACCATATCGACGCCTACCGGCTTTCCGGCGAAGACGATTTTGAGGCTCTTGGGGGCCGGGATCTGCTCTACGGCGGGGGAATTTGCCTGATCGAGTGGGCGGATCGTATCCGGGAAGCCCTCCCCCCCGGTACGATCTTTGTTGAAATTGACATAAGCGGGGAAACCGGCAGGATCATCCGCGTCTTTGCCGGAGATTCCCGGGAAGATGAACCGTGACGACGATCCTTGCCCTGGACACGGCCACGACGATTCTCTCCGCCGCCCTGGTATCGGGGGATCGGTACTGGTACCGGGAGACAGACTCAGGCCTTGGCCATTCGGAACTCCTCATGGGACTGGCCGATTCCCTTTTGAAGGGGGCCGGTCTTGAGGCCGGGGACCTGGAGGCGGTGGCCTGCATGAAAGGCCCCGGTTCTTTTACGGGCCTGCGAATCGGTTTTTCCGCAGCCAAGGGAATAGCCCTGGCCCTGGACATTCCCCTTATCGCCTGTTCCACGCTGGACTGCCTGGCCTATCCCTGGTCCCCCTGGCCGGGACTGGTAATCCCCGTCATCGACGCCAAAAAAGAGCGCTTTTTCAGTGCCCTGTACCGCGGGGGAAGGCGGATTTCAGCGGAAATGGATGCCGGGGCCGGCGTCATTGGGGAATCCATACTTTCATACGATGAGCTTGCCCTCCTGACAGGTCCGGAGGCTCCCCTGTTCCTAAACCGGCTTAACCAGGCGGAAAACGGCGCTTTAACGCGGCTTCCGGCCAGAATTCACCTGGATCCCCTGTACCGGAAAGGCCGGGCACGGGAATTGGCGGCAGTTGCAAAAGAAACGGTTATTATGAATAATGGGAAAGGTGAAGTACTTTCCGGTCCCGAATATTTGCGAAAAAGCGATGCGGAACGGTAAATCCTGGAATAAAAACAGAAAAATATATGGCAGAAAGTGAAGAATTAGATACTATTGTCGAAGAACTGGAACCGCTTGAGGAAGATGCGGAGGAAGAACCCTCTCCCCATATCGGGCTTCTTGGAAAGGCAATCGGTATGGGAAAAACTGAAAACGCAGATATTCAGTCCCCCATTCCGGTGGTCCTTAACCCCTTTATGACCAGTATATTCCCCATTCTTTTTGTGGACCGGCAGCTCAGAATTATTACCACAAATCCCGCCTGCGATAATCTTTTTACCGGGTTTCCCCGCATGGTGCGAAAATATTTTTTTGATCTTTTTGGAAAATTCTTTCAGGTAGAGGACATCCGTACAATAAGGGAAAGTATTGTGGGGGGAAAGAACGGGTATTCCTGGAAAGGTGAAACCAAGATCAAATCCCACGACATGGCCACCGTGCAAACCAGGGTGTACATATTTCCTGCGGAGATTGTCAAAAACCCAAAAGAATTTGTCGTCATGTTCGACGATGTAACCGAAGAAAACCGACAGCTCCTGCGGGCAGTTTTTTTAAGCCTGCTGGAAGCTTCCAAGCTTAAGGACAACGACACGGGAAAGCATATAACCCGCGTGAACTACTATTCTAAACGCCTGGCCGAAGAACTGTTCTACAGCCTGGGTTCCCAGTACCCCACCATTGACGCGGACTTTATTGAAAACATCGGTTTCCTTGCCAGTATGCACGATGTGGGAAAGATAGGCACCCCCGACGATATTCTGAACAAAGAGGGACCCCTGTCGGATTGGGAATGGACGGTCATGCGGGAGCATACCAAGAACGGCGCCTTTATCCTTTCCACTTACCCTAACCCTATGGCAAAGGAAATTGCCCTGGCCCACCATGAACGCTGGGACGGGGGCGGTTACCCCTTCCAGCTTGAAGGGGAAATGATCCCCCTGGCGGCCCGTATTGTTTCCGTTGCCGATGTGTACGACGCCTTAAGGATGCGGCGGAGCTACAAACCCTCGCTGAGCCACGAAGTATCC
Source organism: Treponema sp. (assembly GCA_031278715.1). Classification (GTDB taxonomy): domain Bacteria; phylum Spirochaetota; class Spirochaetia; order Treponematales; family Breznakiellaceae; genus JAISFT01. The sequence continues at coordinate 8,862 of JAITJW010000007.1, read as the reverse complement.
GTAGAGAAGATCATGAAAGAACGGGGCAGCCATTTTGACCCCTATCTTGTCGAAGTTTTCCGCATCATTGCCGACGAATTCGATAAAATTTACGAAGCCAACCGGGATAACGACTGATCCGTTACTATTTGGGAATTTCTATATCCGGAAGCACGGGCCGGGATTCCGCGGCGGCCTTGTTTTCCGCTTTGATGGCGTCAAAGACCTCCCGCCGGAACACCTTGACCGAGCGGGGCGCTTCCACCCCCAGGCGTACCTGATCGCCGCGTACCTCGATAACGGAGATTGAAATATCATCTCCAATCATAATTTTTTCGTTGACTTTTCTGGATAGTATCAGCATGGCTGCCTCGCCCTCCGGGCGGCGATTTCCGCCACAATATCGTGTTTTGTCTTCCAGCGGGGATCGTTCAGAATAGCCTGCTTTCCCTCCCTGGTGTCCCGGTTTATTGCCAGCGGTCCCTGAAGGTTGGTCGTCATGGGGCTGCCGTCCGCGGGAATCGTAACAATCGTGAAGATAAGGGCCTGTTCCGGCGTGTTAATGCCTATATCTGCCAGCTCTTCGTTGTTGATATTCACCTCATAATCGGGCCGGACTAAAAAGGGATTTATCAAGACAAAGGCCACCTGTTCGTTTTCTACCGATTGAAGCCAGTAAAAAGGCTGCCGCTCCGCATCCAAAAGTACGTATTCTTTAATATCCTCAAAGCCAAATAGCCCCTGGGGGAATACGATTTTCTGCCGCTCCTCCACCTCGATAGACCCATAGGCCTTGGTCTGTAGTTTCACATCGTTCTCCTATAGAAAATCAGGCTGGTTTCCTTCGGGGAAACCTCAAGTTAACGTAAAAAATCCAACAGCGTGGTGGGCAGTATTTTGGCGGTGGTTTGCAGGGCCGCCCGGTGGGCAAAGTCCATCATCCCCAGTTCCGTGGCGGCGTCGATAAAGTCAAGTCCTGCCTCCCGGCCAAGCCAGGCGGTAACGTCGGGGATCTCCTGGTTCAGGCGCTGCCAGGTCATCTCCGCCCGTTCCTCCCGGCTTCCCACTTCGGTGATTCTGGCGTTGAGGTTTCCCAGGGCCAGATCGATGCCCCCAATCCCCAGGCTGCCTGCGAATTCCTGGTCCCCCCGGTACAGGGCATCCCGCAGCCGGATCGCCATATCGAAAATGGAACCCCCGGCTACCCGCGCGGAGTCACTCCAGTTGGGCGCGCCGTTGGACGGGTTTCCGCGGATAATGCCCAGGTCCTGAAAAACCCGGGAACCCTGTTTGTCTTCCAGGCGGATAAAGTGGGCGGTGGTTCCTTCCAGGGCAAGACTCCGGGCTTCCGGATCCAGGTAGGCCTTTACCGGGGCCGGGGAATCGTTGATCTTGGCGATAATGGCCTGTACCGTGTCCCCCACGCTCAAGGGTATCTCCGTCCCGTCAATAAAAACACTGGTATCTGCGGTAACCCGGTATTCACTGGCATCCAGGGTGGAAATAACCTGCATCTTCTCCGCCCAAAAAGCCTCGCCACCGGAAATATCCAGTTCCACATAGGCCCCGTCGCTTATTTCAGTCCGCCGGGAAGCGCCGGCCCCACGGTATTCCACGCGGACCACCATGCTCTCCCCGCCCCCTTCTACGGTCCCCTCTACGATACGGAAGGGTTCGGAAAGGGCCCGGTCCCCGGCGAATATCTGTTTGCCGTCGGGCCCCTGGGCGTTGGAAATGTCCGCCAGGGCCTTGATAAGCTCGTTTATCTCGGTGGCCATGATCTTAAGATCATCCGGGGCAAATGTTCCGTGAGCCCCCTGGACCGCCAGGTCCCGGATCCGCTGTAAGATGGAATTGGCCTCGTTCATGTACGCATAGGTGTTGTTGTAATGCTCCTGAGCGTAATAGGTGTTTTTCTCGAAACGTTCCAGCCGGGCCAGATAGGACTGGTAACGTACCGCGTGGCTTGCCGCCAGAGGATCGTCCCGCAGGGCCAGAATCCGTGACTGGCTGGCAATTTTTGACTGAATGTTGCTCAGTCCCTCTTCCTGACGACGCAGGTAGTACTGCATATCGTTATTCGGCATATCCGTGGAAACCCGTCTCATATACGACTACACCCCCATCTTCATTAATATGTCCAGCATGGAATTCACCGTGGTAATAAAACGGGCGGCGGCGGAATAACCGTGCTGGTATTTGATCATGTTGGAAAGTTCCTCGTCAATGTTTACCCCTGAAATAGAATCCCGCATGTCCCGCAGTTGTTTCATGATCAGGTTTTCCGTTTCCAGGGCCGTTCCCGTCCGCTCCCCCAGTAAGCCTATCCGTCCGGCGGCATCGGCGAAGTAATCGTCAAATGTCCCAAAGGGTCCGACCATTACCGCGGTGTTGCGGATCGCCGCGATAGCCGCGGCGGCGTCCCCGTTCCCCGGATTGGCGGCCTGTCCGTTAAAACCAAAGCCGGAGGCCACGGAACCGGGATCTTTGAGCAGGGCGGGGTTTACCTCGATCCAGCCGGAGGGGTGGGCAATTGGGGCCAGGGCGTACTGTTCCGCGCCGGTCCGCAGCACTCCCACCGCGTCCGCCTGGGCCCAGTCGTAAACTCCCCCCGGCCCGGTATTTGCGAATATACCTGCGTAACCCCCCAGGAAAAAGCCGGAATCTTCGATATGCCGGATCACAAAATCGGGGTTTTGCCGTTCCAGGCCCTCCACGGTATCGGCGGTCGTAGCCTTCAGGGAAAGAAAACCGTCCCGGTTAAGCCGGGCCACTACCTCGGCCCCTGAATTGTTGATCCGGGTGATAATGTCCTGTACCGTATCGGTGGAATAATAGGGGATACTCCTGTTATCACCGTCGGGACCGGAAAGGGTAAGTTCCCCTTCCAGCCCAACCTGGGCCTGAGATTCCAGGACGTTGGTCCCGTTGATGCGGTAGATGTAACTGGAATCGTACACCCCGTCCCCGTCCCGGTCGTAGTTTCCGTTCACATTGGTAACAAAGGGATATTCGGAAAAAAAGTTATTCCCCGTCGTACCGTTAATGCCGTAAGCCGCCTGATGAATCTCGTTTACCAGATCCGCAAAATTCATGGTCATGTTGTCCAGGGTTTGAATCTCGTCCTCGATGGTTACATCCCGCAGTTCCACCAGAGCCGCCAGGCTCCCCCGCTGGAAGCGGGCCTCTTCCCCGGTGTCCTGCCAGATGATCCGGGAGTAGCCTTCGGTATCAATGTTATGTTCCAGATCGAACTGCTGCCCAATCTGCCCCTGGACCAGTATACGGCCCGCGGTGTGAACCATAAACTCATCGCTGTCCCGGTAGTCCACAGTTACGTCGATGATGGACGAAAGGCTGTCCACCAATAGGTCCCGCCGGTCCATAAGGTCGTTGGGGTTGTCCCCCTGGGCCCGTATCCGCGTAATATCCCGGTTCAGGGCGGCGATCTCCCTGGAAAATTCATTTACACGGGCCACGGTAATCTGAATATCCTCATCCGCCATAACCTGCAGTTCTTTCAGGGCCTGGTAGCGGCGGTGGATCCCGTCGATAAGGGTCTTCCCCCGCTCCAGTACCGCGGTCCGGGGAGGACTGTCCGCCGGGTAGGTGGCCAGTTCCTGCCAGGCATCCCAGAATTCGTCCATCTTGCTCCTGACGGATTTTTCACCGGGTTCCAGGTATATCTGGTCCATCATCCTTACATAGGGGTCCCGTGCCTGCCAGTAACCCTCCTGGGAGGCCTGGGAGACGATCTGCCTGTCCAGAAGCTGATCCCGAACCCGCTGTATCCGCTCCACCACCGTCCCCTGGCCAATCTGACCCGGAGTTTCCTCCCGGTTAAGGCCGGGCAGGTAGATGGGATCAAAGGCGGACATTTCAATCCGCTGACGGGAATACCCTTCGGTGGATGAGTTGGTCAGGTTGTGGCCCGTTACGTTCAGGGCCTGCTGGTGGGCGTGGACCCCCCGCTTTCCAATTTCAATACCCATAAAGGTAGATGTCATCGTTTACTCCTACAGGCTGCGGTTAAGCACCATACACCGCATATCCTGACGTATCACCGTACCGCTGCGGGAATACAGGCGCCCTTTGCGGTCGGGAAAGGCAGATTCGATAAAGGCCGACATGGTAACCTTAATCCCGGCGATATAAGTCAGGAGATTCTCGTTGTTTATTCTTATCCGGAGGGCCGCCATCTTGAGTTCCCGGTACTGTGCCGTTAGTTTTTTTTGTTCATCAAATGGAAGGGAGGCAATGAACCGGTAGAAACCGGTTTCATGGTCATGACCGGCAGAAAAACCGGGCAGTCTGCTAAAAAGGGCCTTCCGTTCTTCTTCCAGTCCTTCCAGTTCCGCAGCAGCCCGGTCTATCATGGCCAGGAGGGCCTCGAAACCGGTCCATTCCCGCTTTACCACCGCGTTCCGGACCTGTTTTTGAGACTCTTCAACAGCCGCAAGGATTCCGGCCTCCCGTTCCAGAACCCGGGAACAGAGTTTGTACATTCCACATCACCTCACCGATTACATATACACATATCGGCGGATTAAGCGGATGTTTTAAGTTGTTCCTTGAATTCGCCAGTCTCCAATCGTCCGGGTCCCGGAGTCAAACACGACACCTGCCTTTATCAGCTTGCGTCCACCGGCACGGTAAGGAATAAGGTACCCCTTCCCGTCTATCTGCCGTAACGCTTCCTCCGCGCTGCCGGCCTTGTCCAGCTTAAATTCAAATACGTAGACCCGCTCCCTCGTCTTCACCACCGCGTCGGCCCTGCCCGCCGCGCTCCGTACTTCCGACTCCGCAAACTGCCCCAAGAGCGTAAAGATCAGGTAGAATATCGTCTGGTAGTACTTCTCCCCTTTCGCAAAGTATAAATCGTAGGGTACCGACGCGAAAAACGCCTTAAGCTGCGTTAAAAACACGTCCGCTTCCCCTGAACGCAGGGCCTTCATAAAGGTCCACACGTTAAGGCCGTTTATGTCATTCTGAACCGGAAAGAGATACCGGTATAAGCTGTTCAGAAAACCGTACTGTACCTCCTCGTTGGGGAAGCCCAGCCGGTACACCCGGAGTTCCCTGTCATAACCGGTGATGGTTAAATACCCGCTCTGATACAAAAGCGGTACAGGCGTCCTGTCGCCAGGCCGGTAGTCGTTTATTTCCGGTTCGGGCACTTCGATTTTGTCCATGAACAGGGTTATGTCAAACCTTGTCCGTTCCAGTTCCTTAAACAGGAAGGTAGGCGTCCCCGTGGCAAACCAGTAGTACTGTATATCCCTGTTTGCGAAGGTGTTCAACACGCTGAAGGGATTATACACGCTCTGGCAGTGTCTCGCGAAACGGTAGCCGTTAAAGCTCCGCCTGACCGCCGCCAGGGTCTGTTCCACAGTTTCCCCGTTTTTCTGTGCCAGCGCTTCAAGTTCGGGTATGAAGTTTTCCCGCAGTTCCCCTTCGGTGATGCCGCACAGGGCGGCGTAGTCTTCGTTCATGCCGATTTCCCACAGCTGGTTCAAATCGCTGAAGATACTCACCTTGGAGAAACGGGTAACGCCGGTGAGTATCACGAAACGCAGCGCGGCATCGGCGCTTTTGAGGACGCCGTAAAAGGGTTTGAGGGCGGCCCGCAGTGCCGCGTTGAGGGTTTCGTTGTCCATACTTTCAAGCAGGGGCTTGTCGTATTCGTCTACCAGCACCACCACCTGCCTGCCGGTCTTTTTATATACCTCCGTTATGAGGCGCTTAAACCGAATCGCTGTCGTATCGTCCACAGGAGGCAGTCCGTATTCGTCTTCCATTGTTTTAAGACAATTGGCAATAAAATTATTCAGTGAGTCGACCGAATCGTATGCCGAGGGGTTAAAGTCCAGGTGTACCACGGGGTATTCTTTCCATTCGGTCTCAAGACGCGCGATGGCAAGGCCGTCAAACAGCTCCTTTTTACCCTGAAAATAGGCCTTGAGGGTGGTGAGCAGGAGGCTCTTGCCAAAACGGCGGGGGCGGCTGAGGAAATAGGGCTTGCCCTCTGTTACCAGCTTCCAGACAAAGGCCGTTTTGTCCACATAGACATAGCCGTTTCTGCGGAGGTCTTCAAAATCCTGTATCCCTATGGGCATCTTGCGGAGGTGCATGTCAGGATGAAGCGGCTCTTCCATGCTTTGAGTATACCCAGGACCGGCCGCGGCATCCAGAAGCGGTTTTAAGCGCCTTAGCGCCTCATGGTTCTTCCCCTTTCTTAAGCCCGTACTTTGCCGCGCGAAGCCCCACCACCCGTTCCGAGATCCCCAGGCCGGAAGCGGCCCTGGCAATGTTCCCCCTGGTCCGGCGCAGTTCCCCGGCTATGAGTTCTTTTTCCACCGATTCCAGAACCTCCTTGAGGGTCTGCCGCCGGTCCCCCTGACCCTGCTGGTTTTCCTGAAGACTGGGGGGCAGATGGTAACTGTGGATGGTCCCGTCGCCGGAGAGGATCACCGCCCGCTCAACACAATTCTCAAGTTCCCGGACGTTTCCGGGCCAGGCATAGGATGTCATCAGGTCTACCGCACGGGGGGAAATACTGTAGATTTTCTTTTTATTTTGCGCGGAGAACTTCTCCAAAAAATACTCGGCCAGAAGCATGATGTCGGTTTTCCGTTCCCTTAAAGGGGGGACCACCAGGGGGAACACACTGAGGCGGTAGTAGAGATCCTCCCGGAATGTGTGTTCGGCGATGAGCTTCCTGAGATCCCGGTTGGTGGCGGCGATGACCCTGATATTGACCTTGACGGTCTCATTACCCCCGATGCGCTCAAATTCCCTTTCCTGGAGGACTCTGAGGAACCTGGCCTGGGCCGGAAGGGGAAGTTCGCCGATTTCGTCCAGGAAGATGGTCCCCTGGTCGGCCTGTTCAAAACAGCCCTTGCGCCGGATATGAGCGCCGGTAAAGGCCCCCTTTTCGTGACCGAAAAGACTCGATTCGATAAGGGTTTCGGGTATAGCGGCGCAGTTTACCTTGATGAAGGGCTTGTCCGCCCGGGGCGATCCGTAGTGTATGGCCTGGGCTACCCGCTCTTTTCCCACACCGCTTTCGCCCAGGAGCAGCACCGTGGCGGCGGTTCCGCTTACCTGCTCCATCTGAAGAAAAAGGTCCCTCATGATCTTGGAATTGCCGATGACAAACGTTGAAGTCCCGTAACGGGAACGGAGCTGGGCCTGTAGCCGGGTATTTTCTGCCCTGAGATCCTCCATCTCCTCGGTACGGATCTGGTGGAGCCTTACCACCTGAGATATGGAAGCCGCCACGATGGTAAGGATGCGGAGTTCGTAATCCAGGGGGCCGGGCCGGAAGGGAAGGTCGATTCCCAGCGCTCCTATAACCTCCGCGCCCAGGCTGACGGGCACACAGACAAAGGAAATATCCCTGGCCTCCTCCCCGTTCCTCGCACCGGTACGGTTAAGAAAGAGGGGCTCGTCCGCAACACGCTTGACCGTTACGGGATTCCCCGTTTCGATAACCTTGCCGGTGATCCCCTCCCCCGGGGAGTAACGGCCCCGGTTTTTTTGGGGAGCGTCCAGACCCCAAGCTTCGGCAACGGCGATTTCGCCTTTGCTCCGGTTCAGGATGGTGATCATCCCCCGGATAATCTCCAATCCACGGGCAACCCTGTCCAGAACGAGTTTGAGAACGGTCCCGATTTCCGGCTCCCTGTCGACCCCGGTCATAAGCCTGGAAATATCGTAGAGCATCTCCAGGCTGTCCGGTTCCCCGTTTTCCATCCACATAAATGTAGCTATTTATAGAGATGAGATTCAATGCACCAGGTATTATCCGCGAATAACCGGATTTTTATTCGTGCTGAGGGTTTAATACCCAGGAACCCGCTTGCGCGGGGGAGCCTCTGGGGTGGTTATAAAAGTATTAAACCCGAATACAAATACCTTATGAGAACACCATACCCGGCTACACTGCGCTAAACTTAACATAACCAGGGCTGTTTCAAAAATTCGGACTTTTCCCCGCTTTTTTTCTGTTTTTTACGGTTCAGGTAAAGCAAAACGGCATATCCATCCCTTAATACGTTTTATGAGACAATTACGTGTACTCGCACAGGGGGTGTGGTATGAAGTCCGCACCCGCATCAACAACCGGGAACCGCTGTTCCGCCGCGCCAATGCCCTGGCGATTTTTGCCGGGGTGTTCCGCGAGACGGAACTTCGGTTCGTGTTCGAGATCCGCGCTCTGCGGCTTGAGGATGACTGGCTCAAGTTTTACATCAAGCCGGAGGACGGGCTTGAGCTGCCTGACATCATGAAATGGCTGAAGCAGGTGTTCGCACAGCGGTTCAACGCGGCGGATGGGAGGACGGGGCATATCTGGGGGGACCGGTACTGGTCGCGGATAGTGGAGGGGGAGCCGGCGGAGGGCCCCACCCACGGGGACAGACCCCGTTGGAGACGATCAGCCAACGGGGTCTGTCCCCGTTGGCGGGGGGAGGAGCGGGAGGCCTGTTTTTCCCTTATTTTCGCCTTCACCCCGGCGTTCTCACCCGGATAACCAGGGCTCATTCGTCCTGAGTTTGGTGTGATCGTCATTTTCGTCTCAAGCGGGGAAGATCCGAGGGGAAAGATCCGTCCCGAGACGGGCCATGAGCTAAATTGCGGGTCAAGTTTAGTACTCTGCGGCGGGGTATGTTCATTTTTTCTTATCCTCCCTCAGTTTAGCCATAATCTCCGCACTTTTCTTCATGCGTTCTTCCTGCTCTTTTCTAACCTCTTCGAAAGACCGATCTGAATGGTAATCCAAAACACTGATGCCTTCATCCCAGGAAACCGAAATATCCCGGGGATTAATTTCGAGTACCCTGGTAATATAGGAATAAAGATCGAAATTGGCTATGCTTGTAT
>JAITJW010000034.1 GCA_031278715.1 Treponema sp. | reverse complement strand
TGCGCCCCTTGACGCCATCCGCTCAATTCCGGCATACTATGCGGACTTGGGCCGCTAGCTCAGTAGGTAGAGCAACGCCCTTTTAAGGCGTGGGTCACGTGTTCGAATCTCGTGCGGCTCATTGTGCGCCTATCCTGTGAAGAATCACGGGGTAGGCGTTTTTATTGGGGGGCAGAGTATGGCGTCCACTTTTATTCACGCGGACCTTGACGCTTTTTATGCCTCGGTGGAGAAGCTGGATCACCCGGAGTACGCGGGAAAACCCGTCATCGTGGGGGGGATTCCGGGGGATCGGCGTAGTGTGGTATCCACCGCCTCCTACGAGGCCCGGAAATTCGGCGTCCATTCCGCCATGCCCCTGGTCCAGGCCCTAAAACTCTGTCCCCAGGGCATATATTTGCGGGGTAACATGGAGCGCTACCGGAAAATTTCCGGGCAGGTCATGGGAATACTGGGGAATTTTTCTCCGAATCTCCGGCAGCTTTCGATAGACGAGGCTTTTCTGGATATTACCGGTACTGAACGTCTCTTCGGACCGCCGGAAATTCTGGCGGGAAAGCTTAAAGCGGCGGTACGGGAAAAAACAGGGCTTACCGTTTCCGTGGGGATCGCCTCAAACAAGTATGTGGCCAAGATAGCCAGCGGCCTGTCCAAACCTGACGGGCTGTACCACATAGTCCCCGGCAAGGAAGAGGCCTTTATGCGCTCCCTTCCGGTCGGCAAAATCTGGGGGGCGGGGGAAAAGACCCAGGCAATTTTCCGGAAATGCGGATTTAAGACCGGTAACGATATTTTCCGGCTTTCACAGGAAAGTCTTTCCACGATCTTTGGAGACGCCTTTGGCGGCTTTTTGTACCGGGCGGTCCGGGGAGAGGCGGCGGAGAGCTTTGAGACCGAACGGGGGGAACATTCCATGAGCGCCGAGCGTACCTTCCCCTACGATCTTTACGACTCTTTTGTCATCGAAACCGCGCTGCTGGATATCTGCGAATCCCTGTGGTGGCGGCTCCTGGGCGAAGATCTGCGGAGCCGCACGGTACAGGTAAAAATACGTTACAAAGACTTTTCCACCGAACTTGGCCGCGAAAGTTCCCCAAATCCGGTAGTATCCCTGAACGATCTCTACGCCAGGGTTCTGTCCCTGTTTAGAAAAAAATACCGTTCCGGAAGGGGCTTGAGGCTTGTCGGTGTGGGGCTTGCAAATCTGGAGAAGGGGGACGCCCCCCGGCAGGGGGATCTCTTCGGAGCCGACAGTGAAAAGGAGCGGAACCTGGAAAAAGCCATTCTTGAGATCAATAAAAAATTCCCCAACGCCGCGCTGCACAGATCCCGCTCCCAACTGTCGGATTAGCGGCCCGGGTCCTGATCCTCAGTTCTGTTTGGGGATCTTTCCTCCCGGTATCCGCCCCGGTTTTCGCGTTTCTTCGCTACAATCCGCCGGGGTTTTGAGGCGGAGTCATCGTCCCCACCGCGGTTTTCATGGCCTTCGCGCCTGTTGGCATCCGTGCGGTATCCCGATTTCTTCCGCTCCCGAATTGCCTTTTCCAGAACCTTTAGAGAATCGTCAAACCCCTTAAGAAAATCCTGCAGATCTTCGGCAAAGAGGATCACCGACTGCCGCTCAAAACCGCCGGAGTCCCGATTCTTGCTTTCTACAATGTTAAGGTAAAGATCCCCCATACGGTTTTCCTTTACGTTGAAAAAGTAGGTCCTATTTTGCAGCAGCACCCTTGTGGAAAAAATTTCACCCCGAATACCCATAAACACCCCTGTATTAGTTCTTCATCGAATCCGCTTCGGCAACCATACGACGCTGCCAAAAGATCAGATCCCGCTCAAAGCCCCTGTCCTGCCCTTCCACATCCGCCATGACGCGGAACACCGGTTCCGTACCGGAACCCCGCATCCACATCGCAGCCACGGGAAGACCCGCCCCGTTAAGAAAGTGTATTTTAAGCCCCCCCCTCCCGGCATCGGCAAAACGGCTGATACCGCGCCGCTCCTCCATGCCCCGGTAGGCTGCGGCTTCCCAGGCAACAATACCGTGTTTGCTGTATAGATCCTCCCTGCGGCTTTCCCATTCCCGCAGGAATACCGCTTGATAACGGTCTTTAAGTTTTCCGTGATCCGCCGTTTTAACATTGAGAAGGGCCTCCGGCTCATAAGTTCCGGTGGTAACGAAGGGGGGGAGGGAGGCAATAATGTCGGAAAGGCCGAAATGTTCAGGACATTCCCCACCCCGCCGTTCCAGCCAGATCGGAAAAAAACCCGGCCCTTCCCGTACCGCCAGGAGTTTAAGCAGGGAAAACAGCGTATCCAGGGGATCCCGCACGGCGGAAGGGTGAGTGATGTTCCCCCCCGCAGAACCTTCCCCCAGAACGCGCACCGTGTAACCCTGTTCCCGCAATTTTCGCGCCAGACCCACGACATTCGCCTCACCCACTTCGGCACGGAAAACCTCTACACCAAAGGATTGGGCTATCCGGTCCACCCTCATAGATGTAGGATCGTTTACCACAATAGCTGTCCCCCGTTTGTTATTCTTCAGTTCACCGGTCCAGACCAGATGCGAAAGTTCGGCCACGCAGCACAGGGCAAAAACCTCCTGGGCTTCAAGACTCCGGGCCCTTTCCCCATCCCGGATCACCAGATTCCCGCGATCCCCGTCGCAGTCCGGCAGGTAACCCAGGAGGAAATGGGGGTCCTCCTGGGAACACTGCTCCAGGAACAACCGGCAGGGTTCAAGGGATTCCCCCTCAGGAACAATACGGTGGGCAATTTCTCCGGGCCCCTCGTTTATCCCCTTAAGTTCCAGACCCAGGGAACCAAGGAATTCCCGGTCAATGGACCGTGTCCGGGCGGAACCGTTGAAGTCGCAGACCAGTTTTACCGGGTATTTTTCCAGACCCCGGCGCATAGCAGCCCTTAATTCAGATTCCCTGTCCCCGTAAACCACGCGGGCAGTAAAGTCAAAATAGGCCCGGTACGCCTCCTGCTTGGCGCCGGGTACCTGCGCATAAATTTCCCCAACATCAACGTTTAGCGCCGCAAGAAGAGCCTCAAGACGGTTTGCACGGTCCTCAGGAGAATCCCCCCCCGTAATAAGGGCCTTGAACAGGCGGACCAGGGACTCCGCCTCAGGCCCCGGTAGTACCCCCCCGTCCGTACGGCCAAATTTGATCCCGTTGTGGCCGATAGGATTATGACTTGCGGAAATGTAGATAAAACCCGCCGCGCCGGCTGCGCTCCGGGCCCAGGCCATGATCTCCGGGGCAGCGACAAGGCCGGCATAACGGACACGGCAGCCGGAACCCGGAAGGGACCTGATCACCGCATCGGCAATAGCAGGTCCCGTAGGACGGGTGTCGGTCCCCACAAGCACCAGAGGCGCCGGTAGCGGGGGAACCGGCGGATGTACCGTGGACACCTGAGAATTTGCGCCAAGATATTCCGCAAAGGCCCGGCCTGCAGCGGCGGCGATAAGGGTATGGGCCGGAGAAATACCCGGTTCTCTGCTTTCCCCGTCACCGCAGGCGGCAAAAATCCCCCGCCAGCCGGAAACGGAAAGGATAAGCCCTTCCAGAGCCCTATCCAGCTTCTCAATCCATACTCTGTTCACCGTTATGTACCCCTTCGGGGGAGTGTAGCCTTTCCCCAGGCTTTGTGTAAGCCTCACAGTGTGCTACGCTTCGCGCAAACTCCACCCCCGCGGCTTTGTAGTTTTTTATTGGAGCGGAAAGCCCGGTCCCCGGCAGAGCTTGGGATGCGCCTAAACCCACAAGTTTAATCGTGCCATGATAGAATCTAAGCTTGCCTTCCCAAAAACTGAACTTTTGGGAAAACCTCGATAGTAACCGGATGGAAACTTGTGAAACCTCACCCGGAGGTATATCATTACAAATGGCGTAGCCATAAGGTCTTGAGATTTTAAGCGCGAAGCGCAACAACCTGCTAGGCGCTGAAAGACCCTTACACGCTCGGTAGCAGGTTCTTGTGGAGGGGTATAGTATATTTTGGAAAGCATTGTAAATATGAGTAATTTAGTAAATAATAGCTTATAGGAGCAGTGTAATGACAAACAGGAAGGTTTACATCGATTATAACGCCACTACCCCCCTTAAAGCGGAGGTAAAGGCGGCTATGGTCAAAGATTTCGAGATATACGGTAACGCCTCCAGCATGCACGGTTCAGGCCGCCTTGCCCACGCACGGGTGGAGGAAGCCCGTGCAGCGGTAGCACGTCTCCTTGGCGCCGCCCCAGCCGAAATAATCTTCACCTCCGGCGGCTCTGAATCCAATAACACCGTGTTTCAAACCATCCGATCTTTGGCTTCCGGTAAAGCCGGAAACGAAATCTCCGGCAAAGCCGGAAACCATGCCTCCGATCCCAACGGTAAACAGGGACGGACGGAGATCATCACGAGCGCCATTGAACATCCTTGCGTGCTGAATTCCGCCACTTACCTAAAGTCCCTGGGCTTTACCGTCCATTTCCTTCCGGTTGACGAGTACGGCAAAATCATCATGGACGTGTTGAAGAACCTGGCAGGGGAAAAGACCCTCCTGGTTTCGGTAATGATGGCCAACAACGAGATCGGCACCATCCAGAACATCAAAGAAATTGCCGCCATCGCCAAAAAGGTGGGGGCCTACGTCCACACCGACGCCGTCCAGGCCGTAGGAAAGATACCCGTCGATGTAAAGGACCTGGGGGTCGATTACCTCACCATGTCGGCCCACAAGATCTACGGCCCCAAAGGTATCGGCGCCCTCTACGTCCGGAAAGGCTGCCCTCTCTCCCCTCTCATCCACGGAGGCCACCAGGAAGACGGACTGCGGGCAGGAACCTACAACAACATCGGTATCCTTGGCTTCGGCAAAGCCGCGGAACTGGCCGTAGAAGAGGTAGAAGAATACGGCCGGAAACTTTCCGTCCTGCGGGACCGCCTCCGCGAAGGACTGTTGGCCCGCGTAGCCGACATCAAAATCAACGGCCACCCTACCGATATACTGCCCAATACGCTGAACGTGTCCTTCCCCGGCGCGGAAGGGGAGTCCATCCTCCTTTCCATGGATATTATGGGGATCGAAGTCTCCACAGGTTCCGCCTGTGCCTCCGGAAGCCTCGAACCTTCCCATGTACTCCTGGCTATCGGCGTAGGACCGGAACTGGCCCACGGTTCCATCAGGTTCAGCCTCGGCTGGGGGATCACGGAACCGGACATCGACTATATTATTGAAACCCTGCCCCCCATCATTGAGCGCCTGCGGGCCATGTCTACCTTAAGCCCGGTGCGGACAACAACAGGCCCGGCACAGACAACAGCCGGAGCCCTGGTTTAACGATGCCGTACGATGCCGCACGACACCATAAGGCATCACCGGTGTCGCCTTATGGTGTCGCCTTATGGCGTCGCCATAAGGTGACCGTAAGGCCCCTGGAAGGAGCATAGTAATGTCAGATTGGCTCTATTCGGATACCGTCAAAGACCACTTCACCAAACCCCGGAACGTACTACTGGACGACGAGGCCAGCTTCCCCGCCGATGCGCGGGGACAGACCGGAAACATCAAGTGCGGCGATCAAATGCTCATGCTCCTGCGGATCAAAGACGACATCATTACCGACGTCCGCTGGAAAACCTATGGCTGCGCCAGCGCCATCGCCAGTACCAGCATGCTCTCCGAGATCATCAAAGGTATGAACATCCGCGATGCCTACAACATCCGCCCGGAAGACCTCGTAGAAAAACTGGGCGGACTACCCGACTACAAAATCCACTGTTCAGTCCTGGGAGACAAAGCCCTGCGCACCGCCATAGACGACTACCTGGAAAAAACCGGCCGCGCCGGCCTGCTCAAAGAGACCACCACCGAAATCTGCCACTGCCTCGGCATCACCGACAAAGACATAGAAAACGCCTTTCACGCCGGGGCCCGCACCTGGGAACAACTCCAACAGGCCACCAAAATCGGCACCGTCTGCGGAAGCTGCAAAGAAAAAGCCCTCGAACTCCTCCACGAGTTCACCCACATCTACGGCATGTAACCGGCTGCCCTCATCCGTTCAGCAGTAAGAATAGGTACTACTGGAGGCAAAATGTATAGAGGGAACGGAAACAGAGGGAGGCCGCTCCTTATCCTCCCGGACGGCTTGTATTGGTGATGGACAAAGGGTTTTACCGTGCGAAAAACGTGGATTTGTTTCTGGGAAGCAGGGGACGTACCAAAGGGGGTACTGCGGAATAAAGGTCCCGGCACGTTATTCGCCTGTTTTGGGGAGTTGGATTAGTAAGCCTTCGGCAACCTAAAAGATGGCTCGCAGTCATCTCCAAACTTAAACGAATGAAAGACTGATCATCTTCTATTTCTCAAATGGTA
>JAITJW010000001.1 GCA_031278715.1 Treponema sp. | reverse complement strand
GGGGGGATTCGCCTTCCGGCCCTCAGCCTCCTGCTTCGGGCCTCCAGGCCGGGGTTTCCGCTAAACCCGCATCCTTGCGGGTTTGCCCGTGAAGCCTTCGCCTTGCTTGGCTTCTTCGGGCCGCGAAAACCCTTCGAATCCCCAACCACTGCTCGCTGTCAACGGAGTTTTGCAAAGCAAAACTCCCAAGCCCAAAACACAGGGTGTTTTGGGCAACGGAGCAGGGGGGATTCGAACCCCCGATACCCTTTCGGGGTATAACTCCTTAGCAGGGAGCCCGATTCGGCCGCTCTCGCACCGCTCCAAGGACTATTTACAGGATGTATGAGGGGGTCATACATCCGGAAAATCAATTGTCAAACCGGTGGTAAGCCTCCGGTTTTTAGGGGTTTCGGGCCTCCAGGCCGGGGTTTCCGCTAAACCCGCATCCTTGCGGGTTTGCCCGTGAAGCCTTCGCCTTGCTTGGCTTCTTCGGGCCGCGAAAACCCTTCGAATCCCCCATTTACTTCCAAAGCCAAAACGCTTTGCGTTTTGAATATCGGAGCAGGGGGGATTCGAACCCCCGGAACCCTTACGAGTTCAACGGTTTTCGAAACCGTCTCCTTCAACCGCTCGGACACCGCTCCAAGAACGCAACCCGAAGGGTTGTGGTTCACAACATTTGACATGGCCACTGTGTGCTTTGGCGTAAACGGTACCCAAAGGTATCATGCTACTTCAAAGTTTTTATATAATAATGAAAAAGAGGGTAGTAAGTCAAGATGGGGAAACATGGGGGGAAACATGGACCATATTGAAGAAAAGATCATTCGGCAGGTTGAGAAAAACCGGGAAGAGATTATCCGGTTCGCCAGAGATATTTATGCCCATGCTGAGTTAGGTTTCAAAGAAACGCGCAGTGCCGCGAAGTTCGAGGAGCAGATGCGGGCCTTAAAGCTGCCGCTTATCAATAGGGAGTTAGCTGTTACCGGGGTGAAGGCGTATCTTAAGACCGGATGCGGGGAGCCCTGTCTGGCGCTTATTGGTGAGCTGGACGCGCTGCGGATACCGACTCATCCCTACGCCAATCCGGAAACTCAGGCTGCGCACAGTTGTGGGCACCACGCCCAGCTTGCGGGTGTGGTGGGCGCCGCTATTGCCCTGGCCGATGTGGAGGTGGCGGCGGCGCTGGACGGTAATGTGGTGTTTTTTGCGGTTCCTGCGGAGGAATATGGGGAAATTTCGTTTAAGAACGAGCTTAGGGACGCGGGAATGATCCGTTATGGGGGTGGTAAATGCGAGCTTATCCGTATTGGCGCCTTTGATGACATTAGTCTTAGTATAGCCCACCACAGTAGTAACGAGGGTTTGGCGGTGGGGAATGGCAGTAGTAACGGCTTTGTTTCCAAGATCGTCCGTATTCTGGGCAGGGCGGCCCACGCTGCCGCGGGGCCCCATTTGGGGGTTAATGCGCTGAACGCCGCTGCTCTGGGGCATACGGCCATGCAGTTCCACCGGGAAACGTACCGGGATGAGGATTCGGTACGGATACACTCGATTATTACCAAGGGGGGTGATCAGGTGAACGTGATTCCCGATGAAATTACGCTGGAAATCCAGGTAAGGGGGAAGACCATCGAGGCGATTCTCGATGCAAACCGCAAAACCAACCGTTCTTATATGGCCGGCGCCTACGCTCTGGGGGCGGGGTGTGAAATTGAGACGCTGCCGGGCTACCTGCCGATGATACCCACGCCGGCCCACCCTGCCCTGGTGGAGGCGGCCGGGTTGGCTTCCGGCGGCGCAGCCGTAGCCCTGACGAACCCCGGTACACACGGCAGTGCTTCCAGCGATGTGGGGGACCTGCAACATATTCAACCGGTCCTGAACTTTACTACCGGCGGTACTACGGGGGCTTATCATTCGCCCCTGTTTGAGATAGTTGATGAAGAAGAGGCCTATGTTACCACAGCAAAAATATTTGCTCTGGGGGCTTACCGGCTGCTAAAGGACAAGGCCGCCGTGGCCCGGGAGATTATCCGATCCTATAAACCGGTTTTTACCCGGGCTACGTATGTCGCCTTTATGGAATCTCTCATAAAAAAAGAACGCCGGGACATAGAGCTTCCCGATAGGGGACATGTCGGGGATACCGCTATCGGTTGATTATCGCTGCCAGGGCTCCGGCGGTGAAGCCCAGGGCTTCGGCAACCTTGCCGGCGGGACCCGAAATACCGAAGCTGTCTACCGAAAGAATATCCTCCGGTCTGGCCCAGCGTTCCCAGCCGCTTTTAATTCCCGCTTCGCAGCAGATGACCCGCTTGCCGGGGGGGATAATACTCTGATGGATGGCTTGGGGCTGGGATTCAAAAAGTTCCCGGCTTACCATCGAAACTACCCGGATATTCTTCCCCCTCTGTTCCACCAGCTGCACCGCTTCCAGTGCCATGCCTACTTCGGAACCGGTGGCGATGATAACGGTGTCGGGCTCCGTGCCCGCGGTTTCTTTTTTTACGATGTAAGCGCCGGTACGGATGGTACTCTGCCAATTGGGATCGTCTTTGGGGAACACGGTGATGTTCTGCCGGGACAGGGCAAGGATCGTCGGACCCTTATGTCTCTCCATAGCCATCGCCCAGGCCTCCGCCGTTTCTTCCGCGTCCGCAGGACGGAACAGGCGGACATTGGGAATGGCCCGCAGGGCTGCCAGATGTTCTATGGGCTGGTGGGTGGGGCCGTCCTCGCCGACAAAGATGGAATCGTGGGTAAAAACATAGATTACCGGCTGGTCCATGAGGGCGGAAAGCCGCAGGGCCGGCCGTAAGTAATCTGAAAAGACCATGAAGGTGGCGCAGAAAGTCCGCAGACCGCCGTGAAGCTGGATACCGTTGGCAATTGCGGCCATGGCGAATTCCCGAATACCAAAGTGTATATAGCGGCCCTCCCGGTTCGTGGGGGAATAGGCGGTGGTGGAGAAACCTACGGCATTGGGGCCTTTTAGATCCGCGGAACCCCCCACCAGATTAGGGCAGGTGGCGGAAATGGCCTCCAGCACCTTGTTGCCGGCGCTGCGGGTGGCGATTTTATCTCCTTTTTTGAAAACGGGCAGGGAGATCGCTCTTTTGTGGGAATCGCCCCCGGCGGAAGGGGCGGGAGCGTTTGAGTGAAAACAGTCCCACTGCTTCCGCAGATCGGGTTCCTCCTGGGACCAGGCGTCGAATTCCGTCTGCCAGGCTTGCCGGGCCTTTTTCCACTCCTCCCGCTTTGTCGTAAAGAACTTCAACGTTTCCGCGCCGGTGTAAAAATCCCCCGCTGTTCCGGCGGGGATGCCCAGAGCGGCGCGGGCGGCGGCGATTTCCTCCGCGCCCAGGGGGGCGCCGTGGACATCGGCGGTATTTTGTTTGGTGGGGGCCCCCTTCCCGATGGTGGATTCAAGGATGATCAGGCTGGGTTTGGCGGTTTCCTGCTGTGCCCGGGAGACAAGCCGGGCTATTTCCTCAAAGTTGTACATGGAACCCCGCAGAACCTGCCAGCCGTAGGCCTCGTAGCGCGCGGCCACATCCTCGGTAAAGGCCAGAGAGGTACTGCCGTCGATGGTGATGTGGTTGGAATCGTAAAAAACGATAAGTTTCCCCAGCTCCAGCCGGCCCGCCAGGGAACCGGCCTCTGAGGAAACTCCCTCCATCAGGCAGCCGTCTCCGGCAAGGACGTAAGTGTAGTGGTCCACAATCCGGCGGCGGGCGGTGTTGAACCGGACGGCCAGCATGGTCTCCGCAATGGCACAACCCACCGCCATGGAAAGACCCTGCCCCAGGGGGCCGGATGTGGCCTCAATGCCCCGGACCAGGCCATATTCGGGGTGTCCTGCCGCGCGGGAGCCAATCTGCCGGAAGGTTTTAATGTCGTCCAGGCTTATATCTTCGTAACCGGAAAGGTACAGCAGGGAGTAGAGGAGCATGGAACCGTGACCGGCGGAAAGGATAAAACGGTCCCGATCCGGCCAGGCGGGGTCTGCGGGGTCATGGCGCAGGATTTCCCCGTAGAGGATGGCCCCCAGTTCTGCGGTTCCCAGGGGTAAACCGGGATGGCCTGAGTTGGCCTTTTGGATGGCATCCATGCTAAGGGCGCGGATACTCAGCGCAATATCTTCCAAGGCAATGGTATTCATGATGAACTCCTTTTGGTTTTATCAGAGATTTTCCCAAAACCAGCCGGGTTCTGGGATATTCCGGTCATTTCCAGCCCCGTTCCACCTCCCGGATGGTACCGATGATATGATCCTGGGGGGCCCGGTTTTTGAGCAGTGAAAGAAAGTTTTTATTTTGACACAGGAAGTTGATCTTTAACAGGCTGTGGAGGTGAAATTTTGCGGAAGCGGACACGATGAGCAGCGCCGTATGGATCGGCCTACCGTCCAGGGCCTTCCAGTCAAGCGAGACGGCGGGAAAACCGATGCTGACACATTGCCTTTCGGCGTCTGCTACCAGCGGATTCCGGGGATGGGGCAGGGCTATGCCATGACCAATGCCGGTGGGCATCAGGGCCTCCCGTTCCAGCACGGCCCGGAGAAGATCCGTTTTGAAGCCGGGTCCGGATAATTCCATGTCGTTAAGGTCGGGAATTAGCCCGATAAACTCTGTAATAAAGACCTCTGCGCTGCTTCCCGGAATTTCATAATATATTCCTCCCCTTTCAACCAGGGTTGAGAGGGGAATATCGTCATACAGGCCGGTTTTATCGTCCCATGCTGTCATTCTGGACACTTCCGTGTATTGAAAATATCGAATTAAGAACCTGGTTACAGTCTTCCCGATCAAAAAAATCCGGCTTAAAGTCCGGTCCCAGTTCCTCCTGAGCGGCCTGTTTCTCCTTGTCCAGCCCCCGTTCCAGGGCGGAGACATTTTTGCGGAAGCGCAGGGGCCCCTCTACCTGTTCGGGGGGAGCCGCTCCGGTTCCGGCCACACAGCGCAGGGTTTCCTCTTCCCCGCCATCGTAGCGGGGCAGGATGATTATCTTAACCGTCCAATTGTTTCCGTATTCGTAGAACAGCTCGGTGATACCTTCATCGCACAGATCGGCGATTTTATACTTGGTTTCCAGGATGCCGGTACCGCTTGTGCCCTGGACGGCCTTATCAACGCCGAACTGGTAGTTAAGGCGGCCTGTCCAATTAAAAACGCTTCGGATTATCACGTGGAGGTCCATCAG
This sequence comes from Treponema sp., assembly GCA_031278715.1. Taxonomy (GTDB): domain Bacteria; phylum Spirochaetota; class Spirochaetia; order Treponematales; family Breznakiellaceae; genus JAISFT01. The sequence goes on along the minus strand of JAITJW010000001.1, from coordinate 20,522 downwards.
CTGAAAATTTTCCGGGATGCTTATCCGGCGCCAGATCGCAGTACCCCCAATACTGATCTGGATCATCCGCCAGGGGTTTGTTTTACCTTCCTTGCCGGGATTTACCAGCGAAAGGTTGTTTCGGCGGAAAGAGCTTATGGCTTCCTCAATAAGCTCTTTAATGTCGTCGTAGGTATCGATCATGCTGTCCAGGGAAGAATCTATGGCCTCCAGTTCTTCGGCGGGCGGACTTTCGTTGGTATCCAGGTCTTCCAGTACCGCAGCGGCGTGGTTCTGTATCTGGGAAAGCACAATATAGGTATGGGGGGGCAGGACGGAGGGGTCTACACGGCTTTTTTTCAGCCTGGTGTAAAGTTCAATTACCGCGGTATGAAGCTCCCCCACCCGCTGCCGGATGGGGCCCATAGCCTGATCCGTAAAAAAAGTATAGAAAAGCCGGAATTCCTTGTACGTTTCGGCAATACAGGAGTTGAGATATTTTTGTTCCTGCTCGTCAAGCCGGATAATCGGGGGAACTATCCGTTCCAGAACCGATGAACAATCCTCCTCCCTGCGGAACAGGGCGTCCCGCACATAGGACTGGACAACATATTCGGACACGGGGATTTGCCGGCGGAACAGGATATTTTCTACTGCGGTTTGATCCGGGGGCAGCTGGCTGCCGGCGATGTAGTTTATATCGGGAATTTCCTTGCCGGCGTACCAGAAGCGGGTTTCGATGCCGTAGGGAACGGTTTCTATACGGTCCGTTTCCTCGTAAATAAAATTTTCCATGGAGTAGGCGGGAATGTCCCGCATCCGCCTGCCGCCGTACCAGTAGGCATAGGCCAGCTGTTCTTCAGTTGAAGAACCGGGGCCCAGAAACTCAAAGGCATCCTCAAAACCGCCTTCCGCCGCCTCGATCCAGGCGTAAATGTCCGCCTGAGTCCAGGCATCCTTTTCCACCTTCGTCAGTTCAAAGACCCCCTCTTTCCAGTCCCTGGTACGGACCACCAGGTGATCGCCGGGGACAAAGGAAACCTCCCGGTAGATGTTCCTCATGTCCAGGGTTTTGATGGTAACTTCCGGGGGATCTTCGTAAAGAGCATCGGTAAAGGCGGCCTCGTTTTCCGGGTTGTCCCGCGCCACGTATTGGGGGGCGTATTCCTCGCCAAAAAGGGTGTAGTAGGGGTAGAACTCCTCCGGCGGCCCCTCCGTTGTGGTAACCGGGACAGCCCGCCCCTTCCAGAGAAACCTGTACTCCTGGGGAAGCAGGGAGGGATTAGCAAAAGGAATACAACGGTGTCCTGGAATAAGAATACCGTTAAGAAGTTCCATTTTGCTGGGGGTGATAACGAAAGGCACCGATTCGAAGCAGCCCCGCCGGGATACCCAGCGGCGGTTATCCAGCTGGAACGCAAGTTTACGGGAACTAAGCAGCGATGACAGTTCCAGGCGTAAACGTCCGCTCTGCTTGGGCTCCATCATTCTGATAAACGATATGACATCATCCAAGGTGAAAGGTTCGGCTGTGCTATCGAGAAAATCGTAGAATGCGTCTTCTTGAGTGCCTGTCATTTATTTTTAACTATAAGGTGAACAGGGGAAAAAGTATACAGCGTGGACAGAAAGTACGGGACCGGCGGGAAAAGTCAAATTTCGTTACGCTGTTCTCCATTCCGCAGACGGGCGAACCAGTTTGGAAAACTCCGCTTAAAAACTTCATTCAGATGATTCATATCTTTGTTACGAAGGGCCTCCAGTATTTCGCGGTGATCCTGCGCTGCATTGGCGATGCTCAATGGAGCCAGGCGATCCTGAAGCACATCAAAGAGGAGTTTAAGGGAAACTTCCCCGATCTTGATAACATAGGGGTTATGGGTACAGTAGAGAACACTGCGGTGAAAGTCCAGTTCATCCTGAGCCGAAGTCAGGCTGTTTGATGATTGTTCTTTTACCTTTGCCTCCTGGTCCAGGACCACTGCCTCTACCTTTTTGAGGTCTTCCGGCGTGGCCTCCCTCATGGCCATTTGGGTATAGGCGGTTTCAAACATCTCCCGGAACCGGACCAGATGCTCCGCGGTCCGGGGCAGCAGCATAAGCTGAATCTCAAAGGCGTTGGCTACCCCGTCATGGCAGGCATCACAGATAAACGTACCCTCCCCCTGGCGGGATTCTACGGCCCCTATGCTTTCCAGCATTTTTATGGCCTCCCGGACAGACGAAATTCCCACCCCCAGCTTGTTTGCAAGCTCACTGGCGCCGGGAAGCCTGTCGCCGGGGCTTAGTTCGCCCCGCATGATGGATTCTTTGATCTGAACCAGCACCAGATCGGTTACCTTTTCCTTTTTCCGAATCGATGTAAGATTCATCTGTGGCATGGCCGACTCTCCTTTGGAACAGACAGTCTAAAGATATCTGATGTCCAACTATCCTATGCCCGTTTTACAGAAATGGCAAGGCGCCTTTTGGCTGCTGGCTAATCCTGTCCCTTAAGCAAACCCTTGGCGGTGGCAATACGGATGGCATCGGCCCGGTTTGCCGCGCCCAGCACGCTATACAGGCTTCGTATGACACTTTTGACCATCTTGTCCGAAATACCCATTTCCCCGGCAATTTCTTCGGCGGTACGGCCCTGGGAAAGACGGTTTAATATGTCAAGTTCATGTTCCGAAAGGTTCCGGTGAAGAAGATTGTCCCGGCCCGAGTACTGGGCCGCCACCAGGGCTCTTTTTTTTGCGTAAGCCGAAGCATCCCTGCGTATGGCGTACAGCCAATCCTGGGAAATTTCTTCTGACGGGATCTTGAGGACGGCGTTGACCAGGCTGTACATAGGTTCCCCAAGTTCAATGAAAGGCATGACAATGGCATTGGGGTGGGCCGCATCGTAGGCCTTTTTCAGGGCCTTGAAGGCGCCCTCACGGTCGCCAATCTGGTGGCGGATCACCGCTTCCATGGCGGTCATTTCCAGGAACCCCAGGAGAAAACTGCCCAATTCGCCCTTGACCTGTTCCAGTTCCAGGGTCTGCAGGGCCGCTGGGTAATTTTTTTCGGCAAGCAGGCACCAGACTTTTATCAAGGTGTCAAAGCCGCGGAACAGGACATTCAATTCCCCTTCCCCCTGTTCTTTTCTAAGCCAGGGGGCGACTTTTTTTGCCAGATCAAGCCGGATATAGAGACGTCCCATGATAATATCGTAGATGATGTAACGGTTAAGGTATTCGCCTTTTTCCAGCAGGGTTTTCATTTGCCGTTCCAGTTCCCGAATGCCTGCGACATCACCTTTGTGAAGGCTAATACGCATAAGGTAAAACAAAGCGCGGTTTTCTACCTCGTACTGGTTTTTTTCCCGGCCCTGGAACGCCGCTTGCCGGGCAAACTGTTCCGCCTTGTTTAAGTCCCCCTGGTAATAGGCCAGCTCCGAACGGGCCAGAATATCGGTACCGGAGAAGTAGCCGCCCAGGGAAGCAGAGGCGTAGGGAACCGTGGCAGAGCATGCCTCCAGATAGGCGTTAATTTCTCCGGGCTTTGCGGGAAATCCTACCTGAATCGCGTAGGAACTGACATTGGTTTGGCTTACCTGTCCCTGAACAGGTTCTGGATTTTCCAGATAGTAACGATACCCCTGTTCAAACCAGCGGGCAAAGCTGTAATCCTTTGTGTACCGCGAGGTGAAGACGCACAGAATCCCCAGCCTGCTGTAGGCCGCGGCAAGGAACCGGGAACGCCGGGGACCGGGGGCCCAGGCTTCGAAACAGGCGATGCCCGCCTGAAATTCCCCGGTGGCCTCTTCAAAACGATCCAAAAGCGCCAGAAGCCGGGCGCGGATAATAAAGCGTAAAAAGAGGAAGTCCCAATCTTCCCCTTCTTTGAAATGGGAATCTTCCGTATGCGCGGCAATTAGCCGTTCTATCGTTTCCAGAAAAAAAGACGCTATTGCCCTGGGGAGCATACGGGGGAGGGATTCGATAAGCCGGATAAGCCCCCCGTAATCGCCGGCCCGCTCGTAATCTACCGCGGCGTCGGTGGGCAGGTTGTTTTCGATACACCACTGGGCGCCTTTACTGTACACTTCCCGAATTTCTTCTTCGGACAGGTACTTTTGCTTTTCCCGGAGAAAATCCAGAAACAGGTGGTGGATCCTGTACCCGTGGAGGTAGGTGTCGAAGCGGATAAGTGAACTGAACTGTTCCATAGCGGCAATACTTCTTCCGTCAGCTTCAAGGCGTTCCAGCAGGTTCCGGGGCCAATGTTCAATAAGGGAAAGCTTGATAAGGAACTTCTGGAGTTCTTCTCCCATAGTGGAAAAGATATTCTCCTCCATCTTTCTGATGGGCCGCATCGCGCGGTCCCAGCTGTGGATGCCGGCTGTGTTTGCCTTTATCTCCTGGAGGATAAGACCCAGGGCCAGGGCCCATCCTTCAGTTTCCCGGCAGATCTGGTTAAGATCTTCTTCTTTCAGGGGAACATGGTACAGGCGGAAATAGCTGTCCGTTTCTTCCCTGGTAAACCGGAGATCATCGGCGGTAATTTGGGAGAGAAGCCCCTTGGCCAGGAGATTGATGGTATTCAGCGCCGGTTCCGTACGGGAAATAAACACAATGGTATTTTTTGAGGCAGGGACGGTCAGGACCCGTTCCAGATGCAGCAAAATTGCGGGACTGGTGATAAGGTGAAAATCGTCAAAGACGATTACATAGCGTTCCTGACTTATAATTTCATTTTTTACCAGGTCCAGATACCGGTCAAGCTGCCGGCCCGATTCGGGGAAGCCCATATCGGCGTATATTTTTGCCGCCTCCGGGTTAAGATGGGCCACCTCTCCGGTATAGTTCTCCCAGAAACGCCAGCCCAGGTTATCCCGTTCGGAAACCTGTACCCAGATAATATACCGGGGATCTTTGTGGAGAAAGGCATTTACCGCATGGGTTTTACCGCTGCCCTCCCCGGCTACCACGGTAACGACATGACTCTGCAGCGCCTTCTCTAAAAGCCGGTCCACACGGGGCCGTTCCAGATACATATCATTTTCCCCGCCGCGTATAGGCCCGTTGTTAAACTGTTCCGGCACGTTTCAGGCTCCTACAATCCCCTTGGAGGTGGCGATCCGCACAGCATCGGCCTTGTTAATGGCTCCCAGCTTGTTGTAGACGCTGCGAATAACACTTTTGACGGTATTTACCGAAAGCGATGCCTGTCCCGCAATCTCTTCCTGGGTCATACCACGGGACAGACCGGTAAGAACTTCCAGCTCCCGGCGGGACAGAACAAGCCCCCGCTCCCCGCTTCCCTCCCCAAACGGGGCGGCCCGGCAGTTTTCCACCACGGAAAACAGTTTTTTCGCGTAGGCCGCGGCAGCCAGGCGGACCTTTTCCAGCCATTCAAGGGGAAGGTCCGGCGCCTTGTCCTTGAGGGCCGCTTCTGCCAGGGCGCGCATGTCCTTTCCCAGTTCCGTAAAGGGCATGGAAATGGCGTTGGGAAGGGCCAAATGGTAGGCCGTTTTTAGGGCGGCAAACGCGCCCTCCCGGTCTTTGAGCTGGTAACGGCATACCGCTTCCAGAACTTTCCCCTCGATTTTCCCCAGCACAAAGGTCCAGGGACCGCTTGCCGATTCCCGGTTTTTCAGCGCCGCCAGTGCCGCGGGGTAACGCTTTTCGGACATATGGTATTTTACCTTTACAAAAACTTCCAGGCCAAAAACAATGGAATTAAGATCGCTTTCCTCAAAATCGTTTTTCAGCCAGGGGGCAAGTTTGTCTGTCTGCCCTGTGTGGGCATAGTACCAGCCGGTAATAATATCGTGATTGGTATAGCAGGTGGGGTACTTCTGCTCATCAAGCTGGGCTTCCGCCTGACGCAATATTTCTCCAATGGCCTGGTAATTTCCCCGCGCCAGGTTGATCCGCAGAAGATAAAACAGGGACCGGTTTTCCGTTTCGTACTGATTCCCATGCCGGGCGTTTCGGAGGGCCCGGAGAATGTACTGTTCCGCCCCGGATATATCGCCCCGGAAAAAGGCCAGTTCCCCCCGGCACAGATCGTCCATTCCCAGGGCACAGCCCCCAAACGTAACCGACGTGTAGGGAACCGATGCGCTTATGGCCGCTATGTACTTTTCCATTTCCCCGGCCTCTTCACTGTTTACCCGGCAGAGGTAGGAACCCAGGGCGATAAGCGACATGGGAGGCCCAACTTCAAATTTGTTAAGGTCATAGTAACGCCGGGCTTTTTCAAAATAGTGGACATAGTCGTAGTCCCTGGTATAGGAACACGTGTTCATGCCGATAAAGCCCAAATTGTTGTAACAGCCCGTCAGGGTCCGGCATACGGAGGGGGAAAGGGGGCCGCTTTCCAGTTTGTTGATAACCGTGATCAGTTCTTCCCTTGACTTGTCGAACATTTCAAGGATCAGGTAGAGTCCGGTACGCTGTACATGGGCGTGGGCAATTTCGTCGTATATTTCCTTCGGCGCCCGTTCCATAATGTCCAGCAGCATCCGTGCGGTCCGGTTTGGCAGCATGACGGGCATGGTCGTAACTACGTCAAGCAGCCGCTCGTAGTCCCCCGATTTTTCATAATAACTAATGGCATCTATTTTTTTGCCGTTCGCCGTACACCACGCGGCGGTTTTGTGCCAGAGGTCCTTTTTATCGTATTCCGTCAGTTCATCCTGTCTCCCTTTCAGGTAATCAAGAAAGAGATGGTGGATATGATAGGCGTTAAGGTACACGTCAAAACGGATAAACGAATCCAGATTTTTTATCCGTTCCATAATCAACGCATCCCCGGCCAGTTCTTCCAGCAGGTCAGGCGCCAGATGTTCAATAAGGGACAGCTTGATCAAAAAACGCTGCGCCGGAACCGACAGCGGGGCCATAATTTCACTGGCGATCAGCTTAAAGATATTGGACCTTAATGCCTGGTTTACGTAGGCGGCGCCGGAAGGGGCGTTTTTAAGGGAAAGCCCCGCCAGGTGTATGGCAAAGGCCCAGCCTTCGGTATCGTGGTAGATCGAAGAGGCCGTCTGGGGCAATGGGTTAACATCCAGCAGCTGGAAGTAGGACAGCATTTCGTCATAGGTAAAACGCAGGTCCTCTTCGGTAATCCGGGCCAGAAAGCCCTTGGATTCCATGTTCACAAGGTTAAGGGAAGGTTCCGTCCGGGAGATAAGCACGGAGGTAACCGTGGGAGGGGTGGAGGTAACGGATCGTTCCATAAACCGCAGAACCGCCGGATCGCTGATAAGGTGAAAGTCGTCGTAGACAAAGATGATCCGCTCGTCGGGCTGCGGTTCCTCCCGGGAGACGGCCTGGTACTGATCGAACTGCCGTTCCGTAGCCGGAAAGCCAATTTTTGCCAGCTTGGCTGTGGTCTTCCTGCTGACCGGGTCAAGGGCGGTGATAAAATTTTCCCAAAACCGGTCGCCGTTGTTATCCCGCTCGGAGAACTGCATCCAACCGGTTAATTTTTTAAGCTTGCGGATAAAAAAATAAGCCGCACAGGTTTTTCCGTAACCTGTGCCGGCACAGATAATAACTACTCGCTTTGTTAGGGCTTGTTCCAGCAGATGATTAACGCGGGGACGATCCAGGTATATCTGGTTCCCCGGCGTGATGGGTAAATTGTTGTGAAAGAGATGCTCGGGCACCTGTTTTCCTTATGCGCAAACCAAAAAGATAAACCCCCGCAGGGCACCGCATTATATGCCCTTAAATTAACGTGATAATACGGCATAAGATTTACCCCTGTCAATAGCCCTGTTCCGGACACTATCCCGGACTCTGTCGTGAACCCTGTCCTTGCCCCGGACTTTGTCCCGGACCCCCTCCTGAACCCTGCAGTACTCCGCAACCAGTGCAAACTGGGGCGTCAGTTCCCTGAACAGATCCACCAGGATGGGGTCAAAATGCTTTCCCCGTTCACTGATAATAACCTCTTCCGCTTCTTCGGGGCTCAGGGGCTGCTTGTAGGGCCGGGCGCTGATAAGGGCGTCGTAGACATCGACCACCGCCATAAGCCGGCCCTGCAGGGGAATGTCGTAGTTTTTCAGGTTCCTGGGGTACCCCGATCCGTCCCACTTTTCATGGTGGGTACCGGCAAAGATCTTCGCGTGATGAAGAAAATCATTTTCCGCCGTGGTCTCCATGATCTTTTCGATAGCCGTCTCCCCAATGGCAGCATGCCGCTTCATGATCTCAAATTCCCCGGCTGTCAATTTTCCGGGTTTGTTAAGAATAGTATCACTGATGGCTATCTTACCGACATCGTGAAGCTGGGCGGACGGGATAAGGAATTCCAGGTTCCATGAAGAAACTTCTTCCCGGTAGATGTTTTCCTGCAGCAGTTTGTCCACCAATAGCGTAAGGTAGTTCTGAGTCCGCTCAATATGCCCGCCGGTTACATCGTCCCGGAATTCAACCATCTCCGTTACGGTGTTCAGTATCGCGTTTTGAAGTTCAACCACCTGCCGGGTCCTCTTTTCCACCATTTGCTGCAAATTGTCGTTGTAGTCCTTCAGCGCGATCTGCTGGCTCCTGGTAAGCAGGTGATTCTCCAGGCGTTTCAGAAGCAGGGGAGGCGAAAAAGGCTTAAAGATATAGTCTATGGCCCCCAGGGAGAGGCCCTCCAGTTCACTGCCGGAATCGATTCTGCCGGTAAGAAAGATAACCGGAATATCCCTGGTTGTTTCGTCCTCCTTAAGCTTTTTTATCGCCTCGTAGCCGTTCATTTCAGGCATTTCAATGTCCAGCAGGATAAGGTCCGGCTTTATATTTTCCAGCATTGCAAAAAGCCTGCTTCCGGATGACAGGGGGAAAACGTCGTAATAAGTTTTTAATATAGCTTTCCCTGCCGTCAGATTGCTTATATTGTCGTCAACCAAAAAAATTATCTGCCGTCTGTTTTTCATAGTCTGCTCCTTTATGTATTATGCCCCAATGGGCCAGCCAAACCGGTGGGATGTATCGCTGCGATCCTGGGACATAAGCCGTACTTTTACCGCTTCAAATTCGGATCTGTCAATCTGGTCCCGCAGCCATGACACCAGTTCCATTTCCGTCTCGTAGCTGCACTGCTCCAGTTCTTCCATGGACCGGTCAAGTGTACTCATGTCGAAATTTTCCACAGCCTCCAAAATCCTGGCCAAAAGAGCCTTGTCCGGGGCGGTTTTACGGGGTTTGTGCTGCATCAATTCCAGAGTGTCCAGAAGATCGGTTAGCCGGATAATAAATTTCTCAAGCGCCCCGATAAACCGGTCATGTTCAGCCTCCACAAAGGCATAGTTACTGTTTCTGGCCGCGTATTCCAGCCGTTCCGCCTTCAGCCCGATACCGTCCGCGGATATGCCGTAACTGGAACCTTTGATCCCGTGCACGATGGTGGCGTACTCATCCAGCGGGCCTACCGTCCGTATGCTGTCGATGAGGGCCGGGGTGTGGGTCGCATAGGAACGCAGGGACTCCATGTACGATTTTCCGTCCCCCGCGAACCAGTCCAGACCCTTTTCACAATCCAGACCCTCCAGCGCCGCCGCCCTGATCATGTCCGCTATTTTGAGGCTGGCCTCAACCTCCCGCAGAGAATCCCATTCGTCCTCGCTCAGGGTCAGTTCCGCCATGCCGTCCCCGTTTTCCACGAGACTGATAGAAGTCCCGCCGTCTCCGGCACTATCGGGCATCCCCTCCGCGGTAACCGGACCTGTCTCCGCTTTCAGTTCTTTTTCCAGCTTCTTGTCCCGTACCCAGCGGTCAATGGTTTCGTTCATCTTCATGATATCAATGGGTTTAGTAAGAAAATCCTGGAACCCGTTGTCATAGAACATTTTATCGCTCCCGATAATTGCATTGGCTGTAAGGGCGATAATGGGTACGGTCCTGGCATAATCGCTGTCAATTTCGTTCCTGATGATACGTACCGCCTCAATGCCGTCCATGCCGGGCATCATGTGGTCCATAAAAATCGCGTTGTATTTGGGAGTACCCGTTCTGATCCGTTCAATGGCCGCCTGTCCGCTGTTTACGCAGTCCACGGTCATACCGTAGGGCTTCATGATTCCCCGTGCCAGGTCAAGGTTGGTAGCCACATCGTCAACCACCAGTATTTTGGCGTAGGGAATATACCTGCGTACAATCTGTTTGTTCCGGTTCTGCCGGGCTATGGTATAGCGGAATTCGGCAAGGTTGGCGGCAGCTTCTTTTCCGATAACGGCATCACCGGCAAAACCCTGGAACAGACGGACCATAAAGGTGGTGCCCTTGCCGTATTTGCTCTCTACATAGATGTTCCCCCTCATCATTTCTACCAGCCGTTTGGTAATGGCAAGCCCCAGGCCGGTCCCCTCAATATGGCGGTTACTTTCCATATTCACCTGGTTGTACTCGCCAAAGAGTTTGTCAATATCCTCCTCGCGAATACCCATGCCGGTATCAGAAATACTGCAGACCATCCATATCCCTTCGGCATCCCGCTCGCAGCGGATTTTCAGCTTTACTTCCCCTTCCATGGTGTATTTGAAAGCATTGGAAAGAAGGTTGTTAAGGATCTGCTTTATCCGCAGTTCGTCGCCAAAAAGACGGGCGGGCAGCTTTTCATCAATATCCAGCTTAAAAACAATAGGTTTACTGCCTATGCGCACGATATTGAGGGCCACCGTATCGTTAATCAGGCTGGGCATGTCGTAGTTGACCGGGACCAGTTCAAATTTCCCCGATTCGATCTTGGAAATATCAAGAATGTCATTGATAAGCCCTAAAAGGGTTATGCCGGAACTGTAAATTTTTTCCAGACTTCCCCAGGCTTCTGACTTAATGTTGTCATTATGTTCTTTTCCCAGTTCCAGTTCGGCAAACCCGATGATAGCGTTAAGGGGGGTACGCATCTCGTGACTCATGTTGGCCAGAAAGCGGCTCTTTGCCTCCGATGCGGATTTTGCCACCAGGGCCAGTTCTTCCGCCTGTGTGAACGGACGGGCAATAAAGACGGCGGCAATAAGGGTGGCGATGATCCCCAGTCCCAGGAATACCGCTGCGGTAATCAGAAAAGACCGCAGTACATGGGAAAGGGGACTTTCCATAACGGGGCAGATCAGCCCCAGGGACCAGCCGTCGGAACCCCTGATGGGCCGGTACACGCAGATACTGGGGACCCCGTCGTAGGTGTATTCTCCAGACCCTGTTTTCCACTGGATCATGCTGGAATACACATCCGCTGCATCGCGGTATTCGTTGTTGGTTTCCGCCAGCTTAATATAATTGATCCGGTCCTGGACCAGGCGGGGTAGCATACCGGCGATAAAGGTTCCCTCGCGATCAAGAACGAAGATACTGCCCGTCTCCCAGATTCTGAACCGGGACAGTGTATCGCTTATCAGCGTTCCCGGCAGGGTGGCCACCAGGATTTTATTGCCGTCCAGGGGCATCCAGAAACGCAGGATCAGTTCCCCTTCGCTGTCGTACTCGGTAGTACTCATCACCATTTCGCCCTTTAAGGCCCGCCGGGCATTTTTGCTGTTGATCAGCTCATCGTTCCCGGTCCTGGTGTTGTAGGAAATCACTTTGCCGTCCTGATACATCAGCCGCAGGGCCAGATAACCCTGGACGGTAAGTTCTTTCCGCAAAACTTCTTCGATCTGTCCATCGTCCAGATCCTCGCATATTTCGGAGATGACACGCATATTAGTTTTTATGCCGTTTATTTTTTCCGAAACAAGCTGTTCGGCAATAGCCCCGGATACGCCCATATCATTGATGATGGTTGTTTTCAGATTATGGCGGGTTAAGGTTACGCCGATAACCACACTGGCCGCGGTCATCCCCGCAATGATCGCCAGGATGATTAGAATTACCTTCGCACGAATTGATAGCTGCATAATTTGCCTCCTCATCACGTAATGAAGATTAGCCCCCCGGTTTTGAACGAAACACACCCAAAAAATTAAAAAAACACATTTTTGAAGTTTTCCAGGCAGGTCCGCCGTCCTGTTTCCGGTCCGGGCCAAAAATTCCCGGTCTTTTTTCACCCGTTTTTCAAATGTGTCATAATAACTCGCTGTACTTCCTGTATGACCCATTCGGTACTTTTTGACCCAAAGAAACAGTTCAGACATTCACCGGAGGGAGGCTTGATATGACAAACCGGACCAAATTCGACAAACCGGATTGCCGGTGCTGGCTTTTGGGGTTGAGCTAAGTCCTTATGGCATAAGGACTTACGCCACGCGGTCCCATTACCGGATTTTTTTGCCATAAAACACAGGAAACGCCCAGAAAATAGACAAACTTGGCACGATTTTTGCAATGTTATAGGTGTTGACGGGAAAAACGGAAACCCACGGCCCTGAAGGGACCGGGGTTCCAGGAACGGCCGTAAAACCCCGTTGGGGTCCCCCGTTGGGGGTCCCCGTTGGGGGTGCCGAATCCGGCTTGGCCTTCCCCGGACGCCGCATGGTTTTCAAGGTATTCCCAGCAGCCTGCTGCAGGGGAATTCCGGAGGAACCGGGTCCGGAAATCAATGCCCGCCGAACAGGAGTAGTACCATGAAAACTTTAACCATGTATCGCCCCCTCACCGTTGGAGACGCCCTGAGCGATCTTGACCACTACCTGGAGTCCTTTTTTGGAGATTCCATGCTGAACCCGGCTGACCGGGCCTTTAACCGCTTTCCGGTGGTAGACGTGCGGGAGAAAGAAGACGCTTACATTCTGGAGGCGGAACTGCCCGGTTATGATGAAAAGGATATTCAGGTCCATGTGGATGGCGGCAACCTCACCATTGAGTCCCGGCAGGACGAGGAAAAAGAGCGGAAAGAAAACGGCAAGAACTCCAAAAACGGTTCCTACCTGATCCGCGAACGCCGGACCAGTTCCTTCAGCCGGTCTTTCAGGCTGCCGGAAAACGCCAACCCCGATCAGGTAAACGCCGCCTTTAAGAACGGCATCCTGAGCATGGAGATCAAAAAACGGAGCGAAGCCCAGAAACGGCTTATCCGGATCAACGCCGAATAAGCGTGCGGGTATCCGCAGCGTTTCTTGTAACAGAAACGTGTAACACGAAAGGGCTGCCCGGTGCGGGCGGCCCTTTTTTTAGGCACGAAAAGGCGGCCGTACAGTTTCCCTTCTGCGGCGGCCTTAGAGCTTCCCCTCAACCCAATTATTGATAAGGTAGCGGGATACGGAACCAAAGCCGGGAAGCCGGGGAAGGTCGCCGCGTTTGAACCAGCGGGCGTCTTCAATCTCCTTGCCGTCGGGCCTGATGTCTCCGGCGGCATAACGGGCGCTAAAACCCAGCATAAGGGAATTGGGAAAGGGCCAGGGTTGACTGGCAATGTAGCGGATATCCCTGACTTCGAGACCCACCTCTTCCCGAATCTCCCTGGCCACGGTGGCCTCCAGGCTTTCCCCCGCCTCGTTAAAGCCCGCAATAAGGCTGTAAACCCCATCGGCGAATTTACGGTTATGGGCTAACAGAGCCTCGCCTCCGTCATTGATAATAATGGTGATCACTGCCGGCGATATGCGGGGGTATTCCCGTCTGCCGCAACGGGGGCAGAACCGGGCAAATTCGTCAGGAGCATCGGTATTTTTTGTCCCGCAGCTACCGCAGTAGGCTGAATCCCGCCGCCACTGGGCCACATGGTAGGCCCGGAACAGCCGCCCTACAGGGCCCCTGCCGTCCACGGTTTCCCCGGCGCTGATCAGGGAAAGCCCCTGCCGTACGGGAAGGGCCCGCCAGCGGGGGGGCAGGACCTGATCATCTCCCACCAGGGCGCCTTTTATGGTACCCGGAGCATCCACCGCGGGCGCCTCAAAGGTATCAAAACCGGAACAAGCCGCCGCGTCGCTCAACTCATCAAAAAGTTCCACCGGAAGCCCCCCGGCCAGCTCGGTGTCGGGAATGTCCTCCCGAAGCAGGATCGAATCTTTGCGGAACACGTAGATACGATCAGATACGCATTGGCTGCTGTCATTGGAACTCAAAACATCGCTCCTGTATAGTATGGTATCCCCGCGGAGTAGAAGTTTCAATCTTTCGCCTTTAGACAGACTCGATCCGAATATTCGTTGCTCCATTTACAGTGGAAGTGTATAGTTAAAGTCAGGAGTCAAGCCCAACGTCCGGTTAGTTTTGGGAAAGCTTCTTTCTTTTTCTGTTTTATCAGATTCTGTCTGTACGCGGAGGTGTATATGAGTATTACAAGCTATTTGGAAACCCTGCCCCTAAGCGAGATTGCCACATATACCAAAGGACCACCCAAGGATGGTATCCCCTTTACCGGTTATCTCCGGCAGCATCCGTCGGAAAAGGGCAAACTTCTCCTTATCTACGATCCACTGGGGACCAGTCCGTCGATTCTGGAATTCAAGATAGAGGATGTGGTTCATATTGATGAACTACATTCTGCGGTAAACCAGGCCGGCGAAGGGGTACCTCTGGTAAAACTTTGGATACGCCGCGGGGCCCACGGGGTTATTATGGAGCCCTTCCAGGTAAGTGATCCGGTACAGTTTGCCGACAAGCGGGAAGAACTACGGGAACGCTTCAACACAATCCATTTCCATTCCTCCGGCCCGGGAGCGGCGCCCTGAGCCGGGAGTTTTTCCGCTGTACCCTCTGTCATCACCACTGCACAATTCCGCCTGGGGGCGGGGGTTTTTGTGGCGTCAGGAAGGCGGCAGATTCCGGGGAGCTGTCCCTGCCCTTCTACGGGTATATCACCGCCGCCGCCGTTGATCCTATCGAGAAAAAGCCCCTGTACCACTTCCGCCCCGGTTCCCGCGTTCTTTCCCTGGGGTTTGCGGGCTGTAACCTGCGCTGCCCCTTCTGCCAGAACTGGCACATTTCCCAGCTTCAGGCTGGCCCGCCGCCGCCGGGCCGCCGGATGGACCCCGAAGAAATATTGTCCACCCTTCCGCCGGAAAGCGGGTCCCGGCAGATTGCCTATACTTATTCGGAACCCCTTATCCACTTTGAGTACCTGAAGGACTGTATGGAATTGGCCCATGAACGGGGTATTGCCAACGTGCTGGTAAGTAACGGCTGTATGAACCTTGAAAAAGCCGAAGAAATTCTGCCCCTTATCGACGCTGCCAATATCGACCTTAAGTGCTTCTCCGGGACAAACTACCGGAACATCCTTGGGGGAGACCTGGAGACCGTACTGAATTTTATCCGCGGCGCCTGCCGTTATGGGGTCTGTCTGGAACTTACTACACTGGTGGTTCCCGGCTTTAACGACAGCGACGCCGAATTGGATCGCTGCGCGGAATTCATCGCCGCCCTGGAGATCGAACCAGTCCGGCGCGGAAGCTGCGGAAACCGTGAAAAGGCCACGACATTCCCCGTCCCCTGGCACCTTTCCGCGTACCACCCCTCGTACCGCTGGGATGCGCCCCCCACCGGAAGCGCCGTATTGCTGCGGGCAGCGGAACGGGCCCGCAGGATCCTGCCTTATGTATACGCAGGGAATATCGCCGGGGAAGAGAACAGTACCCTCTGCCCCCGCTGCGGCGCGGCCCTGGTCCGGCGCCGGGGTTACCATGTAGACATCCCCCTGCTGACACTCCCCTCCGGAAGCCTGCCGCCGGACATCCCGGGCCCCCGGCCCTGCCATTGCACCTCCTGCGACGCGGAAGTACCTGTGTACTGGTAAGTTATGTATTGATTGACAGTTTTGTAAACCTATGATATATCAAAATCATGTGTCAGGCAGGTTCCCCGGACGGGTGGAATACAGGGTGATATTCCGTTCATAACGGAGTACATACAATCTGCCCGTATGGGCGGGTACATCTAAACCGGAAACGGTTTGCCAAAGGAGTTTCTCAAATGAGAAAGAGCGGATTGTTTGTGTTGGGGATACTGGGGATTACCCTCGTGTTCGTAACCTTGACTGGTTGTTCAACAGTAAAATCGCTTAACAGGTTGAATCCTGTGGACGGTAGCTACCAGAGCATCAAGGTGCCGAATAAGGATTTTACATCTCTGGGGCTTGTTTTCGCGGAGTATATCAGCGAAGGTGACGGAGCCGGTAGCGAGTCTGGAGAGGTATATACCTACTATAAGCTGCTCCAGGAAGCACAGAAACTTGGCGCCGATGCGATTGTGAACGTTGTCATCGAAGGTGTGCAGGAAGCTCAGACCGAAAAATTATTCGGTATGATGCAGGTGAGGCAGGGAATCACCAAGAAAACCTGGTTTGGTTCGGCGACGGCTATCAAGTATAGTACCACCATCGAAGATACTAAAGAGGAATCGGTGATTGTGCTTGGCCCTGACGGCAAGGAGATCATCTCCAGTAAAGCCAGCAGTGGAAACACCCCGTTGGCGCCTTCCTCTTCCTCTTCTTCCGGTGACAGCAGCGCCGGAGGGAAAAAGTGGTGGAATCCACTCACCTGGTTTAAGAAGTAAGCGGTCATTCCGCTTTTCATTGGGGACGAGTTTCCCCATCCCCAGCGGGCCGCCCCAAAAGGGCGGCCCTACTTGTACTGGACCTTGGTATTCACCGCAGCCCTGGCAGAAGCGGCAGTCTGGGCATCCACGTTGTTCTGAACCCTCCCCACCCTTACCAGGACAACGGCACTATGACCTGCAGGAAGGCCCAGCTGGGTTTTAAGGTTCTGATTAACGCTGTTTATGGGACCCGTGTAAATTCGTGAACCGTAACCCAAAGCCTGAGCCGCCAGGTACATGCTCTGGGCCGCCAGGGCACAGTCCAGTATCTGGGTGCCGTTGGTTCTACCGTCCCCTTCGGCGGAAATCACGATAAGCACATTCCCGTCCTCGTTGTTGGATACAATTTGCCGGGCCAGGGCGGAACTCTGGACCACCGTAAACATCCAGGGCTGCCGGTTATTGGCGCTGGGGGAATGGATACCGGCCAACAGTATCTGGTCCAGATCCTCCCGGTCAACGGCCCCGGCGGTAAAATTCCGCGCCGCGTAGTGGCTTAAAATAGCCTGAATACCACTCTTGCTCTCCTGGGCCCCCGCTAAACCGGCAAAAAATACCAGCACAACATAAAAAAGGCCAATTTTTTTCATCATTCCGGATTCTCCTTGCTGTTATGGCATTACCTGGTCAACGACCAGACAGTTTTCATCATACTATGCCGCCCCGCTAACAGCAATTGAAAGATATTGAATGAACAGCTATAGTTAAAACAGACCTTTGAGACTTGTAATGTGAAACGTTTTTTGTAAGCGAGGCAATTACCATGCCCGATTCCGGAACCAGCGCATTAGATCCAAGAACAACACAGGGAGAGAGTTCCATGATTGAAAATTATGATTTTACCATTGAGGAACTGGGAAAGCGGAATATCAAATCTCCTCTTGCCATGTCTACCGAAGTAGGGGACCTCAAGGCCAACTATGTAACCGATTCCCAGTTTATCCGGCTGGAAACCGGCGTAAGTACGGGGAAACAGCTTCCGCTAAAGCGCAGCCAGGTATTGGAATGTGCCGGACCCCGGGAAATGCTTTACTTTACCCCCGCCCATGTTCACGCGGGCATTGTCAGCTGCGGGGGGCTTTGTCCGGGAATAAACGATGTCATCCGGTCCATTGTCCGCTGCCTCTGGTACCGTTACGGCGTTAAACGCATATCGGGAATACAGTACGGGTATTTGGGTTTTCTGCCGGCACATCAATTCGGGGTCAAGAACCTGGACCCGGATATCGTGGATGATATCCACAAACTGGGCGGTACCTACCTGGGCAGCGCCCGGGGCGGCGGCGAGGAAGTCAGCAAGATCGTTGACGCCATAGAACAGCTGAACATGAACATGGTATTTACCATCGGCGGAGACGGAACCCAGCGGGGCAGTCTGGATATTGCCGAAGAAATCGACAGGCGGAAACTCAAAATCGCTATGGTAGGTATCCCCAAAACCGTAGACAACGATTTTGCCATTATCCAGCGATCCTTTGGTTTTGATACCGCCGTAGACCGGGCCGTAGAGGTCGTAGCGGCAGCCCACATGGAGGCCAGTTCCGCCATCAGAGGTATCGGCCTGGTAAAAGTCATGGGCCGGGAGTCAGGCTTCATTGCCGCCCACACCGCCCTTGCCAGCCACGAAGTTAACTTTGTCCTTATTCCGGAAGTACCCTTTAATCTGGAAGGCTACAACGGCTTTTTGCACCACCTGGAAGAACGGCTCAGACGGCGTAACCACGCAGTCATTGTAGTGGCAGAAGGGGCCATGCAGGATCAGCTGCTGACGGAAAAGAAAACCGATGCCGGTGGTAACCTTAAAATGGCCGACGTAGGAACCTACCTGCGGGACCGGATCATCCGTTATTTTGACGAAAAAAAGATTGAGATCAACCTCAAATACATCGATCCCAGTTATATTATCCGTTCTTCCCCGGCTAACCCCGCCGACTCGATTTACTGCGAGCGGCTCGGAAACGCCGCAGCCCACGCAGCAATGGCCGGGAAAACCAAACTGATTATCGGCCTGGTGAACAACGAATTTGTCCATGTACCCATTAAAGTGGTAGTCTCCCGCCGCAATCATGTGGACCCAGAAGGCAACCTGTGGCGGGACACCATGGACGCCACTCATCAGCCGGTTTTGATGGTGAATTCCTTCGGAAATAGCATCAAGCAGTAGGGGGGGGGGGGGGGTACCCCCCTCCAATAAAGAACCATAGATAAATAACCTTGGAGGGAGTGATATGCACGTTCCAATTTTTTCAATGGCTTTTATGGCAGTTTCAGCCGTTATTTCAATAGGGTTGCCGGTTTTTTTGTTTATTGTGGTTTATAAAAAATACAATGGGAAATTTATTCCTATGATTATAGGGGCATCCGCCTTTATAATTTTTGTTTTAATTCTGGAAAGCTCGATACACTCTGTTTTCTTGGGCATATTCAAAATACAAAATATACCAGTTGCCTATATAATTTATGGCGCTTTAATGGCAGGTCTGTTTGAAGAAACGGCAAGGTTTTTATCGTTTACCATATTAAAGAAAAAATATAATGGCATAGGAACGGGGCTGTCGTATGGGATTGGGCATGGTGGAATTGAAGCAATAATGTTTGTAGGTATAGCCATGATAGGCAATTTAGTATTTTCCATTATTATAAATACCGGAAACGTGGAAATATTAACAATGAATATAGAAGGAGAAGCATTGACCCAATTAAACGCGCAAATAAACGCGCTTACGATGCTTGAGCCGTATATGTTTTTGGTTGGTGGGGTAGAAAGGCTATTTGCATTGGGAGTACAAATATCATTGTCAATAATAGTATATTATTCAGTTTATTGCAAAAATAAACTATATTTATATCCATTGGCAGTAATAATTCATGCCCTAATTGATGTTCCGGCCATGTTAATGCAAACCGGAATAATAAAGCAAGTGGCGGTCGTGGAAATATCTGTGGGAATAAGTTCAGTAATACTACTGGTATTGACAAGAAAGATACATGAGAAAATAGAGGGTGTCACTAAAAACAAGCCATGAACAGAAAAGCCCTGGGGAAAGCAGGATGGATTTTGCTATAGAAGAACTATCAATGAATGCGTGGCTTTCCCTGCAAACCCTTGTATACGATGGCTGGATTATCAGATTGGCAAACGGATATACCAAAAGGGCCAATTCGGTAAATCCGATATACCCCTCAAAAATCGGCATGGATAAACGGCTTTATTGAAAGAATTGCATAATGACATAGTTGCCTGTGGGTATGGCGTAATAGAACGTGAATATGTTGGCTTGTTTGACATTGTTGTAGAGGAAGGGATAGGATTTAGCGAGGTGATTAATAGACAGTACAACGACGAAAGTTCGCCGGCATGGGGCTCAGCCGAAAATATCAGCGCACATCTGTTCAAGATAATCCGGGTCGTCCATAAAATAAACGCCGGAGGAATTGTAGTCTTCTTTGGTAGAACAAGCTTCGCCCAGATCGCTGAATTGGGTGGGGCTGAGAATATACGAGTGTAATTTTACGGTAAGGCCGGGAACGGTGTTTTCCAGCTTCTTTTCGTGTTCCTTACGTACCGTCTGCCAGTTCGCTGTTAAGCCGGACTGTGAGGTTTTCAAAGAAAGCGACAAAAGCGGCGTCATTTTCTTTTTCGCCGAGGATAACTTCGTATTCGCCGATAAAGTTTTCATCCTCCTCCGTCAGGGGCTCATAATGCAGGCGCTGCTCTTCCCATGCGCTGCGGGCAATGGCGTACTGAATATCGAAATGGCGTTTAAGGAGGCGCAGGGCAAATTCTTCGGTTTTTTTTATGGCGCTGAACGCCGCGCCAGCCTCGAAGGAGGGCGGCAAAAAGAGGGTATACCAATCCCCGCGGCCCAGCAGGTCTTTGATATACTCCCGGCACACAACGGCGTTAAGATAGTTCTTTTGGTTCTTGTATTCCACCAGTTTGGCATACAATGCATCGTAATCAAAAAGTTCTCTGTACTTTAACAGTATGCCGCTTTTGTTTTTCTCCACCGGCGATTTTTCCGTGTCTTCCGTGGATTTCTCCACTTCCACAGACGCATAACAGTCGAGGGTAACACTGTTTGTTTTTTCGTTTTC
>JAITJW010000204.1 GCA_031278715.1 Treponema sp. | reverse complement strand
GCCCTGGCGTCCGCCAATACCTGGTTCTGGATCTGGAGGAATTCCGCGTCGCTGTTCGCCTGGATAAGCCGGGGCATGGCCCGCTCGAAGATCTGCACCACCCCGTCGGAAACACGCTTGATGTCCGTGGGCATAAGGATAAACGAAGTAATATTCTGGCCGTAGTCGTTGCTGTTATCTTTGACCTTGCCCTGTTTAAACAGGTTGTACTGAGCCTCGGCGGGATAGCTAACCTGGTAAAAATTACAGAAATCCTGCAGGGCGGGGTTGAGGCCCCGGCTCTTGTATTCCTTTTCGTGTATCAGATTGTAATAGCTCCCGTCGGGATGGAGGGCTGTATCGCTCCAGGTTACCTGGTGTTGATCACGGGTATCAAGGCCGGGCAGCATGGGAGTGGAAACCATCATCTCCAGGGTTTTTTCAAGGATGTACGGTTTGCCGCCGGCGTTGTAATCCCAGTATACGCCTTTGTCGCCCAAATACATGACCCGGCTGTTGTCCGGATCGTAGAGCCAGTTCAGTACCTCCAGAGCCTTCTCCTGGTTTTTCGTGTTCTTGGGGATCAGCTTGCCGAACTGGGGGAATCTTCCGAAAGCCGCTATCTTGTTGGCGAAGGCGTAGGCCCCGGTTGAGGGAACGGGAACATACTTGGCCTTGGTCTGGGGATCCAGCGCCGCTTCCTTTTCGTAGAGTTCCTCCTGCAGGTAGTAGAGGCCCATATAAACGCCGTCGGCAATCTTCGCCTTGTACTCGTCGAAACTCATGGAGAAGGAGTCGGGGTCAAAGAGCCCCGCCCGGTACACCTTGTTGTAGAACCGCATGTCCGCCCAGTACATGGAACGGTTCACATCGGTGTAACCGTTTACCGGCTGGCCGGTGTACACGTCCGTCGCGTAGCGGGTACCCGCGAAGGCCCAGACGTTCAGGGCTACATTGCCAAGGGTAGTAGCCGCCCGGTAGCCGCCCATGTCGCCGAAATTCTTCTCCACCCCGATGGCGTAGGTCTTCCTACCCGAGCGGCTAAGGGGGTACTTGGCCTGCATGGCTTTCAGAGCCGCGAGGTAATCATCATCGTTGTTAATGGCGGGGGCGCCGATGTCCTTGTAATAATCCCAGCGCACGATGAAACCCCGGGTGGGCAGTATACCCCCCTCGGGATTATCAGCCGCCATGCCGTAAGTGGTAAAATACAGTTTATGGTTCGGGCCGCCCATAAGTTCCTGCATCAGCTTGTTGATCGGCGCGTAGGCGGGACGGAGCAGGTTGGGAAGCTTGGTTTCAAGATACGGACTCAGATCCAGCGCGGCGTCGGCCTGAATAATCGAAGCGATCAAAGACATGCTGTTAGGCGGCAGAATGGTAATATCCGGAAGATCCCCCGAGGCGATGGCCAGATTAAGCTGCTCCACCTCAAGGCTTAGGGCCTCCACTTTCACGTTCAGATCCTTCTGCAGTTTAGCGTACCACATGGTGCTTTCATAATTTCTGGTCAGATCGTTTATCCTAAGGCTTACCGGCCCGGCCGCCGCGCCGCCCCCTCCCTGCCGGCCTCCGCCCGCAAACGCCGTTCCCATAACGAGAACAATAAAACACGCCGTTAATAAAAAACACAGCTTTTTCATACCTTCCTCCGAAATTCCCTGTAAACTTGGAAAAAACACCGCCTACGGCAGTGTTGTTGACGAATATTACGCCGCTATACAAGGGGCCGGTTTCACCGGAGGCAATCCCGCGCCCGCCGGGTTTTAAAGCCCTCCCGAGGGATTGCCGTCATCCTTTTACCGCGCCGATGACGATGCCTTTTACAAAGTAACGCTGCATGAAGGGATACACGAAAAGCACCGGTACTACCGTTACCATAGTGATCGTCATACGGATATTGCGGGGGGTTACCAAGGTGGACATATCCACTTCCACGCCGAATTCCTTCATTTCCCGGATGATCCTTTCCGCTTCGGTTAAATAGCGGTACAGCATGTACTGGAGGGTGAGGATATTCTTGTTGCTGAAGGCATAGATATGGTTATCCCACCAGGCGTTCCACTGGTGTACCGCCGCGTAGATAGCGATGGTAGCCATAATCGGCATGGACATGGGCAGGATGATCTTGAAAAAAATAGTCAGGGTTCCCGCGCCGTCCAGCATGGCGCTCTCCTCCACCGAGGCGGGAAGCTGCTCCACGTAGGTTTTTATGAGGATAACGTAGTAGGCGCTTACCACGCCGGGCAGTATATAAACCCAAAAGTTGTTGAGCAGCCCGTAAGCGCGGATCGTCAGGTAGGTGGGGATGATCCCCGCGTTAAGGTACATGGTGATCACCAGCGTCCGGTAGAGAAATTTTCTGCAGGGCATCTCCTGTTTGGAAAAGAGATAGCCCAGGAGCATGCAGGCCAGAACCGTGCAGGAAGTCCCCAGCAGGGTACGCAGCACCGAAATAAAAGCCGCCTGACCCACCGAAGGCATCTTGAGAACATCCCGGTAATTGGTAAAAGTAAAACCCTGGGGCAGCCACGCGGCGTTTACCGATTCCCCGGAGCTTACCGACTGGATAAACACATACCAGAGGGGATAGGCGAAAATAAAACATACAACCGCAAAAAACAGGGTATTGCATATTACAAAGCCGCGCCGGGCCGCCGTTTCCCTTATCGCCATATCCCGCTCCTATATAATGGACTCGCCCCGGATCCGTTTGGCTATGTTATTAGTGATAAACAACAGGGTGATACTGATAAAGCTTTTAAATATCCCCACCGCCGTGGCGTAAGAGTAATCAAAAAGCTGCATGCCCAGCCGGTAAGTATAAAGATCCAGGGTTTCGATATTGTCCATAATGATGGCGTTGCGAAACACAAAGTGTTGATCCGTACCGGTGTTGATAAAGCCCGCGATATTGAGCAGGGCCAATACCAGAATGGTAGGCGTTAAGCAGGGAAGGGTGATGTGCCATACACAGCGCAGCCGGCCCGCGCCGTCAACCGTGGCCGCTTCGTAAAGCTCCTGGTCAATCCCGGTAATGGCGGCGATGTAGATGATGGCGCTCCAGCCCACGTTCTTCCACTGGCTTAACAGGGACTGAAACCAGTATACCGCCCGGGGATTGATAAGAACCGCCTGTTGCAAGCCCAAAGGGGCGAACAACTGGTTTACCACCCCTTCGGAACCGAAAATGGCGAAAGACAGGGAAAAAACGATTACCCAACTGATAAAATGCGGCAGGGTGGTGATAGTCTGGGCGAGCCGGCGGAATTTGCTGCTGCCGATTTCGTTCAAGAGCAGGGCAAAGACAACCGGACACACCATGAGGATGAAATTCAGCCCCGAAAGGATGATGGTATTCTTCATCACCCGCCCCATATCCCGGCTTTTTACAATGAGTTCGAAATTTTTAAGGCCCACGAACTGGTTTTT
>JAITJW010000199.1 GCA_031278715.1 Treponema sp. | reverse complement strand
TTTGATACCGAACAGGTTTTATAAAAAAACCCCCCCCCCCCCCCCCCCATGTAATTCTGTATACCTGCGTTAATAATCTTCACACTTTTCTGTTATCACCATCTCCTCCCGCTCAAAATGTTCCGGCGTTTTCGTATCGTTGTGTCGTAATACGGTTCCTGCCGGTTACAGGTAAAAGATTTTTTATAGTAAATGGAGTACGCCGTAATGAAAACCCCTCGGCTTAGGCTTTCAGGTAAATCCCTTGGCGCACGGATATGGGAACACCGGCTTGTATATCTCTTTATGCTACCCTGTGTTGTATCCCTCCTGATTTTTAATTATTACCCCATGTACGGGGCCACCCTGGCCTTTAAGGATTACAAATACAACCTGGGCATTATGGGTAGTCCCTGGGTGGGGCTAAAACACTTCAGGGCTTTTATTTCTTCCCTGGAATTCTGGGATGTTATCCGCAACACCCTTGTTATCAGCGGCCTTAAAATTCTCCTGTGTTTCCCTGCGCCTATAATCCTGGCCCTGTTACTAAACGAACTGTGGTTCCCGCGCTTCAAGCGGGCCATTCAAACCATGAGTTACCTGCCCAACTTTGTCTCCTGGGTCGTGGTCGTAAGCCTTATGACCGTCGTGTTTAGTCCCTATGGCGGCATTGTGAACAATATCCGTAACCGTCTGGGCCTGGAGAGTATCTTTTTCCTGGGGGAGGAACGGTTTTTCTACCCCCTGGTGGTACTTTCCGACATTTGGAAAGGCGCGGGTTGGGGTTCCATCATCTACCTTTCTGCCCTGTCCGGCATCAACCCTGAACTGTATGAATCGGCCTACCTGGACGGCGCCGGCAGACTGGCATGTACCTGGTACATAACACTGCCCGGCATCAAAATGACTATCGGTATTATGTTCATTTTTGCTATCGGCGGTATTCTTAACGCGGGCTTTGATCAGATTCTGCTTTTACAACAACCGGCCAACATGCTCATATCGGAAATTCTGGACACGTTCACGTTGAAGACAGGATTAAACTACGGCAAGTTCGAATACGCCTCGGCCATCGGTCTTTTCAAGTCGGCATTTTCGTTTGCACTGGTCCTCATTACCAACTGGACGGCCAAGCGTTTCTTTGAAGTGGGTATTTTTTAAGATGCACGTTTCCGGAGGAACAAAAGAATGAAATTTATATCGCCCTCTCAACGGGTATTCCAGGTATGTAACGTGATATTTCTGGGCCTCTTTGGACTTGTTACGCTGTACCCATTCTGGTACGTACTGGTTGCCTCGTTCAATGTAGGCAGCGATTTTACACGGGGCGGCGTGTACTTCTGGCCCCGTGCCTTTACGCTGGAAAACTACGCACGGGCCTTTCAGGACCCGCGTATATTCGAGTCGCTTATCATTTCCACGGCGCGCACGGTCCTGGGCGTAATACTGGGCCTGTTCTTTACCGCCCTTGTTTCCTATGCAGTGATCATGCAAACCCCCGGCCGCACATTTTTCACGTTTTTCTTTTACTTTACGACAATTTTTGGCGGCGGCATGATCCCCTACTACATGCTGCTGCGGGACCTGGGCCTTACGCGGAGTTTCTGGCTCTACGTGATCCCCGGCGTCTACAGTTTTTTTAATTTTCTCCTGATGCGCACATACTTCCAGACCATCCCGGCGGAGATGAGGGAGTCTGCCCAGATAGACGGGGCCGGACATGGCCGGGTACTGTTCCAAATCTACATGCCCCTGGCCATGCCTATCATCGCCACACTGGCCCTGTTTATCGGCGTAGGCCACTGGAACGACTGGTTTACCGGGGCCTACTACCAGAGCCGGACAGCCCTGTTCCCCGCCGCCACACTGCTACAGAAACTCCTGCGCGAATCCTCGCCTACCGCAATGAAACCAGGCCAGGAAACCTTAATCCAGGCTATGCGGACCTTTACACCCCAGTCGTTGCAAATGGCCTTCGTGATGATCCTTACCATGCCCATTGTGGTGGTGTACCCGTTCTTACAGAAGTACTACGTCAAAGGCGTCATGATTGGCGCCGTGAAAGGATAACCCCTTATCCGGCGGTGGAGCGCCGGAACTTACAAGTGGTTTTAGCCATGCTGTGCATGGATAAAATAAACAAATTTTTTAGGAGGATTATTGTGAAGAAAACAGTAATGTTCACGCTTGTCTTTGTAACGGCAAGCGTGGTCCTGTTCGGCGCCGCCCGGCGGCAGGAATCCACGGAAGGCGATGTACGGCTGAGAATGCTCCATTGCTGGAACGGTGGTATCAAAGTCGCCGCCGATCAGTACAACAACCCCGTGGCCAGGGCGATCCGTGAAAAAACCGGTGTTACCGTGGAGTACGAAGGCATCATGATGAGCGAAACGGAGAAGCTGAACCTGATGTTCGCTTCCGGTGACATGCCCGACATCGTGAACGGTCCTTTCTGGGGTGGGAATACCGGGGAAACCGGTGTCATCAAGAGAGCCGCCGCCCAGGGCATGCTGCTCCCCATTGAAGATATGCTGGAAAAATATCCCAATGTGAAGCGTGTCTACGATGTTGGCGTTGTCTCTCAGAAGTACCTGGAGACCGACCTGACGGATCCCATGTTCGGCGGCCATAAGTACGTGATCCCTTCGGGGATACCCGGTAACCCGGAAAATATCACCAACTGGGCTTACGGCGTGTTTGTCCGCGGCGATGTGCCCAAGGCCCTGGGGATCGACGAAAAATCCATCAAAACCGCACAGCAACTCTACGACTTCATGGTAAAGGCCCGGGACTACGGTTTCAAGGATGTTAACGGCAACCCCATCATCGTAGCTACTACCTACCACCAGGGCTGGGACTATGGCCGCTACGCCGAAAATTTCTCTGTCCAGCAGCTGACCGACTATATCCAGAACCCCGACGGTACGGTTACCCACTACTGGCTGACCCAGAACTGGATCGACCGTAACATATTTCTCTGGAGACTGGTTAATCAGGGTATTTTAGACAAAGAGTGTTTCACAACCGCCGATACCCTGGCGGATCAGAAGGTGGGGAACGGCACGGCTCTGTTCTTTGCCGCCCAGTTCAGCCCGGGTATCCTCTCTACCAAGCTGACAGGTCTCTACAACAGCAATCCTGAGATGCGCTATATCCCCGTGGGCCCCTTAAACGACGTTCAGGGGAACCCGCTGGTACAGGTGGAAAGCATGGGCGCTTCGGGTTCCGGGGTTATCTTTTTCCCCACCACCAACAAGAACCTTGAGGCAAGTTTCAGGTACATCGACTATATCAACACGCCGGAGGGCATGACTCTGGCCGCGTATGGCATTGAGGGCCAGACATTTGTCCGCAACAGCGCCGGTCAGCCCCGGCTGATTCCCGATCTGCTACGGCGCAAGGCCAGCGGTGATACCACCTGGGAAGACGATCTGCGTGCGGCTGGCGCTCATTACATTCCCGGACCCTTAACCGCTACCAGTTTAAGGGTCGATTGGTTTGGGGAGTTCGAAGCAGGAGCTGCCGACGCCGCCGTACCGGAACTTGAAGCCTATAAAAAACTTCGGCCTGTAAAACAGTTTCCCGGCTACGCAATTAACGCATTCCAGACCGAATTTCCTGACTACGCAAAAGTCAGCGCCTTCGCGTTCGAGGGTGATCCGGAGAGAACCTACCGTGAACGGGCCTTCTTTGCCCCCACGGAGGCCGAAGCCCGCAGGATCCTTACGGATTTCCAGACCTACCTGAAAACCCAGGAGAACGGCCTGTTCCTGAAATTCCTTGATTTCCTGGCACAAAAGGCAAAGAGCCGCAGCGACATCGCGTTCTAGCAGCCTGTTGAACATTTGTCCGGGACAGAACATTGACAATGTGTAAGAAAAACTACTGAGTCGAAAGGGCGGGTTTACCCCGCCCTTTCGCTGTTGACTACGGCAATGTAAAAATGTTACAAATGGCGGTTATGGGCATCAACTGGAAGAAGAACACCGCAC
>JAITJW010000171.1 GCA_031278715.1 Treponema sp. | reverse complement strand
AGCTCACAGCTCACAGCTCACAGCTCACAGCTCACAGCTCACAGCTCACAGCTCACAGCTCACAGCTCACAGCTCACAGCTCACAGCTCACAGCTCACAGCTCACAGCTCATTATACTCTAACTAAAAGACGGTACGTCAAGTATCTAAAACCTAAATTCCCCTTTTCCTACAGAAACAAACGGAACGTTTGTCCATTTTCCTCACCTGTCCCATCGGTAGCTATTCCCAAAACTAACCGAGTTTTGGGAATAGCTCCACCAAAAGGAATTATCCGCCACGGTGGTTAATCATAAGAATTTTGTCGGCGAGACACTAAACCGCGAAGGAGACTTTCCATGAAGAAAGGCAAATTTTTTGTATCGGGGATGTTGGCGGCGGCGCTGACATTCGGAGTAATTGTAACAGGGTGCGACAATGGAACCGGGCCTGGTGATACTTTTGTCGCCGTTACGAGTATTACCGGCGTACCGACAGCAGCCATAAAGGGTACTCCTCTATCACTCAGCGGAACGGTAGAACCCTCCAATGCTACCAATCGGACAATTGTCTGGAGCGGCGCCAGTGTCAGTAACGGCGTGTTAACCGCAACATCTGCAGGACCTTGTACTATAACTGCCACTATTACAAACGGAACGTCAGCGTCAAGTCCTTTCACCCTGAATTTCACCATCACGGTTTATGATGCCGGCAACGGCGATGATACAAATCCCTTTGGCGATGATACAAATCCCTTTATATGGGTTATGGATAATACCGGAGGATCTGTATTCGCTACGGTTGAGGGTAGTTCATGGACAGCTACGGCCAACGGAAGCCTTTATAACAACGGAACCTATTCCCGTATTGGAGGAATCGCCGCAAAGTGGACAGTTAGTGGGGGCACAGAGGCAGGCAGCACCGGACTTGCGATTATTATTGAGGGCGGGAAGCTGCTCGTTGCAAATTTTGTAAACGAATTAAGCGACATGAACGGAACGTTTACAAAACTAGAACCCGGTGAACTGACCATTACCGGTATTTCTAAGTACGATGGCAACTATGCTTTTGCGCATACAACGAGTGATGACATGGAGAAGGGGGTTGATTTACTCTATGCCGGCAAGATAACTATTACCGCAGAAGCGGTGAAAATTACGGGCGGCACGGTGAAACTTCCGGTTTACAAAGCTGAAGGTGGAGTAATAACAGCCGGATATGGCGGAAGCGGTACGTTCAATATGGATATCGTGATCATGAACAGCAAAGTTATACCTTCAACCAATACTAATCACCCCGATAATTGGGTTGCCAATGATGAAGCTGCCATAACATTTACAAACGGCAGTGCAACATTGAATGGCGATACTATTGACTGGGATGGGGACGATTAAGTGCCATAAAAACGTCCTGCCGTTCTGAAAAACGCAGGGCTGTCACGTACTAAATCCGGCTGTAGGTAAAACCGCTATTGATACATTTATCCCACACCCCACCGCCCTCCGGCGGCGGGGTTTTCCCGCGGGTGCAATTGACAGCCCCGGAAAGATGGTATATATTGTTGATGAAATTCTAAATGTCCACGATAGAGTCGGGCGTCTTGTACCCCCGTTTGTGTATTGATATTGAAAAACTCAAAGTTAACCTGGCGGTCTTGAGCGCCGAATTGAAGAATTCGGGCTGTTCATTGGCGGTTGTTACCAAGTCTTTTTGTGCCGATGAAAAAATTGTCGAAATGCTTACCGCCTCTCCTCTGGTCGACTATCTTGCCGATTCCCGTGTGCAAAATCTTAAAAAATATGCAGGCCGGGGAAAACCAACCATGCTGCTGCGGCTTCCCCAGGCCTGCGAAACAGGGGATGTGATCTCCTGTGCCGACATAAGTCTCAATTCTGAAGTAGCGACGCTGGAACTTTTGGACGCCGAAGCGGGACGGCAGCATAAACGCCACAATGTAATACTGATGATCGATACCGGGGATCTTAGGGAAGGACTTTACTTTACGGAGGACAGGAAGATACTGCAAACTGCCGGCGCCCTTATGAAGATGCCTAATCTAAGCCTTTACGGTGTGGGGGTCAACCTTACCTGTTACGGGGCGATTATTCCCGGAAAAGATAACCTGTCCCGGCTGGTCTCCTGGGCGGATCGTATCAGGGAACATTGCGGTGTCGAACTTCCCATAGTTTCCGGCGGAAATTCAAGTTCTTTTTATTTAGTCCAAAGGGGGGAACTGCCGGCGGGAATCAACAACCTGCGCCTGGGGGAGGCGTTTATCCTGGGCAGGGAGGCGGCCTATAAGACCAGAATAAAAAACACGTTCAATGACGCGGTGATCCTGGAGGCCCAGGTCATTGAGGTACAGACAAAGCCTTCCCTGCCCCTGGGGGAACGGGGCCTTGACGCCTTTGAAGAACGGCCCGTCTTTAAGGATCAGGGGCTGATCAGGCGGGCGATATGTGCGGTGGGACGACAAGACCTGGATTTAAGAGGTATAATCTCCCTGGACAAGGAAGTTGAAATTCTGGGAGCCAGTTCCGATCATCTTATTTTGAATGTAAGTTCTTCAGAACGGAACTACAAGGCAGGCGATACGGTCTCTTTTATCCCGAATTACATTGCCCTGTTAAGACTCTTTACTTCGCCGTATATCGGCCGTATTTACAGGTAGAAATATGAGACATGGTTTTTTTCAGATTCTTTTGACCGTTCTTATCGTCATGGACCCTATCGGTATTATTCCGTATTATCTGAGTATTACCGCCTCTTACGATAAAAAAACGCGGGATAGCATTATTGTCAGGGCTATTCTCTTCGCCGCCCTGGTCATGGGGATATTTTTGGCGGGTGGAAAGTTTATCCTGGAATTTTTCGGTATTAAGCCGGGGGCCTTTTACATATCCGGAGGGGTCCTTTTTTTTCTTATCGCCTTCGAGATGATCTACTCCCGGCCCCGGACCACCCGTGTGCCGCCTCCGGGGGAGGAGGAAACCCAGAGTAGTTTTGTGGCTCTTTTTCCTCTGGCCATTCCCATGATAGCGGGCCCCGGACTTCTTACGGTGATCATGACGTACGTTACCAGCGGCAATTCCTGGCTCTCTTCGGCGGCTGTTCTGACTCCCGCCCTGCTTATCGGTCTTTTATGTATGTTCGTGGTTCTCCGGGCAAGCAGCCTTATCCTCCGGGTCCTTGGTACTATGGGTATATTTGTGATGGAAAAGATCATGGGACTTATTCTGGCCGGTTTTGCGGTCCAGCTTATCTACAACGGGTTAATATCCCTGGGAATTGTCAAACCATAACAAAGAAACAGCCGGGCCCCACAGGGGACCCGGCGCACGATTTATTTTTTCTTAATGTCTTTGAGGTAGTACTGATCGCTTGAGAAATACTCCCTGGTAAGCTTTACAACCAGGGGACTGAGGACCAGAACCGTAACAATGTTGGGCAGTATTATCAGGGCGTTGGTCAGGTCCAGCACGGCGAGGATCGCCTCAAGCCCGAAAAAGGCCCCCAGCATGATGCTCAAGGTGTAAATTACCCTGGTGTACTTGGAAATTTTCGTGTTAAAGAAAAATTCCACCAGTTTTTCACCATACCAGATAACCGCGATAATACTGGACAGGGCAAAAAGGAAAACGGAAATAGTAACGATATAACCGCCCGCGCTGCCCAGCACTTTTTGGAAGGCTATAGACGGCATGGAAAGGGCATCGTTGGGGTTAATTTCCTTCCATACGCCGCTGGCCAGTATCACCAGGCCCGACATGGTACAGATGGAACCGTCTATCAGAACCTCAAAGACACCCCAGAAACCCTGGCGAACCGGGTGATCGGTAATGGCGGCGGAGTGGGCAATCGGGGCCGAACCCATGCCCGCCTCACAGGAGTAGGTGGCACGGGCCAGACCCATGCGGATGGCCATAGAAACCCCCGCGCCGATAAAGCCTCCGGTGGCGGCAGTCCCGGTAAAGGCCGACTTAAAGACCAGGATCAGGCTGGAGGGGACATTGCCGATATTGGCGAATATCACAACCAGGGAACCCAGGATGTATAGTATACACATGATGGGCACCATTTTGTCGGCTACTTTGGCTACCCGGATAAGGCCGCCCAGCACTACGGAACCCACCAGTACCACCAATATGATGCTGCTGATGTACTTGTTGATCCCCACTGTCTCGGCGCTTTGGACAAGGGAAACTGCCTGGGTCGCGATGGACGGGAAGTAGTACACCATGGCGACACAGGCCGCCACCCGGGCCATGATCCTGCCTACGCTTTTAATGGGGAAGCCCTTGGTCTCATAATAACCGGGGCCGCCGATATAGTGGCCGTCCGCGTTTTTTTCCCGGTAGTAGACACCCAGTACCACCTCGGAAAACTTGGTGGCCCCGCCGACCAGGAAGATCAACCACATCCAGAACAGCGCGCCGGGGCCGCCAAAGGCAATAGCCGCCGGGACCCCTACAATGTTAGACGTACCGATGGTAGACGCCATAGCGGTGGCCGCAGCCTGGAAGGGACTCACCGTACCCTCCCCCTTGCCCTTGTCAAAGATCTTGCCAAAAGTCTGCTTACAGATGTAGGGCAAGTGCCGCACTTGAAAAAATCTAAGTCTGATGGTAAGGAAAACCCCCCCGCCCACCAGCACAACCAGGAAGAGGACACCCCAGAAAAACCCTGAAATAGCCCCAACCACTCCAAAAAAGGCTTCCATGTCGTATACTCCTTTTAAGACTGCCCGCCCGCGGGCCCGGAACGAACAACGTTAACCTGCGTTACGCCGCCAATCCGCGCTTATGGTATGGGAAGCCCAAAATATTGTAAGGGCTCAAGCCCTTATTCACACTGCATGGGGGCAGATCCAAAACCCGGCCGGGTTTTGGATCTGCCCCGGCTGTCATCCCCGCCCTGGTTCAACGGGCTCCTCCGCCAGGGCCCGGTAGAGGTCCACCACGGTGGGTATGATCTCGTCGTTAAAATCAAACTCAGGAGTATGGATAGGGGAACACCCTTCCCCCGCGCCTACCCAGAACATGGCCCCCCTGGTCCGTTTGGTGTACCAGGCGAAATCTTCAGAACCCCTGGCGGGGCCGCCCGCTTCCAGCATGGAAAAACCGAGCCTCCGCGCTGCGTTGCGCACCTTGGCGGCGCTTTCCCTGTGGTTGCGCAGCGCGGGAACGCTGTCGCGAAAGTCAAACCCATATATCAGGCCGTAGCGCTCCGCCTTCTCCCTGGTTTTTTCCTGGATCCTTTTCTTAAGATCTTCCAGATCGTTGTCAAATTGACTGCGGATCGTCAGCAGCAGACGGCCTTCGCTGGCGGACATGCCAAAGGCCTCTTTCCCCGCGTCTATCCTGATAATCGTGCAGAGTACCAGCCCCTTGTATTGGGCGGGGTCCGTTAAGGCGGAGATACTGTTGATAATCTCCGCAATGGCAAAACAGGGGTTCCGCCCGTCTTCGGGCTGGCTGGCATGGGCCGGGATGCCCGTCAGCGTGATGATCATGCCGGTAGAACCGCAGCTTGCAATATCGTCCACCACGGCGATACTGTGCGCCGGCATACCCGGAACATTGTGGTAGGCAAAAACTTCGGCAATATGTTCCTCTTCCATCAGGAGGGCACATTCAAAGCCCCCCTGGACGGTTTCTTCTGCGTGCTGAAACACAAAGTAGATGTCTTTATCGGCACCGTGTTCGTCTACATCCAGGGCAAAGCCTGCCAGACTTGCGCTGTGGCCGTCGTGTCCGCATTTATGGGCTACGCCGGGAAACCGGGAACCGTAGGGAAGGGAGATTGTTTCGTCGATGGGCAGCGCGTCAAAATCCGCCCTAAAGGCTATATTTGGCCGGTCTTTGCCGGCCCGGTACCGTCCTTTACCTGGCCGGTAAAGAGCATAGAACCAGTGTCCCCTGTCCACAACTTCAAGGGAACTGTGCTGGTGCAGAAAGCTGATCAGGCGCTCCTTGGTCCATAGTTCCTGATAGGCCAACTCAGGATGTTGATGCAGTTCGTGGCGCAGGGCTACAGCAAGATCCAGATGCCTTTTTTCCATACAGTTCTCAATTGTGGTATTTTACGTTTTTTTGCTGTCTATTTCAAGACAGCTATGGTCCGTTTTTTACGTGGCGCACACGGACGGTCCTTCGCTAATATTTTGAACTGAGGCATTTCGGACGGATGGCCGGTGTCATATCAATTTAACGGGTAGTCTATTTGGTACTTGCGGGAACTATCCATCTGTGCTAGTGTACTTTTATATAGAAACACACTGCCGGGTTCTGAGCGGGGTCCGGGGAGGAAGATCAAATGGAAATGACCGATAAGCTGCTGGACAAGATACGGGAATCCATAAGCCATGCCAAAAAAAGCGGTTTTTATACCGGATTTTTTAAGGGAATAGAGGCGGAAGATATAAAAAGCCGGGAAGATTTTGAAAAACTCCCCTTTACCGGAAAGGACAATCTGCGCGAAGCCTACCCGCTGGGGCTTCTGGCCGTGGACGATGAACGGATAGTGCGTATCCACTCCTCATCGGGGACCACCGGTACGCCAGTGATCATCCCCTACACCCAAAAAGACGTGGATGACTGGGCGTTTATGTTCAGGCGCTGCTACGAAACCGCGGGGGTTACGGCGAAAGACCGGGTCCATATCACCCCCGGTTACGGCTTGTGGACCGCGGGAATCGGTTTCCAGCTGGGGGCGGAACGGCTGGGGGCTATGACCATCCCTATGGGGCCGGGAAATACCGACAAACAGCTTAAAATGATGGAGGACCTAAAGTCCACGGTCCTCTGTGCCACAT
The DNA here is from genome assembly GCA_031278715.1 of Treponema sp. Lineage (GTDB taxonomy): Bacteria > Spirochaetota > Spirochaetia > Treponematales > Breznakiellaceae > JAISFT01. The sequence continues at coordinate 12,912 of JAITJW010000171.1, read as the reverse complement.
CGTCCTATGCGCTGCTCCTGGCGGAGGAGATAGAGCGGCGCCGGATACGGGACAGGATTTGCCTTAGAAAGAGTCTGATCGGTTCGGAACGCTGGGGCGAGAAGATGCGCAGCCGTATTGCCGCGGAACTGGGGGTGGAACTGTACGACATTTACGGCCTTACGGAGATCTACGGTCCCGGCATCGGCATTAGCTGCTCCTGCGCCTGCGGTATGCATATATGGACCGATTTCCTTTACTATGAGATTATCGATCCCCACACAGGCGCAGTGGTAAAGCCCGGGGAGAGCGGTGAACTGGTAATCACGACTCTTTGCAAGGAGGGGGCCCCCCTTATCCGCTACCGTACCCGCGATCTGACACGGGAAATTCCCGGCGATTGTCCCTGCGGCAGCCCCTTTCCCCGTATTGGTACCCTTATCGGCCGTTCCGACGACATGGTCAAAGTAAAGGGGGCCATGATCTACCCCGGAAAGATAGACGAGTTTCTGGCCTCCGTTCCCGATGTATCCAGTGAATACCAGATACAGATCGATCACCTTAACGGCCGGGATATTCTTAACCTTTTGTTCGAGACTCCCCTTACCGGGGCGGAAGAACGGAAGAATCTGGAAAAGATAGTGGAAGAATCTTTCAGGGAGCAGATCGGTATTAGCCCCAAACCCAAGGCCGTAGGCATGGGGGAGCTTCCCCGGAGCGAAAAAAAATCTACCCGGATATTTGATAACCGCTACTAATTTTTTAAGGATCGTTGTAGCATTTCCGATGCTATGAACGGTCTTGACCTGTTGATCCTGGCGATAACTGTCCTGGCGCTTGCCTATGCCCTCTATGGTGGCCGTCTGGCCCGGCTTTGGGGCATAGATCCGGCCAGGAAGACCCCCGCGCGGGATCTTGAAGATGGCATGGAATACGTACCCAGTTCTCCCTCGGTGGTCTTTGGCCATGAATTTGCCTCCATTGCCGGGGCGGGGCCCATCAACGGTCCCATCATTGCCGCCATGTTCGGCTGGGTTCCGGTACTCCTCTGGCTCCTCCTGGGGGCGATATTTTTTGGTGCGGTTCATGATTTCGCCGCTCTGTACACATCGGTACGGAACAAGGGTAAATCCATCGGTTCGCTAATTGAACTGTACGCCGGTAAAACCGGGAAACGCCTTTTCCTTGTTTTTGTCTGGCTTTTTTCGATTCTTATCATCGGGGCTTTTGCCGATATTGTGGCCGATGCCTTTTCGGGCTTTGGTCCCGGGGGTGAACCGATCAAGACTAATGCCCAGGTAGCCTCTGCCTCCCTGTTCTTTATTGCCGCGGCGGTGGGTATGGGTTTTTTGATCTACCGGAAAAAAACTTCGGGTCTGGCAAGCGGAATCATCGCGGTGGATCTGCTCGTCTTCTGTATTGTTTTGGGACTTTTTTTCCCCATCTTCCTGTCCAAGGATCTCTGGCTGCTTGTGGTGTTTGGGTATATTTTTATCAGCTCAGTGGTTCCCGTGTGGTCCCTGGGTCAGCCCCGGAATTACCTTAACTTTTTTTTGCTTATCGCCATGATCCTGGCGGCCTTTATCGGCGTTGTTTTTACCCGTCCGCAAATGTCCATTCCTCCCTTCACCGGTTTCAGCGTAAACGGGAATCTGCTGTTCCCCGGCCTCTTTATTACCATTGCCTGCGGGGCCATTTCCGGGTTTCACAGCATGGTGGTAACCGGAACCGTGTCAAGGCAGATCGAAAACGAGTGGCATATACTCCCCATTTCTTACGGGTCCATGCTGCTGGAAACCCTGGTCGCCGTGCTTGCCCTGATCGCCGTGGCTTCCCTGGCCCGTGACGGGGTTCTGCCACGGGAAGCGCCGCCGGTTGTATTTGCCACCGCAGTCTCCGGGTTTCTCCGCCAGCTGGGGTTTCCCGACGAGGTTTCTTTTTCGATAGTATCCCTGGCGGTTTCTTCGTTTGTGTTTACCACGCTGGACACGGTGGCGCGGCTGGGAAGGCTTTCCTTTCAGGAACTCTTCACCTGCGGGACTGCGGAAGCCCCCCTTAACGCCGGGCCTGAACATGTCGATTCCGGGTACGCTGGCCCTGAACATGCCGAGTCCGGGTACGCCGGCCCTGAACATGCCGGCCCGTCCGGGGACCGGGGGAAAACGTTCCCGGCATTCCTGCGGCGGATCATGGGTACCAAGCCCGTGTCCGCCCTTTGTACCCTGCTGCCGGCTTACCTGTTGGCAATTCTGGGTTATCAGAATATCTGGGCCCTCTTTGGCGCGGCGAATCAGCTTCTGGCGGCTTTTACCCTTCTGGTCTGCGCCCTGTTCCTCAAGCAAAGCCGCCGCGGCACTGCAGTACTTATCGTTCCAACCTTCATCATGCTGGCTGTAACATATTCTTCTCTTGCCATAACCGCGGGAACAAAGATTGGTCTCTTAATCAGGGGGAATTTTAATCCGGGGGTGGATGGTTTTCAGTTGTCCATTGCTCTGGCCCTTCTGGTAGTGGGTATACTGGTGGGCCTGTCCTGTCTGTCAAAACTGTTCTCAAAGAATCCGGCAAACGGGACGGCAGGGGAGATTCCATGACCCTGAAAGACCGGCTGTTCCTGATCATTACCAGCGGAAAATACACTGGCCTTGACCAGGAGCGGGGGCTGGACGAGACAATCCGCCTTATCGTTTTGAATATTATCTATGTGTTCACCTCCGTGGTAATTCTTTCTATGGGCGCCGCGGATATGCGCGCCTCCCTTGTTGATCAGGGCTTCCTTCAGCTTATCATCGGCTTTTTGATCATCATCAACCTTCTGCTCCTGTGGACGGAACTCCCCTTCATCGCCGGCGGATTTATCCTTACCGCCATATATGGCGTCTTTTGTGTCCTCATGCTGTTTTTGAAAAACGAAACCCGGAGTTTTTCGATTCTTTGGATTGTTTCCTATCCGGTTATGTCGATCTTTACCCTTGGCCTGCCCTGGGGCTTTATTCCCGCCCTGGTTCTTTTTCTGATCACCATCGTTAGAATATTTTCCCCCGGCCCTGCTGTTTTTCACTATGATTTTGCCGATGCCGTCCTTATCAGTGGCCTGTACCTGTTTATCATGATCCTGACTTCGATCTACGAGTACGTCCGTTCCATAAAAGACTACTGGCTTACCCGGCAGGACAGGTACATGAACATGGTATGTATCAACAGTCAGGATATTATCCTCCTGTTCGATAAAGACGGCTGCCTGGCCTACTGCGCCGATATATTTCTCAGGCGTTTTAATATTCCCGGCGTCAATGCCATACGAAAGCAAAACTACCGGGAAATCTTTGCCCGTTTTACCGGGGAAGACAAGATGGAGCGGATACGCGCCATGTTCGAGGGCAGTGAAAGGACCCACTATGTTTACGAAGATATTATAAATTGTGGCGACGGCATTGCGCGGAACTACCAGATACACCTTAGCCCCATGTTCGATGACGCCGGTTCCTTTCAGGGGGCCTTTGCCATTTTCCAGGATATGACGGATATTTTGGCAGAAAAAGAAAAGGCGGAACAGGCAAACCGCGCCAAATCAAATTTCCTTGCCACCATGTCCCACGAGATCCGTACCCCCCTGAACGCCATTATCGGCATGGCCTCCATCGGCAAGACCGCGGAGAATCAGGAACGAAAGGATTACTGTTTCAACAAAATCGAAGGCGCCTCGACCCATCTGTTGGGGATCATCAACGATATTCTTGATATGTCAAAGATCGAGGCGGGCAAGCTGGAACTGTCCTATACGGAATTTGATGTTGAGGCGATGCTTGGCCGTGTACTTGGCGTCCTTGATCATCGGTTTGTGGAAAAAAAGCAGAACCTCATCCTCAACATCGATCAGCGCATACCCCGCAGAATAATCTGCGATGAGCAGCGGCTTGGACAGGTCATTACCAACCTGCTGACCAATGCGACCAAATTTACCCCCGACGAGGGAACCATTACCGTTCATGCCGGACTCCTGTCCCTGGAAGAATCCGTTCCGGCGGACATGGCAGGGAAAAGTCCTGTGGAATGTGCGGGACAGTGCGTGCTGGAGATCTCCGTAACCGACACGGGAATCGGCATTGCCCGGGAGCAGCAGTCCGTGCTTTTTCAGGCCTTTACCCAGGTAGATTCCAGTATTTCCCGCCTCTTTGGAGGAACGGGGCTTGGTTTGGCCATCAGCAAGCGGATTGTGGAGATGATGAACGGGGAGATCCGCGTGGAAAGCAGTCTTGGCAAGGGGGCTTCCTTTATTTTTACCATCCGGGCGGGACTCTCCACCGGGCAACTAAGTACCCGGATCGTCCGGACCGGGGAAGATGCGGTCCAGGTCCGGCAGGAACCGGACGGAGACATGGATAATTTTTCCGGCTGCCGGATCCTCCTGGCCGAAGATGTAGAAATAAACCGGGAAATTGTACTGGCGTTTCTGGAACCCCTGGGCTTACAGATCGACGAGACGGAAAACGGCCAGGCGGCCTGTGACAAATTCGCCGCCAATCCGGACGCCTACGATCTGGTTTTTATGGACATCCACATGCCGGAGGTAGACGGCTACCAGGCCACCCGCCTTATCCGCGCCAAAGAGGATGAAATCCGTTCCGGTTCGCCGGAGCTGGCGGCGGAACATTTCAAAAAATTCCCCCAGGGGGTACCTATCATAGCTATGACCGCCAATGTCTTCCAAGAAGACGTTGAGCGCTGTCTGGCATCGGGGATGAACGACCATCTGGGAAAACCCCTGGATTTTGATGAGGTACACGTTGTACTGCGAAAGTACCTGAAACCACACGTGCAATCAACATAAGGACTGGCATATATGAATATTCATAGAGGCTTTCTCAAAACTTCAGTTTTTGGGAAAACAACCTTAGATCTAGAGGAAAAAGCGGACTTTGGGCCGCTTTTTCCAAAGCCATTCCCAAAACTAACCGAGTTTTGGGAATGGCTTCATAATATGAAAAAATTCCGGTGTTCCCGTTTCAGGTTTCCCCCGGTTGGGGCCTGGGGGGGCCTGAGCATCGTTCTGGGCGCTATCCTGGGTATTTTCATTTCCTGTAACGCGGATCGTGCAAGAGGGGCGGTTCTTTGGACCGATCAGACCGAATTCGCCATTTACGCGGATCAGTTTAACTCAACGCAGGATCGCTACAAGGTAGAGGTCCGTTATTTCGATTCCCCCGTTCAAAAACTTGCCCAGGGCCTTGAATATCCTGACATAGTCGTCGGAAACTGGCTCAAAAGCGCGTCCACAAGAACCCTGCTTGAACCCCTGGACAAGCTGCTCAAAGATCAGTCCCTAAACGAAGACTATTTTTACCCCAGACTGATCGCCCTGGGAAAAATTGAAAACCACCAGTACCTGCTGCCGGTTTCTTTCAACATCCCCGCCCTGGTCTTTGTACGGGGGAACGAATCCCTTATCTCCAACCCCTTTACCATTGGCCTTGAGGAGATAAAAACCCTGGGCAAAGAGTACAATCAGGAAAACGGCGGCTATACCCGAATGGGCTTTTCCCCGGCCTGGAACGATGAATTCCTCTTCGTTACAGCCAAGCTTCTTGGCGCCGGGTTCCGGGAAGCGGCGCCGCTGGCCTGGGACGCCCAAGCCCTGGAACGGGCCATGATATACAACCAGCAGTGGATTAAAGAGGCAAATACCAGTATCCAGCAAGTTGACGATTTTACGTTTAAGTATTTTTACGATCCCCCTGCAAAACGGCTTGTTTCCGGTCATATCCTCTTTGCTTATATGGAAAGTGCCGAGCTGTTTACGATGGCCCAGGAACGCCGCAGTACTCTGGATTTCCGCTGGATTGCGGAAGCCAACACTATCCCCCTGAACGAAGACACCGTCTACTACGGGATCTGTAAAAAAGGGAAGGCAAGAAAGGCCGCGGAGGCTTTTACCTGCTGGTTTTTTCAGCCGGAAACCCAGACGCTGCTTCTGGAATCCGCGCGGAATCAACGCATAAGCGAAATATCCTTTGGCATCGCCGGCGGTTTTTCCGCCCTCCGTAACGTAACCGAGCAGGTTTTTCCCCGTTTCTACCCCATCCTGCTGGGGCATATCCCCCCGGAAGATCAACTGGTCCCCCCCAATGTCCTGCCCGGAAACTGGCCGGCCCTGAAGGAAAAGGTGATCCTTCCCTACATGCACGACCGGATTCGCCATGACAACAAGGAAGACGTAGCGCCCCTGGAACAGCGTATCAACGACTGGATCCGGCTTAACCGGATCGACTGAGCCGGCTTCAAAACCTGCACTTTGAAACCTGTACTTTGAAACCTGACAGGGTGAAACAGCCTTAAACCGTTATTTTTTTCTTTCAAATTCCGATAAAAAACATGAGGAGTAATGCAATGAGCCGGGGAATGTTATCCGCCACCGTCATGCCCAGCATAGGATACGCCATGAACGCCGCCCTGGGAGGCAGAATGTCCCTGCCTGTGGCCCCCGCCCTGTATATCTACTCCCATTTCCGCCATGTTTCCGGTGTCCCCGCTCCGGAGGGTACCCGTGGGATCACTATCAACAAACTCAAAATACTGGACGTTCTTATTGAGCAGCTGAGCCGGATCAAAAAACAGGGGACTGCCGGTTCCACCAGCGCGGAAACCATGTCCGAAGAACAAATCGACGCCCTTATCGAACAGTACGAACAGCAGATCCGTTCCACCCAGGTCGCGTCTGAGAGCGTCTCGTTTAGTCCCATGCCCCAGAGCGGGCTTGTGTTCAACATGGTGGCCTAGCAGCACACCAAAGTACGCTCGGATACAGTGTCTACCCAACGGGGTAAAGTCCAAAACACAATTGGCGCTTGACGACACAGAAAGAAATAGACACTGTTGTAAACAAGATTAATGCAACGCCGATGAAGTGTTTAGGTTTTAAAACCCCCGCTGAGGTTTTTGCCAAATGCGGCGGTGTTGCACTTGCCGGTTGAATCCGGGACCTGCCGTATCCTTTATTTATGCAGACTTTTTCCCGGATTGGGTCCGGATAGTACTCGGCGATCAGCCGCAGAATGGGGGGCCATAACATCGACTGGACCAGGCCGTTAAAACACCAGATAACCAGCATCTGGGTATCTGTCCGGCCCCATAACAGACAATAAAACCGGTCCCCACCAGTCCCATTGTAGCGGCGGAAAAACCTTCCCGGCCAATAATTTCAACCATGATGGTAAGGTAACTTAAGCGCCCAAGACCGGCGGCAAAATAACCAAGCCAAAGCAGGAGAAAAAGAGAGCGGCCCCGGTCCGGACCGGGGCTGTTACCCACAGAGTCCGGTATATTTGGCCTCAATGCTGTTACCTACAGAGTCCGGTGTATTTGGCCTCAATATAGTCCAGGAAGGGATCCGTGGAGAGTTGTTCTCCGGTAACGGTAGCAAGAAGTTCCGAAGGCTCAAGACGGCGGCCCCAGCGGTAAATACGGTCCGCAAGCCATTCGTGGACCGGCTTGAAATTTCCGCCTGCCAAGGCGGATTCAAGGCCGGGCAGATCCTTGTGCATCTGTGCCCGGAACTGAAGGCCGTAGAGGTTACCCAGGGCATAGCTTGGAAAATAGCCGAAGGCCCCCATAGACCAGTGAACATCCTGCAGCACCCCATCGGAGTCCGTTTCACTTTCCAAATTAAGGTAACGGCGGCTGTATTCCCGCCAGCGGCCGGGAAGATCTTCCGGTGCAAGTTCCCCGGCAATAAGCTGTTTTTCCAGTTCAAACCGGAGGATGATGTGCAGCGGGTAACTTACCTCGTCGGCGTCTACACGGATAAGGGAGGGCCGTACCTGGTTCAGTCCCCGGTAGAACGTATCAAGATCGACCTGGCCAAGCTGCGTGGGAAAGTAGCGGCTTAATACGGGGAAAAGGCCCTCCCAAAAGGGACGGCTGCGGCCGATGACGTTCTCCCAAAAGCGGGACTGGGATTCGTGAACGGCCATTGAAGCCCCATCGGCCAGGCAGGAACAGCGGAGTTCTGCGGGGAGTCCCATCTCGTAAAAGGCATGGCCGGACTCGTGAATAACGGAAAAAATACTTGAAAGAAGGTTCCGGGGGAAATAACGGGTGGTAATACGGACATCGTCAGTCCCCAGCGATGTGGTAAAAGGATGGGCGCTGATATCCAGCCGGCCCCGGCCGGAATCAAAGCCAAGGTAATCCATAAGCTCGTGGTTAAACTGTTCCTGGACGCGGGTATCGTAGTCCTGCTCCAGGAAGGGATACGGCGGCGGAGGGGAAAGCTTTTTGAGGAGCGCGCTCAAGCGTTCCCCCAGGGGGATAAACAGGGCGCTTATCCGGGCCGAGGATAATCCCGGCTCGTAGATATCGAGGAGTCCGTCGTACAGGTTGTTGTTCCCCGCGGCAGCGGAATAGCCCCAATAGCGGGCTTTCTCCCGGGCAAAATTGATCATTGTGCGCAGGTGGGGCAGGAACAAGGAAAAATCGTTAGTACGCCGGGCCTGTGCCCAGGCCGCCTGGGAGAGTCCTTCCGCACGGGCTGCGGCGCTTACAAATTCCACCGGAAGTTTTACTTCCCGGTCATAGGCGCGGCGTACAACCCGCAGAAAATCCCGCTGGAGGGCGGGAAGCCCCTCATCGCCCCGGGGATTTTCCGTTGTGGAACCAAGTTCCGCCAGACACTGCCCGACAAGGGGGGAAACAAGACGTTCATGGGCTATACCCTGGAGCAGGGCAAGCTGCTCCGCCCGTTCTTCCACCCCCCTGGGGGGCAGGCAGGTTTCCTCATCCCACTGCAGCAAGGCCAGAATTTTTTCAAGCCGGTAGTATTCCCGATCTACACGGTGCAGTTTCTCCAGCAATTCGTCTGTCTTCACGCTGACCATCCTTAATGCAGTATGTTGTATTCCTGAATAACCTGAATCTCGCTTTGCACCTGGGCCGATCCGGAAACTTCCCGTGCGACGGTCAGGGCGGTTTCGATAAGAGACTGGGAGCTGGCCACCCCATACAGGGTAATAGCGTTACCCGATACGGATGCTTCCAGGAAATGAATGGGGATCTCCTTTTCGTAGATGATATAGTGCTTTACCTGCTGGGCCAATGTCAATTCACTGATCCGCTGTAAGCCACGGGCTTCCACATCCCCGGTGATATTATGGCCCATGAAAATTTTGACAATATCCACGCAGGCAGCGGGGTGCAGGCAGCCGGTATTGAGGGAAAGGTGGTAGTTCCCCGGATCCTTCCACTCCATATCGAAAAAGTAACGGTGAAAACCACTGCGGTCGTGATCGCTCTGGTCGATAATCTGGCGTGCCCGTTTTTCATCGCACTGAAAATAACTTCTTACCCGTTCAACCCTGATAGTCTGGGGGGCCACCAGAAACAGCGTAACCACCCCTGGTACATCCCCCAGAACGATGCTGGCGCCCCGGCCAATAAATATGCAGGAGCCTTGGGCGGCCTCGGTATAGACGGCGGATCTGAGAAAATGTACATAATCGTCCCGGTCCTGGGACAGGGAAGCCCAGAACGAAGGTTTCCGTTCATCGTATTTTTCCAGTTTTGACCCGATAAGCCCCCAGGACCGTATCCGATCCTCCAGGGTCTGTTTATCAATGAACCGGTAGTTAAGCTGTTTTGCCAATTCATGGGCGGTTTCATCGCCCAGAGCCGCCAATTCACGGGAAATGGTAATTATTGCCATAGCCTGTCTCCTCTTGCGTGGCATTTTGGAACCGCCTTGCGTTACAAGCATAAATCTACTCAGGAGGACTTGTCAAAAGATTTTTAAGGCAAAGATTTTTAAAACAGAAGCGGGCAGGGCTCGCTTCTGCCGACCTGTATACCAAGTACCACCGGAGGGGTATGGTGATCCTATGGGAAACAGCGGACTGGAATGGAAACGGGAAAGCAGCCGGAAGGTGTTTGACTGCCCCGTTTTTTGTGTAAACGAATGTATATGCCGTTCCCCCGACGGGCAGCGGCGGACCTACACGGTCATGGATGCGGCGGACTGGGCCATTGTGGTGCCGGTTCTTGAAATTTCAGGTAAAAAAGAATTTATCCTGGTCAGACAGTGGCGGCACGGATCGCAGGAGCTGAGCCTTGAATTTCCCGGCGGGGTCTTTGAACCCGGAGAAGATGCCCCCGCGGCGGCGGCACGGGAACTACAGGAAGAAACCGCCTGGCAAGCGGGAAAGATACGAAAACTGGGGGAATTTCGCCCGAATCCGGCGCTTATGTCGAACACAGTCCACATCTTTCTGGCTGAGGATCTGCACTTCACCGGCGCTCAGGATCTGGACGAGGATGAGTATATTGAAACGCTGCAGGTTAAACCCCGTGAGCTAATCGAAGGCATGGGCCGACCGCCCTATGTCCACGCCCTTATGGGTTCCGCCCTGACGCTCTACCTGCGGGAATATCCACAGCTCGTGTGATTTTGGAGCGAATCACAACAGGCCGCCAGCAGGGGCCGTTATTTATCGCGCTCCTATGAACGGCTCATAGGAGCGCAGCTTAAACGTCCGGCTTAGGGCAAGGGCGGATATTCCGTTTTTTCATCCCACATGCCTTGCCGGACCTCCCCGTTAATACTGGGAATGTCCAAGACCATGCCGGGATGGATAAGGTCGGGGTTATCCGGCTGGGGGAATTTGCTCCGGTTGGCATCGTAGATGATCCGCCATTTGGTAGAATCCCCATACGCCCAGGATCTGCCCGCGATGTTCCACAGACAATCCCGCCAGGGGTTCCAGGGCCGGACGGTGTACTGCGCGGGCAGTACCGGCGCCGGAACTTCTACAACCGGCGGTGGTGGCGGAGGCGGCGCCTCTACAACCGGCGGCGGGGGGAGCTCAGGCTTTGGCTCCACCACAATCGGCGCCGGCGGGGGTACCCGCACATCGGCCAGGATCAGGAGGACGCGCTTGGCGGCGTCTATAGCATCGTCGTACTTTTCTGTGGAACGCTGGGTAAGGCTGGTACTGTAGTACCTCTGGGCTTCAGCGTATTCGTTGGGGAAATAGGCCGAAGCGCCGGAAGACAATGTCTGATCCAAGCGCCGTTTTGCGGCGGTAATGGCGTTGTTGGTTTCCCGGATTTTCAGTTGAAGGGCAATGTACTCGTCGGAAAGCCGGGCAAAACGGACTGCCTCTTCAGCGTACTGGGCTGAAGCATCGTAATCCCCTTCGTCATAGGAAAGTTTAGCCTGATTTGACAGCTTCAGGCTCTCCGTAAAATACCGGTTGTTCCGCACACTCCTGGGAATTTCTATCGCCGCGTCGGAGGCTGTGGCTTGGGCCAGCATCATGATGGGGAAGAGCGGCACCGGCTCGGGCAGTTCGGCAAGAGACTGCCCCTTGGGTGCGAGATCCGGTTTGAGGAAGAATTCCACCGACCATTCAGAATTGGCAAATGCCTGCGTTCCGACAAGGTGTATGATCGCCAAAAATAGTACTATTCCGCGCTTCATTCCTCATCTCCTTCCAGTATCTTCTCCGCCTCTTCGGCAGTATTTTCACTTTCTACCAGCTTCCTTTCCGCTGCCTCAATTGCCGCCTGGGCAATACGGCGTTTTTCTTCCGCCGCCAAAGCCGTCTCTACAAACCCGGCTTCCGCCCGGATATAGAGATCGACAGCATTATTATAAATCTTGGAGTTATAAGACGATTCGGCCTGATTGTATATTTGATCGACGCGGGTAAAATCTTCCCGGACCGCTACATTGGCCTTTGCGTCCAGGGCGTTCTGCCTTTCCCGCTGGGCCAGGCCGCGTAACTGGGTTGCATAGGCTGCCCAACCGGTTTTAAGTACACTGTCGTAGATGGTTTTTGATTCCCCGGCCCCGCTCAGGGCGTCTTTAACCGCTTCGCCTTCGTAAGCATCGGCCGCGGCAAGGAGGATCTGGTCGCCACGGTCAAAATTCGTCTGGTCAAAGCCGGCAAAGTCCCGCTGCTCTATTTCTTCCCGGATATGATAAGCCTCCAGACCGGTTTTAAGGGAGCGGTACCGATCCAAGGCCTCTAGTGCATCCAATTCGGCTTTGTAGTAATCTTCTGCCAGGTAGGCGCTCTGCGCAGCCAGGGCCGTTTCGTCTGCAATGTCAAGGTAATCGGGGGCATAATCCTGTATTCCCACGGCGATTGCCTCGTCCCGGGCCTTTAGGACCTCAGCCTCCAGATCCGCGGCATAAAGAGGGACGGTCTTTTGAAAAAGCGCATGGTAAGTATCCGCTGCCGCGTTATAACGTCCTTCGGCCTCCTGCACCGTTGCGGTACTGGTTCTATCGACTGTAATAGAACGGTAGTCGGTCTCCGCAGTCCCCCACTCGGCGGGAAAATAGGAGGGGGATCTAAAATCTTCCGCCAGCTTTCTCTCTTTTTCAGCCCGGGCCATAGCCGCGTCCAGGGCATCGAGAGCTGCCTGATCCGGCCCTGATGGGGGCTGGGGCTCGGGTTGGGGCTCAGGCGCTGCCGGGGGGGGCGGCGCCGGTGGGGGAACTTCAGTAACGGTTCCGGTACTTTTGCAACCCCAGATCACCAAGATCCCTGCAATCAGCAACAATGCAAGGCCATACTTGTTTTTCATATCGGCTCCTTCATTTTATAGCGAACTCCAAACCGCGGCATCGACCCTGATTCCGCCGGAAATCCTCCAAATCCCGCATGTCAAAGTCCGGATTTCCTTGACTAACGATCCAAAAAATCCGAATATACCGATAGTTCAAAGATCGATACTATCATACCCGATCTTATGGGCTTTAACAAGTAAGTAATGGAGAATACTGTGGCGGATATTACATTTGATATATTAAAGCACCTTGGGGTACTGTCCGAGGAAAAAAATGGCTGGAAAAAGGAACTTAATCTGGTATCCTGGAACGGGCGAAGCCCAAAACTGGACATTCGGGACTGGGCACCGGGGCATGAAAAAATGGGG